>JASJAZ010000012.1 GCA_030066785.1 Desulfobacterales bacterium | reverse complement strand
CCGTAAAGGGTCCAGCGCGCCACCAGCAGGGCATCACCGCCCAGTGTTCCGTCAAACCGGGCGATATCAATCTCAGTCCTAAATTCAAGTGGTATGGTTTCATTGCGCCGGGGAACACGATAAACCCTGGTGGTTTCCAGCAAATTAGACAGGCTGACAATGATCACACGGGGGATGCTGTCCGTCAACGGCTCCACCCACCGGTTGAATTCCGACAGTTCCAGCTTGTGACCCATGCCGCGGATCACAACCTGAGGCCGATCAAGGTAAGGCGCCACATTGACAGGCCCGACGCCGATGGCGATTCCGCGTTCCAGACCGCTCAGTTGCGTACTGGCGGTTTCCTCCAGTTGATAGAAGTTGGGAGGAGGGGTCGTGGCACACCCGATCACGGCAAACAGGGCGGCGGCAATCATCCATCTTCGTATCTGACTGAATGCCTCATACATGTGAAAATCTCCTTGTTAATAATTCTTATAGGCCTTCCCTTTTATCAGGGCTTCAGGGTGTTGCTGCAGATAATCAGCCAGGACGCGCAGGGAACGGGCGGCACCTGACAGCTCCTTTAATAGATTATCCAGTTCAGCACGGGTGGGCGAACGTTTGCCCACTAGATCATCAATGCTTTTAAAAGCCGTATCAACCGATTGCAGGGCTTCGGCCACCGATTGCGAAAGGGGATCTACTTTGTCATTCACATTGTTGACCAACGCCCTGGTATCGGTAAGTGTATTGTTCAAGTTGTCTGCTAAAGGATCCACCTTGCTGTTCACGTTTTGCATCAAACCCCGCGCGTCTCCTAAAGCGCTTCTTAACTCACTTAAACTGGCGTCGATGTCCGGGTTTTGCAGGATACGATCAACTCCGTCCAGGACTGAGATTAAACTGTCGTTTATTTTCTGGAGATCAAGATTTGCCAGGGATGCCTCTAATTTTGACATGGTTGACGGGATCGTCGGGATTTCCTCATAATTTTTATCAATATTCTTCCGTACAATAGGCGTGTCGGCATGCTCTCTAAGCAAAACGGCCAACTTTCCGGTAACCAGGCTCAGGGGCACCAACTGGCCCCGCAGTCCGTGATCGATGAGATCGGACATCCTGCCTTTCCAGTTAAATTTCATATCCTCCGCCACAACTATAACACTCTCCGGATAAACCTCCACATAGACCAGGATATAATCCTTGAGTTCTGTGATGTCGGCATGGATGACCACCCTATTTACCTGCCCCACCGGGAATCCATGATACAGCACCGGGGATCCCACGCTCAGACCCTTGAGGGATTCTTCGAAATAAAGCACATATTCTAGGGATTCTTTGAACAGGTCGCCTGATCCGAAAATGACAATACTGGCCGCCAGAATACCCACCGCCAGAATAACGAAAGCACCAATCATTTTCCGGTTTGCTTGTTTGGCCATGATGTTCCTTCCTGTGATTATGTTTGCTCGCCACGGGTTAAAAAAAGACGCAGCGTCGGGTCCTGCGTTTCGGCCAGCAGTTTGCTGGGATTGCCCGTGGCCGTCATGGTTCGTATGGAGGCATCTAAAAATACGGAGTTGCTTCCAATGGCAAAGATGCTGGCCAGCTCGTGGGTCACCACCACCATGGTAGTGCTCAGGCTTTCGCTCAATTGCAGGATGAGATCATCCAATCGGCGCGCGCTTACCGGGTCCAATCCGGCCGAGGGTTCGTCAAAGAAAAGAACTTCCGGATCAAGCGCCATGGCCCGAGCAATCCCGGCCCGTTTCTGCATCCCTCCGCTTATTTCCGAAGGGTAAAACTCTTCAAAACCGGCCAGTCCCACCAGGGCCATCTTCAGCTCAACGGTGTCGCGGATCTCTGCCGGCGTCAGGTTTGTATAAGTTTCAATGGGCAGGGCCACATTCTCGGCCAAGGTCATGGAACTCCATAGGGCACCACTCTGGTACATAACACCAGCCCGGCGGATGATTTGATCGCGGATATCAGGCTCAGACGCCCAGAAATCGGTATCGTCATAAAAGACCTTACCTTTGGCCGGGGGTTTCAGGCCGATCAATATGGTCATCATGGTGCTCTTGCCGCAACCGCTGCCTCCCATGATGATAAAAACATCGCCCCGGTTAATCGTAAAAGTCAGATCGCGCATGACCACAAAGTCCCCATAGGCCATGGTGAGGTCTTTGACGGTGATGTGGGGTTCCGGTTGTTTCATAATTTTCAAACGGTTGACGGTAAATAGAAGCTTCAGGTGTCAGGGTTCTGGGTTCTGGGTTCAGAGGTTCGGGGTTCAGGGTTCAAGGTTGAAATGGAACCGATCCGGTTAACCTGGAACATAGAACCAAGAACCTGGAACCTATAATCTAAATCCCAAGAACATTCGTCATAATAGTAATGATCGCAGTGGCCACGATAATGCCCACAATGGCCGTGACAACCGCCGAGGTGGCCGCATCCCCCACCGCAGAAGCACTACGACCACACTGCATGCCGCGCATACAGCCAGCCACCGCTACAATCACTCCGAAAATAGCACTGCTGAAAATCCCGATCCACAGATCCCAGAGACTGACCGCTCCAACTAGCTGGTCGAAATATTGGATAATATTGACATCGGGCAGGGTAATCGTCGCCACCGCACCGCCCAATATCCCCATGACATTGGCAAACAGCGATAGAAGTGGCATCAACAGAGCCAAGGCCAGCATGCGCGGCAAAACCAAAAACTCGATGGGCGACAGTCCCAGGGTCTTGAGGGCATCGATCTCCTGGTTTACCTGCATAGTGCCAAGCTGGGCGGCAAAGGCGCCTCCCGTCCGCCCGGCCATGACGATGCCCGTCATGATGGCGGCCATCAACCGCACCATGGCAATTCCCACAAGATCGGCCACATAGATCTCGGCTCCGAAAAGTGCCAATTGAATGGCGCCGATAAATGCCAAAATCATTCCCACCAAAAAACTGATGAGGGCTACAATGGGAAGCGCTAGTCCACTGCAGGCCTCCATGACCAGCCACAGATCGGTACGACGGTACTGGGCTTTACCCTGAAAAAGTCTGAGAAAAGCTACTACCGCCTCGCCGATAAACGCCAATAGTTCGCTGGCACCGTTGAAAAATAGTACCGTCTGGTCCCCCAGATAGCTGAGAAACGTCATCCGGCCTTCAGACTTGCGGGCGTCCTTTTTCTCGGGCACTGCCGCTGCCAGCTCCAGAAGTTGTCGGACCCCACCCGGCAGCCCGCTGCTATCCACAGCAATGTCGCTCTTCGAACAATATTTCCACAGTTTTCTGAGAAAAGTGAGCAGGCCGGAATCCCAGTCTCCCAGTTTTTCGGTATTAAACGTAATTTGACGGATCGGGCCGGCCGATTCGATCTTCTGCCGGACATCATCAGCAGATGGAAGCGGTTCCCCAAGCTTCCAACTTCCACTGAAAATCACCTGCAGATTATCTTGGGAGGGTTGCTCGAATAATAGTTCACCTGAACTTGACATTCGACATTACCTCTCGTTTGAGGCGGTTGTATAACGTTGTCAATATTGAAAGTACAGCAGCCGGCAATTGATAAAACGCAACGGTATCAGCTAATGTGCAAAACCGACTGATTTGTCGCGTAATAGTAACCGCTGTTCTGCCTGATACAGCGGTCAGGGAGTCTTAAGCATCAACGCTTGTCATTCCGGACTTGATCCGGAATCTAGTTTTTTAAGGGGGCATCTCTGGATGCCGGCCTACGCCGGTATGACAAAAGAACGCATTCCCTGACCTGATTGATACTAAATCTTAGTTTTAAAATTGACAACTCAAAAAAAGCTTATGAGGCTTATCTCCCGGCACCTGTAGCTGACCATATTTAATTTATAAGTACTTTCACAATATTTCGTAAAGATAAACACATGGCACATATTGTCATCTCAAATCGTTTTAAGTCACGGCTTGTCGGATCAAGGCATAATCGCCGGCCTGCATCTCTTTTACCAGCGTATCGGCTTCCTCCTCAGGCACCCCGAATTCTGCGATTATCTCCTTGCCAAGCGCCAGGGTGCTCTCGACATAAATCGCACCCGCAGACCGAATTCCATTCTCATGCAGATCGGCCGCATCTTTGAGTGTCGACACCTGGGTGTAGATGCTCAGTCCAGGGTACATCTGGCGCAATGTCGTTGCAATTGACCGCAATGTTTTTTTATTAGTTGTCGACAGGAACACGGCACGTGCCCGTCCGAGGTTGGCTGCTCGTTGCACGGCTTCCATGCTGATATCGCCGAACAACACTTTCAGGCCGTTTTGCTTCGCTGCGCGTACCACATCAACCCTGTTGTCAATTGCAATGTAAGCAATCTCTGTACGCTCCGCCATCAGGGATGCAATCCTGCCGACTTCGCCGGCACCGACGATAACGAGGTGATCATTCATTTCCCCTGCCGGACGCGTTGGTTCGACGGAGTCCGCACGATCAAGTCGAAACGCCAGGCGCTCTCCAAGCTTTTGCATCACGGGGGTCAGAATCATAGTAATCGAAATGACAAGGTAACCGATGGTCAATCCCGTTCCCTGGATGAGACCGGCACTCGCAGCGGCGCTGTACAGAATGAACGCAAACTCCCCTGCCTGCGACAGCATAAACCCGGTACGGATGCTCGTGGCCAAATCGCTGGCCGTTATGCGGCAAAGCCCGACCAGCACAATCGCTTTAATCGCCATCACAACGGCAACCAGCAAAAGGACCTGCTTCCATATCTTAAATAGTGCCTGAACATCTATGGACATGCCCACCGCTATAAAAAAAAGTCCCATCAATATAAATTTGAAAGGCTCAACGATTTCCTCTATCAGGTACCGATAGTCCGACATGGACAGCAGCATGCCAAGGATAAAGGCACCGAGGGTCAGGGAAAGTCCGGCCAGGTCGGCAACCCAGGCCGCACCCAGAACAGACAGAAACAGCAGAATGCCAAAGGCCTCCTTGCTCCTTTTTCGGGCGGCCCAGCCCAATAGCTTGGGCAAAACGTGACGACCCAGGACGAAAATACCCAAGAGTGCCACCAAAACAGTAAGTATCTTCAAAACCAGCGGCAGTTCCGGCCCTTCCGATTGTGCGCTTGCCAGCAGGGGAATAAGGGCCATGATCGGGATGATGGCGACATCCTGGGCCATCAGAATGGCGAAAATGTTGCGGCCGTGCCTGGTGGACAGTTGGCCGGTCTCTGTGAGAATCGTCATAATGACTGCCGTCGATGATAGGGCGAGACCGAGTCCAACAATGAGTGCGGTTTCAAACTTCAAGCTAAATAAATAGGCGAGAATCGGCGACAGACATACGGTAGACAAAACAATCTGGCTGCCGCCAAGTCCGAGGAGCTGCTTTCGCATTTGCCACAGGTGCCTCGGTGGGAGTTCCAGAGCAATGATGAACATGAACAACACAATGCCAAGTTCGGAGACATGGTGGAGCTGATCGACTCGGGTCGCTGCCACCAGTCCGGGTGTGTGCGGTCCGATGAGGATCCCGGCAACGATAAACCCGACGATTGAGCCGAGGCCCAACCGATTAAAAATTGTAACGCAGACCGCCGTCGCGGCCAGAAATATTAGAATGACAAAAAGTAAATCGTGAAGGTCCATATTCTCCTCTCGAATATGATCGTTGGTCGATTCGCTTCGTCGGATATAGCTTCTACAAAAATTCGGTTTTTTTATCGCCGCCCGAACTTAACGATTGATTTTGTTATTACGAATGCTTGGAAGCCGTCATAGACAAGCTGTGAGCGCATAGCGAACATTACAAATGATAAAGCTTAATTAGATATGCTACTGGCAATCAGGATTATCTTGCCAACAGCGCTCACTCTGGATGCGCTGTAAACGCTCATTATTGAAGTTGAGATAGTAAATGTACTGGGTATCAAATTGATACACCCAGACATGAAATACATCCCGATACACATTTCTTGAAGGACGGCTAATTCGGAGCGGTTGTCCGCACTTAGCTTCCACATGCCGCTGCAAGTCGCCGACGGCCACAATGCCGCCGCTGCATCGCAAAGTAGATTCATCGACACGTGATGCCAGGGTGATAGCGGCGGTTAAAAGAATGGCCCAAAATATGCTGACCGCAACAAGGACTATATATCGTTTCTTCAAGCCGCTAGTCCTTTCATTTGGCAGGTTAAATAGCGATGGCCGCAATGGGCGGCCCAATTGACTATAAGTTGCAGAATCCTGGCCATCGGATTATTGAGCGCTACAATTTACGATTGAGCAATCGGCATGTGCAACATCCCAACGATGTGATTGAAAATTGCAGACAACGATTTAATCCGCTGGTGCGTATCGCTCGATGCGCTCCAATATCCCACTGACAAATCTTAGATAATACACAAAACCGCTAGGCCCTAAATCGTAAATCCACACATCCCCGTTTGATTCCGTTCGAACCGGTTCGCCGCATTTGCTTTTAACATCCAATTTCGAATCCTTTTCCTGTACAAATGAGGCACCACCACAGTCAAATGATGATACTTGATAATAAGAGGCGAATACTGACGTTGGTAACGCAACCGTCAACGCCATTAAAATCAATATTACAAGAACCATTTTTTTTTGTTTCATAAAAACCTCCCTCCCTCAACGGTAATTCCGGCCGAAAACAAGATGGGGGCCATTTAAATTGACCCGCCCAAATACGGCGGTTCAATCCGTTTAGATGTAGCCTCAACAAAGTAGAGATCGCGCCTCAAATAGCTCCTCTAATTCACTTAGGGATCATACTTTGTGGCCGCCCAATTTGCGTTTTCACCCGGCAGAAAGCGACCGTCGTCCGGAATGCCCACCTCGGCTTCGATGAGGGCATTCATTTTGGTATTCATCGCCAGCAGCAGATCGCCATTTTTCTTTGGATCGGTAGCCAGGTTTTGAACTTCGTTCGGATCTGTCTTTAGATCGAATAGTTCGACATCATTGAGTGCAAATATTTCTTCCAATGTTTGCGGCTGATTGTGCTGCTTGGGCGAAAAATAGCGTGTGTATTTATAGCGTCCGTCAAATGTACTGCGAATGGCGCCGCGTTTGCTGAAATCAGGCTTGAAGCCTTGATCCACAAGTTTTGCCTTTTCTCCGCCGGCGTTAATGTAGGCCTGGATCTTTCTTAACAGATCGCTATCCAGATAACCAAACATGTTAAAACAATAGAGCGTACCGCTGCGCACGTCATTGACTTCGGCCGTGGGACCTTTTTTCATCAGTGGTGTCAGATCCTGACCGCGTAGCTCGCGGGTAATGCTTTTACGTTTGCCTGCGTCCACCCCCGTCCAACTGATCAGGGTGGGGGCAAGATCGAGATGCGCGGTAACGGCATCGCATTGCTGGCCATGGGTACGAGGGTACCCCGGGTGGGCAATAATCAGCGGTACGTGGTTTTGCTCCTTGTAGGCCGTAGCGCCTTTCCCATGCGTGCCATGGGCACCGGCGAGTTCGCCATGATCTGCGGTCAGCACAACGATCGTGTTGTTGTCAAGACCCAACAGCTCCAGTTCGTCGAGGATATTTTCAACCACCAAGTCGGCATGGCGAATGCAGTTGAAATAGTAGTTAAGCAGGCGCTGCCAGCGGACATCCTTGTTAGGAAAATTGCCTACCAGCGCACCGCGGGCCAACTGGTATTCCCGGTGGGCCGGCGGTCGCCCTTTCTTATCGAAAGGTTCGTGGCGGCTTGCCGGCAGCTGCACCTTCCACTGTTTTCCGTAGAGCGGGATTTTTGGCTCGCGGGCGATTGCCATCAAAGGCCTGGGCTGATCCTGAACGTGTTGCCCGGGGGCATCCGTATTATAAAACATGACATCATGTGGGTTAACAAGATTGATGGCCATAAACCAGGGTTTGCCCTGCCGGCTCATGGGTTGCCCGTGCAGCCGCAACCACCGGCGGTACTGTGAGCCGATATATTCGTCATTGTAATAACCGCCATGGGTCATGCCGATAACGTCACCAATGCCAACATAATCCCGAAAGCCATAGCTCTCGATAACCCGGGTCAGTTTTTCCTGGGGCAAAGCCATCTCGTTGTGGGTGCCCAACTCCCCAGACAAATGCCACTTGCCCTTGTAAGCAGCATAATAGCCGGCTTCGCCCAGCATGTCGCCCAGCGTTCCGAGTTTTGGATCAAGGCCGCTTGACCATGGAAAATCCAAATTGTCGAACAGCCTGGTGTGCTGGATATGCTGACCGGTGTAGATGACCGAGCGCGATGAAGTGCATACCGCCGAATTGATCTGGTGGTTGGTAAACGTCAGCCCTTTGCGCTGCAGCCGCTCATGACCCGGCAGGGCATAGCCGGGTGGGTAATGTGCCGGATTGATGTAACGTTCCTGATCGGTGAGGATGAACAGGATGTTGTAGGGGCTACTCCCATGTTTTTCAGACTGTTTGGACCTTACCGCCGAAGCTTGTGCTATCGCCTGACCACCATCGACCGATGCCATCCCCAAGCCGACCGCGCCGGCAGCCGATGCTGCCAGGAACTGTCGACGTGTCAATCGTTTTTTATTTATGGTCGTCATCTTGTCTCCCAATTTCCTAACCTCAGTATGCAAACGGCCCGGCTAGCATATCAGTGCCGACCGGGCCGCTGCTCAATTTATGATTTTTCAAGGTCCGACTTAAGCGGCATTTACACCAATTCCCAGCATCTTAGATAATGTGAGAACCTCGCGATTTGTTTGACTTAGCTATTGACGAGGTCAATACACGAACTCATTGTTTATGTCAGGATAGGTTAGATCCTTTCCGGTGATTTTACTTTGTAAAAGATGCAGTAGAGTACCGGCACCACGAACATGGTCAGCATCGTTCCGAAGGTCAGTCCGAACATGATGGTATAGGCCATGGCCGCCCAGAAAACATCGGGTGCCAGGGTCAGCAGTGCCAGCACGGTGGTGGCGGCTGCCAGGCACACCGGTCGCAGGCGGGTGACGCCGGATCGGACGATGGCCTCATAACGCGTCTTGCCCGCATCAATTTCTTCTTGCACCGTATCCAGCAGCACAATGGCATTTTTGATCATCATGCCCGACAGACTCATGGCCCCCAGCGTGGCCAGAAATCCAAAGGGCTGCCCGCTGACTAGCAGGCCAGTGGTCACACCGATGGCCGCAAACGGAATGGTGCAAATAATAATCAGCGGTGGGCGGTAAGCGCTGTACAATGCGACCATGACGAACAACATGATAATCATGGCCGGCAGGATACCCGGTTGGAGCGACGACTGATTGTCCAGTTGACTCTCGTCTTCCCCGTCCATGAATATGTCGTAACCCGGCGGCAGGGTCGCCATGAGCTCCATGAACTCGTCATACACATGATTCTTCAAATCGGGGTAGGTCGACCACCATGCCGGCGTGGCCTGAATGGTGACGGTTCGTCGACGGTCCCAACGGTTGATAAACGGCTCTTCATATTCGGTCTGGATTGCCTTGGTGACCTGGGCCAGCGGCACGGTCTGCTCCGACAGGGGCGGTTTGACCTGCAAAAGCTCAAGGTTGTCCGCAGATGCATGCCGCTCTTCAGGGGGATAGCGCAGCAGGATGGGATAAAGGTCGTCACCTTCACGATACAATCCTACCTGTTGACCGTCATAGGCCCGCCTGGTGGCTTGACCAATGTCGTCACGGCTGACCTGGGCCCAGCGCCCCCGAGGCTGATCGTAGACCGGCACGATTTTCTGCCGGCGGTTCATCAGGGATGTCTTGATTTCCTTGGCCCGGGGTTCTTTTCTTAAAATAGCCTTGCCCTTTTCCCCGATTTCGCGCAACACGGCGATATCAGCTTCGGCCGGTCCGGTGATTTGCCATTCAAACTTCCAGGTATCGCTGGGCCCGACGCCGTATTTGCGCACCCGCGTGGTGATATCGGGATAGTGTTCCTTGACCCAGGGTTCGAACTCGGCAATCAGTTGATCAATCTGCTTATAGCTTTCAGTGTTGACGATCAATTCGACGTAGTTCTGATAGTAAGGCAGTTCCGGATCCACCGGCAAATACAAGCGCGGCGGCCCCTTGCCGAAAAAACTACTCACCGTCGTCACCAGCTCATTGTTTTTCAGCCACTCTTCAGCCGGTTGGACCCGTTCGGCAGTTGTCTGGATGCGCGTGCCTTCGTCAAACCAGAAATCCACCATGATCTGGTTGCGTGAGGCATACGGAAAAAACATCTGTTTGACGTAACCAAAGCAGAAGATGGCGGCCACCAGCAAACCTACCATTATCCCCATGAAGATCCAGCGCTGGCGGATGGCAAACTCAAGCAGCCCCTTGTAGCCGTTAAAAAATTTGGTATCATAGGGATCTTTTTCCTCGCGGCCCTCAGAGGCCTTGGCCGCCGGCAGCATTGATAGGCATTGCAGCGGCGTCTGAACCAGGGCCAATAGCCAGCTGAGCGACAGGGAAATGGCCACCACCACGAACAGCGAGCGGCAGTACTCACCAGCATCCGCTCGGGAGGCAAAAATTGGGTAAAAGGCCATTACCGCGATGATGGTGGCGCCCAGTAACGCCATGGAGGGATTAGTGGCCGCTTCGATGGCGGCCTTGACCCGGTCCATGCCACTGTTGATTTTAACCTGGATGCCGTCGGCCACCACAATCGAGTTGTCCACCATCATCCCCATGGCGATGATCAGCGCGCCCAGGCTCATGCGTTGAAAGGGATAACCAAATATGGTCATGCCCACAAAGGTACCCAGGATGGTCAGCACCAGACCGCTGCCGATGATGACCCCCATGCGCCAGCCCATGGGTACCGTTAAAACAATCAAAACGATGGCCACCGAGCCGGCCAGATTCGTAAAAAAGCTCACGATGGATTCAGTGACCAGCTCCGATTGCCAGGTGACCTTGGTGATCTCAAGTCCCACCGGCATGTAGGGCAGGATTTCGTCGATACGTTGCTCCAGTCGCTTGCCCACGTCGACGACGTTGACGTCCTCACGTGCTGCAATCTGTATGCCGACCGCCGGCCGTCCATCGGTGCGCATCAGTGACTGGGGCGGTTCCAGGTAGCCAGTTGAAACGGTTGCAATATCCTTGATGCGGACCAATTCTACTTCAGGACGCACACCGCCCGCGCCTGTAGGCCGTGCGGTCTGGGAGGTCTGCTGGTCGGAAATGACAGGCGCCAGCGCCCGGTTGGTTTGTCCCGGACGGTCGGGGTGCAGGAAAAGCTCGCCAATATCCTCCGGGGTTAAAAACTCGCCGGTGGGCGCCACCCGCAGCCGCGTATCCTGGACGTCAATGGAGCCCGCATCCACCACCATGTTTTGCCGGCCCAGGGTGTCGATGAAATTTTCCGCGCTCAGTCCTCTTTCCGCCATTTGCTGTTCAGAGGCATCCAGATAGATGACCTTGTCCTGCACGCCCCACAGCTCCACCCGCGAAACGCCCTCCACCAAATCCAGTTCCCTTTTCAGGTCATCAGCCCAGTCCTCCAGTTCAGCGTAACTGAAACCGTCACCGGTAACGGCCAGGACAAAGCCATAGACAAAGTTGAAATCGTCTGAAACGTCCGGCTTATCGGCCCCGGGGGGCAACTGGGGGGTAACATCGCGGATTTTCTTGCGCATCTCGTCCCAGATCTGGGGCAGTGTATCCATCCAGATATACTGCTCGATGTCGACCTTGATGATAGACACCCCCGGCCGTGAAAAGGAATAGAGGTGCTCTACGTCGGGGATCTCCTTGATGGCCTTTTCGAGGACGTCGGTCACCTCCAGTTCCACCTCGTAGGCACTGGCGCCCGGGTAGTGGGTAACCACAATGGCCTTTTTGATCGTAAAGACCGGGTCCTCGAGCTGTCCCAGGATGAAGTAAGATGCGATGCCGCCAAGGCCCACAATCGCAATAAATAGATAACTGACGGCCTTGTTCTTGATGGCGTATTCCGTAATGCTCATGAATCCCCCTCGGGTTGACTATCGACAACCATTTTTTTCAGAGTTAATCCGACAACCCATACTGAAAGTCTTGTTCGTTCTTCAAAGTGATAGTTATGCTAATTACAGTAATATCATCTGATGGTAGCATTTTTATTATTGAGATTGTTCGATCGGCCTTTCACTCCGCCGGATCGGTTCCGCGATCGTGACTTTCTGACCTTCAAGCAGAGTATTGGCACCAGCGGTGGCCACCCACATACCCTCCTGCAGACCTTTGGCGTACTGCCCCCGGGCCGTCAACTTGCCCCGGGTTACCTCGTGGGCCTTAACGGTCATGGTCGCCTCTTCAATCACCCAAACTTTGTGGGTCTGGCCGTCGGCGGTAAAAAAAGCGGTCAGCGGCAATAGGAATTCCGGTTCGGCATCCTTAGCCTCGCCGCCGGAAGGATCGCCGGTGGCAATCCCGGCCATTCCCGGCAGGATGGTAATGTCTTCGAGTTGATCAAAAATCAGGGTCACCGGAAAAGTGCGGGTACCGGCCGAGGCCTCGGTGCCAATCTCCTTGACACGCGCTGAAATCTTACGATCCGGAAAGGCATCGAAGGTGATCGTAACATCCTTAACGTTATAAGCGTTAGCAATCAATGTTTCAGGCACATCCACAGTAAATTCGATCTTGGAAATATCCAGCAAGCGTAAAACGTTTTCCTTGGCCTGCACGCGTTGTCCCGCCTCTTTGTATGTCCAGGAAACTGAGCCATCAAAAGGTGCGTTTATGTGCGCGTCTTCCAAGGCCTTGCGTTTGATCCGCACGGCCGCGCGGGATTGTTCCAGTCGCGCTTCGGCATCGTCCAGTGACTGCCGGGACACCGCATTGGATTTAAGCGCTTCAGCAATGCGGTCGCGAAAGGCTTTATTGCGGTCACGCTCGGCTACGGCAGCTCTAATTTCGTTTTGAAAATCGCGCGGGTCCAGCCGGGCCAGAAGTTGTCCTTTTTTGACGCTGTCGCCCTTATTGACTGGGCGCTCTAAAATAGTACCTTGCACTTCGAAGCCCAGGTTCAGTTCGGTGGTGGCCTCGGCGCGTCCGGGATATTTATTACCCCCAAGGCCGGCAGCTACTTGCAGCTTGATCGCTTTTACCGGGCGAATGATTTCCGGTTTGGTTTTTTCTTTGCATCCCAGCAGGAGCATACAGGCTGAGAGCAGCACAAACAAAAATGTGAACAAGCGCTTCATGGGTTACCTACCTTTGCTAATAATAAATGAAAATCGCGTTTCAATTGTATACGGATTAAAAAATCAAGATGACGTCTTTCTGTATCAGTATCTATACTTTTTCCGTTAATTAGTTGAAAATTAAAGAATGGGTTCGCCATGCATGGCATCCTGGATTTCGGCTTCCAGCTTTGGTGGATCCGGATCCCAGCCCCCACCCAAGGCCCGGTATATCTGAATCAGGTCCTTAGTTACCAGTCCCACACTCTCAACGTAACGGTCCGCCTGCTCCGCCAGCGAACGCTCCATGTCGAGCACGTTTTGAAAGTCGGTCAAACCCGTTTTGTATTGCACACTGACCAGTTCCACCGATTTTTCCGCCGCTACTACTGATCGGCGCAACATTTCGCGACGCTGTTGTTCCTCGGTGAAAGCCACCGCGGCGTTTTCAACGTCTTCCAGGGCTTCCAGAATAGTGTTTTCATAGTTTGCCAGGGCCTGTTCGGTACGCGCGTCCTCGGCATTGATCCGGTTGCGCACCCGCCCGCCGTCAAAAATGTTCCAACGCAAGCTGGGCCCGTAGGAATACGACTTGCGGCTGCCGTCAAGCAGATCGTTCCGGATCCCCAGATAACCGAAGTCGCCCAGCAAAAAGAAAGTTGGGTAGAGATCGGCCGTGGCAATCCCGATGCGCTCGGTTTGAGCGGCCAGGCGCCGCTCAGCCGCCCGCACGTCCGGACGTTGACGCATAGCCTCAGCCGGCACGCCCATCAGCACTTTAGGTGGTGGTTGCGGAATCGGTCGTGGCGGCGTGAGCTCGGCGTAAAGCTCGCCTGGAAACCCCCCGATCAATACCCCTAACCGATGGATGGACTGGGCGGCCTTTTGCCGCAGTGCCGGGATCCGGCTTTCGGTGCGCGCCAAGTTGAGCTCGGCCTGGCGCACATCTAGCTCGGAGGTAATTTCGGCCTTAAAGCGCGCCCGGGTGATTCCCAAGGTACCCCGCTGGGTCTCAACGTTGAACGCGGTGACTCTGATGCGTTCCTGCAGAGTGCGCAACTCCACGTAATTGGCGGCAATCTCGGCGTAGAGGATTACCAATACATCACGGTAGTCTTCAATTGAGGCCTGGAAATTGGCATCCGCCGAAGCAATCGTGCGCGAAACGCGGCCCCAGAGATCGATTTCCCAGTTAGCGTTGAAGTTACCACCGCGTATGGTATCCGACGCGCTGTCCGGGTTCTTGTCTTTGTCCGTTCCCACCGTGAAAAAGTCTTCGCTATTGCGTTTACGGGTCACTTGACCGTCGGCATTGACGTCCGGCCAACGCTCACCGCTGGCGATGCCACGGATGGAACGAGCTTCCTTGATGCGCCCGTAGGCCTCCTTCAAATCCAGGTTGCCGACTGCGGCCCGTTCCATCAAACTGTTCAGAATCGGATCGTTGAGGGTCTGCCACCAGGTGGCCAGAGGCGCTTCTCCGGCAGTCAAACCGTCGGCTAATTTGACTTGCCAGATATCCGGAACCTCATATTCCGGCGATATATAATCTGGTCCCACCGCACAGCTTTGTAGCAAGCCGATGGTTGACATTACAAAGAACAGCAATCCCAATAGCTTGGGCCAGTGGCGCCGCTTGTAAGACTCTGGGGCATGCAGGATTTGCATAACAATCTCCCTAAGTTTAATTTGGTTGCTTGATACTAATGGGGTTTAACGTTGTTTTTTGGGAATGGCGCAAAAAAATCGCATCCATTGAATAAAGCTTCAAATTTT
This sequence comes from Desulfobacterales bacterium, assembly GCA_030066785.1. Taxonomy (GTDB): domain Bacteria; phylum Desulfobacterota; class Desulfobacteria; order Desulfobacterales; family JASJAZ01; genus JASJAZ01. Next base: position 36,388 of record JASJAZ010000012.1, on the reverse strand, counting down.
ATCAGCTTTTTAAATTAAAATGCCACATCTGTGGCGTCGTTAAGTGCTCAATGTCTACATAACAACAGTCGTAAAAAGTCCAAATGAAGATCGTTAGGTAAATTCAGTTATCTTTATCTGAGCTTTTCAAAATCCTGCTGCTCTTTTTCTAAGCCGCTGATATACAAAATCGCCGCTCTGGCCTCGGGGAATCTGGCCGTCATTTCAAAGAATGTGCGAATAATGTCTTGGCGAGCGATGATGCCAACCACTTTTCCCTCGCGCAATACCGGCAGGCTGAGAATTATTTGGTTCTGGCTGGCAAATTTAGACACAGCGTTCATAATGGGCTCATTTTCAGCGATCGTGAGGGTATGCGCTACCGGCTCCAGATAATCGTCCACAAAAATCGGCTGGGGCACTTCGTCATAAACGCCGTCTACTAAACCAACCATACACCCCTGTTGTGAAAACATGCCCACAAAGTTATCGTCCGCATCCACCACCGGGGCGGCCACAATGCTCTTTTGCAACAACCTTTTGGCCGCATCATGAACCGTCATGCCCAGGCGAAATGTGACCGGATCTTCCGTCATGACATCTTTGATGCGTGGCACCTTGGCCATCATTTCCTGCGATCCGGTGGTAATTGCGTGAAGCTTTTTAGCGGGATTTTGTTCACCTTTTTGTTTATCTACCATTGTTCTTCTCCATTATTATGTGGCGATAGCCGCTCCCAGACAGGGTTGAAAAATCTATGATAATCTGGTTTCAGGTGTCGGGTGTCAGACCCTGGGTTCCCCGTTCAAGGTTCCCGGTTCCAGGTTAACCGAATCGGTCCCATTCCAACATTTAACCCAGAACCCCGAACCTTTAAACCTATGATAACTGAAACCCGCAACCTGGCACCTGAACACTGACATCTGAAACCTCGGACTTGAAACCTAATTACCGCTTTTGCGGCACGCGCCACAGGTCGCAAATATCTCTTCACGATCGTCTTGAGCTTCACCATGAGCACTGTGACAGGTGTGCCCCGGTGTGCGTCTTCCTATAAGGATGCCGAATGTTACGCTAAAAGCGGTAAACAGCATAACAGCAAATGTAATGATTAACTCAAGCAACATACGTCCCTTTCATTTGAAATTCGACGTAAACGGTAACTTATTTGGTTCAATCGTTCAGGTTGGCTGGTTTCGGGTTCTGTATTCTGGGTTCAGGGTTCTAAATTGAGGGTTCAGGTTTCAACCTCTGAACCCCAGAACCAAAAAACCTTTTAACCTCTTAACCTTTGAACCTTGGACCTCTTAACTCATTACTGACACCTGAAACCTAATCCACCGGCGCTCTGCGCGTCACTGCAGTGAGTACATCATCTAGGTGCCAAAATCGTCAAAATTGATATTTTCGCGTTCAACACCCAGATTATCGAGCATATGCATGATTGATTGACTCATTACTGGGGGCCCGCACATGTAGTATTCAATATCTTCCGGGGCTGGATGATCCGCCAAATAACTATCATGCAGCACCTGATGGACATAGCCGGTGAGTCCGGTCCAGTTGTCATCGGGGGCCGGGCGCGACAGGGCCAGATGAAATGTAAAATTCTCATGCTCTTCAGCCAGTTGCGCAAATTCATCCAGATAGAAGCATTCGCCCAGATTGCGGGCATTGTAATAGTATGATATTCTGCGTTTGCTATCCCGGCCTTTGAGCAGTTCAAAAATATGACTGCGCAACGGTGCCATGCCCGCACCGCGGCCGATGTAAACCATCTCGGCATCGGTTTCATGGATGAAAAATTCCCCGTAAGGTCCGGAAATATCGACCTCATCACCTGGTTTCAGGTTAAAGATATAGGATGAGGCGATGCCCGTGGGTATTCCTGGACCGGGCGGCAACGCCACGCGGACGTTGAGCATGATAATGCCTTTTTCCCCCGGCCAGCTGGCCATGGAATAGGCCCGTGTTATCGGTTCGGTGATCTTGGAGGTCAACTCCCACAAATTGCGCTTGTCCCACTCGGGCCGAAACTGTTCCGGAATATCGAATTCTTTATAACTGAGTTCATGGGGCGGGACGTCGATTTGGATATAACCACCCGCTTTAAAATCAACATCTTCCCCCTCGGGTAACTCCAAAATAAGTTCTTTGATAAAATCGGCCACACTGTCATTGGATCGCACCTTGCAGACCCATTTTTTGGTCTCAAACACCTCCGGGGGCACTTCCACAACCATGTCCTGCTTGACCGCCACCTGGCAGGCCAGCCGATCGCCATCACGGGCCTCCCGTTTGGTAATGTGGGCCAGTTCGGTCGGTAGTATGTCCCCGCCACCTTCATGCACCTTTACCAGGCACTGACCGCAGGTACCGCCGCCGCCACAGGCCGACGGAACAAATATACCCTGGTCGGCCAGGCTTCCCAGCAGTTTGCCGCCGGGTTGGGTAACGAGCTCCTTTTCTTTGTTGATCGTCATCTTGACATCACCGCTGGGCAACAGCTTTGCCTTTGAGAACATAATTACTGTGACCAACATCAAGACGATGAGGGTAAACAAACCCACGGCAATAAATAGCTCACTCATAACCGGATCTCCGTATGTTTAATAATTTCGCATCTTGTAAAGTCTACTGATATATTTTCTGTAATCCCTTTAACGCTGCGGTCCGGATTAATGGGTTCTAGGTTCCGGGTTCTGGGTTCAGTGTTCAACCTCTAAACCTCAGAACCAAAGAACCTTTTAACCTTGAACTTTGAACCTCTGAACCAATCACAGCTTAATACCCGAAAACGCCATAAAGGCCATGGCCATCAGGCCGGCAATGGCGAACGTGGACCCCAATCCCCGCACACCGGCCGGCGGGTTGCCATATGAGAGCTTTTCGCGGATACCAGCCAAGCAGACCAGCGCCAGTGCCCAACCGGTACCTGAGCCCAGGCCGTAAACGACACTTTCGGCAAAATTGTAATCCCGCTCAACCATAAACAGTGAGCCGCCCAGGATTGCACAGTTGACGGTGATCAAGGGCAGAAAAATCCCCAGGGCATTGTACAGTGCGGGTAAAAAGCGATCCAGCACCATCTCCAGAATCTGCACCATGGCTGCAATCACACCGATATAGGTCAACAAGCCCAGAAAACTTAAATCCAGGTGCGCCAGTCCGGCCCAGGATAAGGCGCCTGACTTCAGCAGAAGCTGAAAAAGAATATTGTTGACCGGCACTGTAATCGTTTCAATCAGGATCACGGCCACGCCCAATCCAATGGCGGTCTTGACGCTTTTGGATACAGCCAAAAACGTGCACATCCCCAGAAAAAACGCCAGGGCCATGTTTTCGATAAAAACCGATTTTATAAAAAGGCTCAGATAATGTTCCATGGGACTAGTCCTCTTCGTTTTGCTCGGGCTTCCAGGTTCGGATGGCCCAAATCAAAAATGTAATCAGAAAAAATGCACTCGGCGGCAACACCATCAGGCCGTTATTGACATACCAACCGCCCTGGGTAACCGACTTCAAGACTTCAAAGCCAAAAATGGTGCCCGACCCAAACAGTTCCCGAAAAAACGCCACAACCATTAATACCAGGCCGTATCCAAGACCGTTTCCAATTCCATCCAATAGGCTTGCCCCTGGGCTATTCTTCATGGCAAAGGCTTCCGCGCGACCCATGACAATGCAATTGGTAATGATCAGGCCCACATACACCGACAGCTGCTTGCTGACATCAAACAGAAACGCCTCCAGGAACTGGGCCACTACGATGACCATGGTCGCAATGATTGTGATTTGAACCCCGATACGCACACTGCTCGGTATCTGGTTTCGAATCAGACTAATGGCGAAACTGGAGCATGCTACCACAACGGTGACGCAAATCGTCATCACAAGCGCTGTCTGCATTTTGCCGGTTACCGCCAGGGCTGAGCAGATACCCAGTACCCCTAAGGTGACCGGATTACGATTAATAATCGGTTCCCACAACAGTTCTTTTATTTTCAATTCAGCCATTTTATGCTCCTCCGGCTTTCAGACGTTCCAGCATTTTTTTAAAACCGTCGTCACCCAACCAGTATTTCACGATATTGGTAACACCGTTGGCGGTCAGGGTAGCACCCGAAAGCCCGTCAATCTGATGGGGGCTATTTTTGTCGGCCGCGCCCTTAACGACATGCAATTGTACGCTACCCTGATCGTCGTATATCTTCTTATCCGCCCATAGCGCCTTCCAGGTGGGATTGTCGATTTCGCCACCAAGCCCCGGGGTTTCAGCATGCTCGTAGAACGTAATGCCCCGCACCGTATTTAAATCGCCATCAATGGCCAGAAATCCATACAGGGTCGACCACAGGCCTTTACCGTCGACGGGCAAAATGACCTGATCCAGCTTGTCGTCCTTTTTCACGAGATACACCAGGGAATACTTTTCCCGGCGCCCAATGCCCGCCAGATCCTTTTCCGCTGGTATCGTGATACTTAACTTAGGGTCCTTGGCAGCCGCTCTTTGATCAAATGTTTCCGGATCAAATTGATCTTTACCAACATATTCGCCGCTGGCCAGATCGACGACACGGGGCTCGATCTGTTGAAAGGCTTCTTCCACCGAAGCTTTGGCATCGTAAAGCCCGGCGACCATCAGGATATTTTTTTTGCGATCCCGGATCTTGTTGGCCTCCTGCTTCGAGCGCAATCCAATCGCTGCGCCCGAAACCATGAGCGAACACAAACCAGCCAAAATGATTGCCACAATAAACGTTTTGCTAACAGATTCACGTGCCATTTCGGATCTTCCTTCTTTTGATATTGGCCTGCAGCACGAAGTAGTCAATCACCGGCGCAAATACATTGGCCAGCAGAATGGCTACCATGACCCCTTCGGGGTATGCAGGGTTGATAACGCGTATAAGAATGGTTAAAATGCCTGCAATAGCGCCATAAAAGTATTTACCGGTTTGCGTCAGCGTTGCCGAGACCGGATCGGTGATACAGAAAACCAAACCAAAAGCAAAGCTGCCGACCACCAGGTGCCACCATGGCGGCATCAAAAACATCGGATTCGTATCACTGCCGATCGCCCACAGTAGAGCGGAAAACCCCATGCCGCCGATCAGCATGGACAGCATGATGCGCCACGATCCGACACCGGTGTAGGCGATGATGATAGCGCCGATCAGGCAGGCCAAGGCGGAGGTCTCTCCTAATGACCCCGGCTCGATGCCCAAAAAGGCGGTGGTCCAGCTCACATTGATGGCGTCCATGCCGGTGCTCATATTCGTAGTGGCCAGCGCCGTCAGCGGCGTGGCCCCGCTAAAGCCATCAGCCACCACCCAGACCGCATCACCGCTGTTCTGGGCCGGATAGGCAAAATAGAGAAAAGCCCGGCCGGCCAGGGCGGGATTGACAAAGTTGCGGCCGGTGCCGCCAAAAATCTCCTTGGCAACCACAATACCGAAGGTGATTCCCAAGGCCACTTGCCACAAGGGAATTGTGGGCGGCAGCGACAAGGGAAAAATCAGGCTGCTGACCAGTAGACCCTCATTGACATCTTCTTTGCGGACGATACCAAACAAGACTTCCCAGAATCCGCCCACCGCCACGCTCACGAAATAGACAGGGATGAAATAGAGGGCCCCGTGGATAATATTGGCCACAAAACTGTTGGGATCATATCCCACCAGGGCAGTCAGCACGGCGCCGCGCCAACCGGGTGCTGCGGTTAAATTCATGGACTGCATCGCCAAATTGGCCTGGTAACCGGTGTTCCACATGGCCATAAATACGCACGGCATCAGCGCGTAGACCACCAGGGTCATGATGCGTTTCAAATCCATGGAATCGCGCACATGCGGCTCGACGGTGGTAACTTCGTCGGTGGAGTATAGAAACGTGTCGGTGGCTTCAAAAAGGGGATATAGTCGCTCCAGCTTGCCCCCCTCTTCAAAGGCCGGCCGTATTTTGTCCATAAACTGTCTGAGTGACTTCATGGTTAGCCTTATCCTTCTTTTTCGATATGAGTTAAAACGTTTCGCAACAGCGGTCCATAGTTATATTTGCCCGGGCAAACGAAGGCGCACAATGCCAAATCTTCCTCATCGAGCTCCAAGCAACCTAATTCCTGGGCTTTTTCACTATCACCCACAATCAGGGCCCGCAGAAAATAGGGTGGATCGATATCCAGCGGCATCACCTTTTCGTATGATTCAACGGGCACCATGGCGCGCGGGCTGCCTTCAGCGGAACTGGAAAAATCAATCCTACGGCCCCGGCCAAATATGGCGGAGGCATACAACGGCTTGATGGAAAAGCGATTGAAACCGGCCAAAGCCCAGCCTAAAAATTCGCGTTCACGACCTTCGTCAACGGCCGTCACCTGTAAATGGGGGCGTCCCAAAAAAGCATAGCCGCCGCTGGCATTGCGACCCCCAAGCACGGAACCGGATATGAGCCGTACGTTGTCGCGGATCAACTCGCCAGCCACCAGATCATCGATGGCGGCACCCACACGGGTGCGGATCAACCGCGGATTCTGCACCGTTGGCCCTGCCAGGGAAATGACCCGCTCCAGATACAGTCGGCCGGTGGTAAACAGCCGTCCCACCGCAATGACATCCTGATAGTTGATGCTCCACACCATCTTTTGATCACTGACCGGATCCAGAAAATGAATATGGGTACCCGCCAATCCGGCCGGATGAGGCCCGGAAAATTCCTGCATCGTAACCTTGGCAATCCCCTCGCCGGGAATATCGGCACCGGGGCGTTTACAGACATACACCGGACCGTCAGTCAGCCGGGCAAGAATTTGCAGGCCGTGGCCAAAATCCTCGGTCTGTTCTTTGATGATGGGCACCGGATCGGCTGCCAGGGGATTGGTATCCATGGCGGTAACAAAAATGGAATGGGGCGCACTATCCGGTGTCGGGACCTTGCTGTAAGGCCGGGTGCGCAACACCGTCCACATGCCGGATTGAATGAGCACTTCTTGCACCTTGGCGCGCTCCAGATTATCCAGCTCGGAAGCGTTAAATGATGGAAAGGTTTCTTCCTCCTCGCCGGCCAGTTCAATGACCATAGATTCAAACTTACGCTTGGCCCCACGGTTGACGGCCACCACTTTCCCACAGCCCGGGGATGTATACTGCACCCCCGGTGTTTTTTTATCTTCAAACAGCACCTGGCCCAGCTTGACGGTATCGCCCACCTGGACCGCCATCTTGGGCTTCATGCCGACATAATCGTCGCCCACCAGAGCAACCTTGCTCACAGCGGGCCCGGCATCGATCTCCTGGGCCGGTACGCCGGAAATCGGCAGATCCAGTCCTTTGCGAATTCTAAACATGTTTCATTTCCTTATTTGGCTAAATTCGTTTTAGGTCACCAGCAAGATCCAGGGCGTACCGATGACCAGAAAGATCAGCAGGTTGGTCAGGGTAATGATGCCGCCCATGCGGTACATGTCGCCCTGGGCCAGATAACCGCTGCCGGCACACAACACATTGGCGCTGGAGCCCTGGGGCGTGATCGCCGCAAAAAAGTTGGTGGCAAACAGCAGCATCAGCGCAATCAGTATGGGCGGTACCCCGGAATTGATTGCCACGCCCAAAAAGACACTGTAAAGCGCCAGCATCTGAGCGGTCTGGCTCACAAACACGTAATGCAGCACCACATACAACACCACGATGGCCACATACACCACCGGCCAGCTCAAACCCTCCAGATCGGCCGACAGCTGGTTGCCCACCGCGGTCATAAAGCCCATCTCGTTTAACTGGCTGCTCATGGTGTATAGAATCGAAAACCAGATAAAGGTGCCCAGCGCATCGCCCTGGCTTTTCAGATCTTCCAGGGTAAAGATGCCGGCCACCATCAACACCGCCAAACCCCCAAAGGCCACCGCGGTCTTATCAATTCCCAGCGTGCCCGACAGGGCCCAAAGAATGACCATGGCCACAAAGGTGATGCCGGTGATCCACTCGTCCCGGGACATGGGACCCATCTTTTGCAGTTCTTCGGCTGCCGCCTTGGGTGCTTCCGGGGTTTGCTTGACCTCGGGGGCAAACAGTTTGTACAGCAAAAAAGGCACGATAATCAGGGAGGCGAGCACCGGAACACTGGCCGCCAGAAACCAGGAGCCAAAATTAATGCCCTGTACGCCGGCATCGGCTGCCATCTTGGCGCCCACGGGGTTAGCCGCCATGCCGGTAAACCACAAGCTCGAAGAAAGGGTCAGCCCGGCAATGCAGTTCATCATCAGATAGCTGCCCATCTTTTTCTGGGTACCATCCTCCACTTTGGAACCGCTGCCCCGCGCCAGCGCCAGGGTAATGGGATACAGTACCCCGGAGCGCGCGGTGTTGCTGGGAAAAGCCGGGGCAATGACCGCATCGGTCAGCACCATGCAGTAGCCCAACCGCAGGGTGGATTTACCGAACTTGCTCACCAGCATATAGGCGATGCGGTTGCCCAGTCCGGACTTGATCACACCGTTGGCCACCAGAAAGGCCACTACGATCAGCAGGATAAAGCCTTTGCCAAAGCCCGAATAGGCCTTGACCGGATCCAGCACGCCCAAAAAGATGGCCACAACCGCCGCGATAATGGCGGTGGTCAGAATCGGGTTGGCACCGATCACCACGGCCAAGATACAGGTAATAAAGATGGAAAACAGGTGCCAGGCCTGCACGGTGATACCCCAGGGTGGCGGTATGAACCAAATGATTGCCAGAAACACCAGCATAATCAATACACGTAGGGGCTTGACTTCCATGACGAACCTCCCTCTTCAGTTAGATGAAGCATTCGGGCCAAAAAGACAGTCTGTAGGTTTGGCCCTTGTAAGGGGCATCCCACCATGACTCAGCTCTGTTCGACTTACTACTCTGCCCTGTTCGACTTACTATTGGCGTGTTGGAATTGGAAAAACGGAAACCCAACACCGATCTTCTATAACCTTGGAAAAAACCATTCAAATTCACTGATGCACAGATTTTACGGGCACCAGATCATCACTCCAGTACTCCGATTCTCCATCACTCCTTAAGCCTAATGCAAGCAGAGCCGATTATCTTCGATCTGGCCCAGAGAGCCAGGAGTATGATTAATAATTACCATCCGATCAGGCGGTATCCTTGATGCCGCCCATACACAGGTATTTAATCTCCATATAATCTTCCATACCGTATTTGGAGCCCTCGCGCCCGAAGCCGGATTCCTTGACCCCGCCAAACGGCGCCACGGCCGATGAAATCAGTCCGGCGTTGATACCCACAATGCCGTACTCGAGCCCTTCAGAGACCCTGAAGATCCGGCCCACATCGCGGGTATAAAAATAGGATGCCAGCCCGAATTCGGTGTCGTTGGCCATCTGGATGGCTTCTTTTTCGGTTTTAAACCGGAACAGCGGCGCAAAGGGACCAAAGGTTTCTTCCTTGGCAACCCGCATGTCGGTGGTAACATCGGTCATAACTGTGGGTTCGTAAAAACTGAAACCCAGTTCGTGGCGCTTGCCGCCCAGCAGCACCTTGCCACCCTTATCGATGGCATCCTGGACAAGCTCTTCCACGGTCTCCATGGCGCCGACGTCAACCAAGGGGCCCTGCTCGGTGTCTTCATCCATGCCGTTGCCCACTTTCATTTTGCCGACGGCCGCCACCAGTTTTTCAGCAAAGGCGTCGTAGACCCCCTCTTGTACCAGCAGTCGGTTGGTGCAGACACAAGTCTGTCCGGTGTTGCGGAACTTGGATTCTATGGCACCCTCCACCGCGGCATCCAGATCCGCATCCTCAAATACGATAAATGGCGCATTACCGCCCAGTTCCATGGACGTTTTTTTAACGGTACCGGCGCACTGCTCGATAAGTTTCTTGCCGATTTCAGTGGATCCTGTGAAAGTCAGCTTGCGCACAATCGGATTGCCGGTCAGTTCACCGCCGATGGCACGGGCCGAACCGGTGACCACACTCAGGGCTCCCGGCGGCAGTCCTGCGCGTTCGCCCAGCTCAGCCATGGCCAGTGCCGAAAAAGGAGTAGCCGTGGCCGGCTTGATCACCTGGGTGCAGCCGGCCGCCAGCGCCGGTGCGGCTTTGCGCGTGATCATGGCCGCCGGAAAATTCCAGGGCGTCACCGCCGCCGTAACCCCCACCGGTTGCTTGATAAGAATGATGCGTTTGTCGTTTGAATGGGCCGGAACCGTATCACCGTATACCCGCCGGGCCTCCTCCGCGAACCACTCGATGTAAGAAGCGGCATAGTTGATTTCGCCCCGGGACTCGTTGATGGGCTTGCCCTGTTCGGCGGTCATGATGATCGACAAATCCTCTTTATGCGCCATCATCAGATCAAACCAGCGACGCAGCACCTGTGATTTTTCGTAGGCTGTGGTCTTGCGCCAGGACAAAAAGGCTTTCTCGGCGGCTTCGATGGCCCGCCGGGTTTCGTCGGCACCCATTTTAGGAACTGTGCCGATCACTTCCCCGGTGGCGGGATTGGTCACATCGATGCTTTCGCCGCTGTCGGCATCCAGCCACTTGCCGTCGATATAGCATTGTTGGCGAAACAATTTTTTATCTTTTAGGTTCAGCATGGGTTTCCTCCATTATTGATGGATTTGTGATCTAATATTATGCCTTATAGTCACTGGAGTGAAAGCTTTCGGCAGTGGCCCGCTCCCAATATTGGGTAAAAATGGGATGATCCGAACCAGCGACTAGCTCACCCGGTTTGAGAAAATCATAAACGGCCGCCAGGCTCTTGACCTCGGTGGGCCCGGTACGCATCATGATGTATTCCGGTTGGAGCTCAGACGGATGTCTCAGACCGGCAGCGGCCACGATCTCCTTGAGAACACTGATGGTACCTTTATGGTACTGATTGACCCGTTTAGCCTTGTCTTCCACCACCAGGGCCTTTTGCATCTTGGGATCTGTGGTAGTGATGCCCACCGGGCATTCGTTGGAGTGACAGCGCTGGGTTTGCAAGCAGCCCAAAGCAAACAAAAACCCACGGGCGGAGTTGGCATAATCGGCCCCGATGGCCATGCCGGCCGCGATCAGTCCCGGCGAGACCATTTTGCCGCTGACGCCGACACGGATTTTGTCCCTAACCCCCGCACCCACCAGAGCGTTTTGAACGAATACCAGACCCTCGCGCAACGGGGTGCCCATGCGGTCTGACAGCTCCAAAGGAGCGGCGCCGGTGCCGCCTTCGCCGCCGTCCACCACAATAAAATCGGGGGTGATGTCGGTTTTCAGCATGGCTTTACAGATCGCCATGAATTCCCAGGGATGACCGACGCACAGTTTAAACCCGATAGGTTTGCCCCCGGAAAGCTCGCGCAGTCGGGCCACAAACTCCAGCAGGCCAATAGGTGTCGAAAACTCTTTATGAAAAGCTGGTGATTCGCAGGTCGTGCCCACCTTGACTTTGCGCGCCTCGGCAATCTCGGGTGTAACCTTGGGACCGGGCAGAATGCCGCCGTGGCCCGGCTTGGCGCCCTGGGAGAGCTTGATTTCGATCATTTTGACCTGGTCAGACTGAGTCTGTTCGGCAAACAGGTCGGGATCAAAACTGCCGTCGTCCTTGCGGCAGCCGAAATAGCCACTACCGATCTGCCAGTTGAGATCCCCGCCGGGCTGACGGTGGTATTTACTGATACCACCCTCGCCGGTGCAGTGGGAGAAATTGCCCATTTTAGCACCGGTGTTCAGCGCCATGACGGCATTAGGCCCCAGGGATCCAAAACTCATAGCCGAAATGTTGAATACCGATGCCGAGTAGGGCTTTTTACACTGGGGTCCGCCAATGGTCACCCGCGGCTCCTCTTCGGCTATCGGCCGCGGGGTTAGGGAATGGTTGAGCCATTCATAATTGGGTGCATACACGTCCATTTCGGTGCCGAAAGGCTTCTTGGCCTCGATACCCTTGGCTCGCTGGTACATAAGCGAACGCCAGTCCCGGTTGAAGGGGGCGCCGTCCTGGTTGCTTTCGATGAAGTACTGGTGAATCGGTGGTCCCAATGCTTCCAAGAAAAACCGCATGCGTCCCAAAATGGGATAGTTGCGCAGCAGGCTGTGATGGGCCTGGGAGTAATCGTATAAGCCCAACAGGGCCAAAGGTAGAAATAAGATCAACGGCCACCAGAAATGAAAACTGTACACGAATCCAAGGACTATAAACAGGATACTGAGCACGATGCTGACCTGCATCGGCACCAGACGGATTCGGGTCTCCGCTGAAAACATTACGGCACGATGTTTGGGTTTTTCCATGGTCTTTCCTCCTGCATTAACCGTGAGGGGTTGCTAATGGGCAATGATTTCCCCTAGACGTTTGGTTAGTTTCATATTTTCTTCATAATCCACCGGCACGATTACCAGGGTGGGTTTGGATTTTTCATTAAAAGCATTGTTCAAGGCCGGCACCAGTTCATTGGCGGCTCCCACCGCAATGGACTGCCAACCAAAAGCGTCGGCCAGTTTGACAAAATCGGGATTTACCAACTTAATATTCGAATATTTGCCGAAGGCGGCCTCCTGTTTCCATTTAATCAGGCCATACTGGTTGTCGACCCATAGCAAGACCGTGATCGGCATATCGTAGCGTACGGCCGTAATCATATCCTGCACGTTCATCATAAATCCGCCGTCGCCGCACAGGGCTACAATGTTGCGGTCCGGATAAACGCGTTTGGCTGCCATAGCACCCGGCACGGAGCCGGCCATGCTGCAAAAGCCATTGGAGATGACACAAGTGGCCGGTTCATAAGCCGGGTACTGGCGCGCAACCCACATTTTATGGGCACCCACATCGCTGATCAGAATATCGTCAGCCCCCATGACGGATCGCAGATCACTCAGAATGCGTTGTGGCTTCATGGGGAATCCGTCATCATCATTGTGCTCTGCCAATTCGGCCTTCATGGTTTGACGAACTCCGCTCATCGTTTCCTTATAACTGTCGGTGCGGGCCGTGTGGTCGGCGGCCAATCCAGCCGTCATGGCACTCAGGGCGGCCCGGATATCGCCGATGATCTCTACATCGACGTTGTATAGCTTATCGACCTCCGCCGGCTGGGTATCGATGTGGATAATCTTTTTGGGCTCACCCACATTCCAGCGATCCGGATGCCATTCCACCATATCGTAGCCCAGCGTAATCACCAGATCCGCCTTTTCAAACCCTTCCAGAGCCAGATCACGCGCCCCCAGACCCACGGTGGCAAACGCATGGTCGTTTTTAATGGATAGGGCCCCTTTGCCCATAAATGTTTCAGCCCCGTAGATGCCGGATTTGTCCAGAAAGGCTTCCACTTCCGTGCGGGCCCGGGCCCGCACACATCCCAGTCCCACAAGCGCCACCGGAAATTTGCTTTCCGCAATCAGCTTGAGAGCCTCTGCAACCCGGAAAAGGTCCACGGCCGCTTTTTCGACCTCAGCTTTGCCACGGATCGGCTCCAAATCGCTGCTACCTTTGGCAATATCCTCCGGCAACTCAATGACCGTTACACCGGGTTTTTCGCTGGTGGCCACCTTAAAGGCTTTGCGCACAATTTCCGGTATGTTGTCCGGCGCCATCACGGTAGTGGCCCATTTGGTCAAAGGTTTAAACATGGAGACCGCATCCATGTTCTGATGCGACTCTTTGTGCAGGCGGTAGGTGCCGGCCTGACCGATGATGCCCACCACCGGCGAACAATCCATATCAGCCTGGCCCAGTCCGGTAGTCAGGTTGGTGGCTCCAGGCCCGAGGGTGGCCAGGCACACGCCGGGCTTGCCGGTCATACGGCCGTACATGTCAGCCATGAACGCCGCAGCCTGTTCATGCCGGCAAATGACAAATTCAATCGAAGAGTCGAGCAGAGAGATCATAAAGTCAGCATTTTCCTCACCGGGGATGCCGAAAATCGTATCGACGCCCTCCGCCTCCAGGCATTTAATAAAAAGATCAGATGCTTTCATTGGCTATCTCCTCGCTAATATATTATGGTAAAGGTCTGTGGCCATTAAATCGGTCTGTTTTTATCCTGAATGGTTCATCGTGTTTGGTAACTATTGTAGGTTCCCCGTTACAAGTTCCCGGTTCAGGGTTTAACTGGATTTCAATCTTTTAACCTTGGAACCCAGAACTTAGAACCTTAGAACCCTGAAACCCGACACCTTAAATCTCTATTACAGAAACGATAGCTATATCGTTTCAAAACCCCTCTCCCAAGCTTTGAACGATTTCAAATTCCAAATCTTTCAACAGTTCGGCATATTCCCGTTGTCGTTCAGGGGCATCGGCATGTTTAGATTGGGTCCAGTGCTCCAATGCTTCTTCACATTTCTGGTAATTATGACATAGCGATTGAAACGATTCATTTGCCATGTACATCGCTCGCATAGCATCTCTATGATCCGGAAAGCGTTTTATGACTGAGAACAGACTTGGATGAATGACTGCCATTATTTCGTCTGAGATGCCTTTGGCTGAATTGATTCGATAATTTTCTAGAAAATAATTCCCGATTACAGTTTTAGACTGATCCGATGTTATTACCGATGTGTGTAAACGACAATTTGATGCTTGTGCACTAAATTTAGGATAAACAAATGGCGTTTAGGGCAAATATTTTTCACATAATGTCGTGCATCCATTTCAGGCGTATCGTAATTGAAACGGCATCCCCTGGTTCCGAAATTCAATCGCCAACCAACCCAATGTCAGTAAAATGGAGAGAATATCGGCAACCGGAAACGCCATCCAGAGACCGACCACACCATATACCTGCGGCAGTATCAAAAGGCCCGGGATCAAAAAGATCACCTGTCGCGCCGAAGACAGAATGAAAGATGGAATTCCCCTGCCGATTCCCTGAAAGAAAAAACTGACGATGATCTGCAGCTGTACGGCAAAAAATAACAGAACGAAAATGCGCAGAGCACGTACGCCCTCGACGATGAAACGCGGGTCTGAATTGAAGGTGGACATAACCTGACTTGGGAACAGCATCAATATCAACCAGCAAAACAGTCCCCATCCGAAACCGAGCAAGCCCGCCTTCACAACAACCTCGCTCACCCGCTCCTTCTGTTGCGCGCCGAAATTGAATCCGACCAGCGGCAGCATTCCCTGGCCCAATCCCATGGTCGGCATAAATGCAAACCGTGCTAAGCGGAAAACAACTCCCAAAACGGCCAATGTTATCACGCCAAAAGCCGCCGCAACGGTGTTGGCCAAGGTCATCACGCCTGCCAGGGCACCCATCCGGAAAATGGTGGCCGACCCCACCCGGTATATTTCCGCTATAATGGCCCGGTTCGGGATAAAAAGACGCCACCTGAAACCATAGGCGCTGCGACCCGATAAAACGTGGTAAAGAAGCACACCAATTCCCATGCCGTGACCTATGACAGTGGCTAGCGCGGCACCAGCCACCTCCAAGCGGGGGATCGGCCCGCAGCCAAAAATCAGAATGGGGTCCAGGATGATATTGGTGACGGCGCAAACAACCACGGCCATGCCTGAAACCAACGGGCTACCCTCGGCCCGGATAAGATTTCCGATAACGATAATGGCCGAATGCAGGAAGGCAAATTGGGCCAGAATGGTCATGTAGCGTTTGGCCGGCGCCAAAACCGCACCGGTAGCCCCAAAAAGCTGCAGGATAGCTTCTAAATTGGACAAATAGATAATGCCGACCAGCACACCGACGAGCAACGCCAGGGTAACAGCTACGCAGGCACATCGATTGGCGCTGGCTTGATCACCGGCACCCAGGGAACGCGATATGAACGACGCGGCCCCGACACCCGTTCCCGTACTGACCGCCATAAAAATCAATATCGGTGGAAAGACGACCGGCAAGGCTCCCAGAGCTTCGGGCCCTAAACGACCGACAAATATGGCGTCAACCACCGTATAGCTGGCCGCCGCCACCATTGACAATATGGCCGGTCCTGAAAACCGAAACAGCAGTTTCCAAACCGGTGCCTGTCCCATGGCGACCGCTTTTTTGCGCATGTTGTCCTGAGCGCGACTGAATTCAGCATCGATGGATGTTGACGACATAGTTTAACTTCTCATGGTTATTGGCTTCAGGTTCCAAGGTTCTAGGTTCTGGGTTCCAAGGTTCAAAGGTTCAGGGTTTTGGGTTCAAGGTTAAAATGGGTCCGATCCGGTCAACCTAGAACCGGGAACCTTGAACGGGGAACCCAGATATTTACTTGCCCTCTGGCACTCCCTCGCTGTTCCATCCGCGCAGCCGGTAGTAATCGCTGAGCATCTGGTTCATTTGTTCCTCAGTAATTGAACCCGATGGCAACGGTTCGTCGTGCCATCTTTGGGGCAAAAGGTCGTCTTTGGACTGCCAGCCCTCGTTGATATTAAATTGTTTGGTCATGGTAGCAATGTCGGCCGCCATAGCACGCAGTTCCTCTGTTGACAGGGACAGGCCGGTGGCCAGTTTTATGGATTCTTGCAAGTCCTCCCACTGGTACAGGTCTCTATAGAAACGGCACAGGATCAAGGTATCAAAGATGTTCATGCGATCCTCGTAATCAGTGAAAATTTCCGCCTTGCCTTCAATCTGGTCGGGGGGACTTTTGCCTTCGAGTTCGGGCTTGTAAAAGGTTGTGCGCAGGTGACAAGCGCCTCTGGGCGAGGTGCCAAAAGACAACCCCATGCCCTTGAGCACCCGCGGATCGTAACCGGATGGTTCCATGCCTTTGACGTGAATGGCCAGATCCTCCGCGCCCCATTGCCGGGCTGCCGGTATAATACCGTCGGCCAGGATGTTACCGATGCCCTCGCGTGCGGCAATTTTCTCCAGCAGATCGGCAATCTTGTCCACCTCACCGTAATCGATATCATAATCGATCCGGCCCTGGACTTTGGCCTCGATGGTAAAGCCGCAAAGGTTACCGGCCGTGATGGTGTCCATACCCAGGCGGTCGCAGATGTCATTGAGATAGACAATTTCGGCCATATCATCGACCATGCACAAACCACCAAAAACCATGATGGTCTCATACTCGGGACCTTCAAGCACCAGATCCTTATGGCGTCCTTTGCTGAGCTTGGCCTTGCGCCCGCAGGCAACGAAGCATTTGGCGCAGGCATTGGGCTTGATCTCATGTTCTTGATGATAGGTTTCACCGCTTATTTTTTCCCAATGGTCACAGGTGCCCTGGTGCCAGTATTTAGCTGGAAAGGCACCCACCGTATTCGTCAACCCCACCACCATGGTGGTGCCCATGGTTCTGAAAGCCTCCACGCCGGGACTCTTGGTGTGGGTTTTCATAAAGGTTTTGGCGTAGGCGGCGACCCCGTTGGGATCGGCGAGCTCGCGCTTGCAATCGCCCTGGAATACGATGCCCTTAAGATGTTTGGCGCCCATAACCGCCCCGACGCCGGCGCGACCCGCACAGCGCCATTTGTCATTGTTGATCAGGGCGCATCTGACCAATTTTTCACCGGCGGGACCGATGACCACCGCCCCGGGTTTGCGAAAGCCTTCCTTGTTTGGTGCAAAACGTTCCAGAGCCTCTTTCTCGGCCGTATAGGTGTCGGTGCCCCATAGATCGCCGGCCTCATGAAATTGGACCCCATCCGAATGGATGGATAAAATGGTGGGCTGGGCTGCCTTACCGGCCAGGATAACGGCATCGTAGCCAGCCGCGTCAACGGCCTCCGGCACCTTGCCGCCGGAGTAGGCCTCCGCATAAAAACCCGTCAAAGGAGACTTGGTGAAAACACCATAGCGGCTGCCCCCCCAGAGCCTGCTCTGGCAAAACGGCCCGGTGTTGATAATCAAATGATTTTCCGGCGCCAGGGGATCCACGCCGGTTGGATTTCGGTCCAGCAGTAGACGGGTGGCCAAACCTTTGCCACCGAGATAACTGGCGATAATCTCATCCGACAGCAATTCTTCGTCGAATTTCTTGTGGTTCAAATCAATGGTTAGGATGCGGCCGTAAAAACCGTACATGCTATCCTCCTTCCCAGGTTTCGCTGCCAACAGGTTAACCTGTGGGAATCCTTTTTAATCTAAATGGATCAATGTTGGCACTATTTCATATGGGGTGTTTTTTATTTGAAACGGACGCGAATATGTGCACCGACCAGAAAACTGCTACGCTGACAATCAATCCCAATAATAAATGGGCCTGATTGATGTATCGATCTTTGTAAATGACCAGGTGATGCCTGTGCACTAAATTTAGGATAAACAAATGGCGTTTAGGGCAGATGCTTTTTACAAATTACTGAACGTCGCAGGGATTTTTACAATTTGAGGGCCTTGACGAAAAATCTCTGTTAATTGAGGTTCGGCCGAAGTCCCGTGCCGATAATCAACCGAATGGCAACACGTGGATTGGTCCTGAGCGTAGAAGCGGTGGTGTCATCCGGATACCGCTTCGGAACAAGCAAAATGAGATTTTCATGAAACAATTAGTATTCCAGAAAGGATTAAGGAAACTGCGAATTAGGGATTGATCGCCGGACGCTGGCCGCATTTATGGCCCGGCGATTAGGTGCTGGTGATAAGCAGGCGCACCAGATAACCCAGTATTAACGCCGCTGTCAAACCACCGCACCAGAGCGCCACAAACCACAACCACTGCCGTTTTTTGTCAGTAGGCGCTTTCATGTTCATGCGAGGCTTTGCCCCTGAAGGTATAGTAGCAATACCCGGTGTAACCAAGAATAACGGGCAGCAAGATGATCGTACCGACCAGCATCAGTGACTGTGCCTCCGGTGCTGCGGCAGCCTGACGGTAGGTAATCTGAAAGGGCACGACGTAGGGCCACATGCTGATGCCGATGCCAATATAACCGGTCAGAAATACGCCGAAGCTCAGTAAAAACGGTCGAATTTCCCGTTCCGCGTGCAGATCACGCCAAATAATAATGAGCATGATCAAGCTAGCCGTTGGCAGCGGCACCAAAAATAAAAAGTTGGGCATGCTGAACCACAGCGTTCGAATGTCGGCATTCATGATCGGCATGCTGATGCTGACGATCGCCAGAAAGGCCGCCACAAAACCGATGGCATAGGTGGCACTCTTACGGGCCCAGGCCTGGGTTTCACCATCGGTTTTCACCACCAGCCAAGTTGCGCCCAGCAAAACGTAACCAAACACAACCCCAAATCCGGTCATGATACTGTAAGCGTTCAACCAGTCAAAAGCCCCGCCGGCATAGCTGCGCCCTTCGACTTCGATTCCCTGCACGACGGCACCGATAACCACCCCCTGCATAAAGGCCGCGACAAATGAGCCGAAATGAAACGACGCATCCCAGATGCGACGAGCTTTACCAGTGGCTTTAAAGCGAAACTCAAAGGCGACCCCACGAAAAATGAGTCCTAGAAACATGACAATTATCGGGATATACAGCGCCGGCATGATAATGACAAAGGCTAACGGGAACGCTGCCAACAGGCCGCCGCCGCCCAAAATCAGCCAGGTTTCGTTGCCGTCCCAAAAGGGGGCAATGGAATTCATCATGCGGTCCCGGCACTGGTCGGTGGGTGCGAACGGAAAAAGAATCCCCACGCCGAGGTCAAAACCGTCCAGCAGAATATATAAAAAGATGGCGGTGGCAATGACAACAAACCAAATCATGGGCAGATCCACTAGGTTTTCTAAACTAAACATTTTATTCCCCTTTCTCACCGACAAGATCCGAAACGATGGGCGGCTTTTCAACGCCATGATCACCATAGGCCGCCGGTATGCTCTCGGGGCCTTTGCCGATCAGTTTTAGGATGTAGTAGCTGGCCGCACCGAATACGAAAATATAGATGACCACAAAAGCGGTCAGGGAAATGGCGATGGATGTTCCGATCACCGGGGAGGTGGCATCGGATGTGCGCATCAATCCCTGGGCGATCCAGGGCTGACGCCCCACTTCGGTGACAAACCACCCGGCCAGCACAGCAATAAACCCGGCCGGCGTCAGCGCCATGCACCACAACTGAAACCAGCGGGTATCAAACAGACGTTTTTTAAAATGAAGTATCAGGGCAAATAAGCCGGTTGCAGCCATTAACGTACCTATCCCGACCATTATTTTAAAAGCCCAGAAAACAATTGCCACCGGTGGTCGCTCGTCGGCCGGCCATTCCTTGAGCCCTTTGACCTCTCCATCGAGACTGTGGGTGAGGATCAGACTCGATACCTTGGGAATTTCGACGGCGAAGCGGTTAGTCTCGGCTTCCTGATCCGGCAAGGCGAATAGTACCAGCGGTGCTCCGCGCTGAGTCTCCCAGAGGCCTTCAATGGCGGCCAACTTGGTAGGTTGATACTTAAATGTGTTGAGACCGTGCATATCGCCGAACAGTATCTGCAGGGGGGCCACAAAGATGGCCATGATCATGGCCATACCAAACATTACCCGGGCATGTTTTACATGGCGCCGGTGCCACAGGTAATAGGCGCCGATACCCGCCACGGTAAAGGCCGTTGTCAAATAGGCCGCGGTGACCATATGCACAAATCGATAGGGAAACGAAGGGTTAAAGACAATCGCCAGCCAGCTGGTGGGATACAGAAGGCCATCCTGGCCCACTTGAAACCCTTGCGGTGTCTGCATCCAGCTGTTGACCGATAAAATCCAGAAGGCCGAAATCAAGGTCCCCACCGCGACGATGATGGTGGAGGCAAAGTGCATTTTGGGGCTGACGCGATTCCAGCCGAACAGCATGATCCCCAGAAATGACGCTTCCAGGAAAAAGGCGGTCAACACCTCAAAGGCCAGCAATGGACCTATGATATTGCCGCCGGCGTCCACAAATCGCGACCAGTTGGTGCCGAACTGAAACGGCATGAGCACACCTGAAACCACCCCCATGCCGAAGGTGACTGCAAAAATTTTAACCCACATGCGGTAGACGTCGGCATACACCTGATTACCGGTTTTCAGCCAGCGCCATTCGACAACCGCCAGCCAACTGGCCAGGCCGATGGTGAATGCGGGAAACAGAATATGAAAAGATATGGTAAAAGCAAACTGAGCGCGTGCCAGAAAGGTGGCATCTAGATTCTCAAACATGATAAACTCTCAATATTTGGTTAGGGTTTGGAGATTAGATATATATTTTTAGACTAACGTCCTATACAATTCTTACTAAATTCCTGTCAAGGTGGCTTTTGTAAGTCTTTCACCTTCACCAAGCTGTCGAAATTCTGGCTCCGGCGCAGGCCGCGCAAATGCCTTGTGAAGAACATCTCTTTGGCAATTCTGACGGCGCCGGGCTTCGAAATGTATCATATTATCTTGGGCTAAAACCCTACACCCTTCCGAGAGATGCTCGCGCGTACCTCAACGTATTTGGATCGGCGCCGAATCCCGCAGTACGGGCGCACACCGCCAGAAAGGCACACATTTATTTAGGGGTTTAGGGCTCTATTCTTCCCAGGAAATACACTCCACCGGACAGCTGTCGATGGCGTCTTCGATACAGTCTTCGGGGCCGCCTTCGGCCTTGATGACGACGGCCACTTCATCGTCGTCATTGAATTCGAAAACATCCGGGCACAATTCCACACAGGTCTCACAACCAGTGCATTCATCTTCGTCGATAACAACACGTTTGGCCATGGAAAGCCTCCTTTAGGGTAAAAGGGTACAAACGATATGATCACTAAACTTTGCCGGCAACCATTATAAACTAAGTTGATGTTTGTGCACTAAATTTAGGATAAACAAAATATTCCCTGACGATGCAAAAGTTGGAGGGCTTCAGTGTCAAGGCGACTGAGGGCGAAGTCGTAGCTCTTTACTTCGAGCCCTCATCAACGCAGAATCTAAAGTCCTCCGGCTTTCCATCCGAGTAAACAACATGGCGATATCGATCCAATCCTTCGAATTCACCATTGGAAATATCCACAATTTAATTGTTTTGCTATTATATCTGTAATAATTGCCGGACATTATCTGCATTTTGCCATGTTATTATGCAACGAAGGGGTATATTTAGGACCTATATGTTTCTAGATCAACTCGTCAATAAAAAAATCAGCATCATGATCACTGTGGGTACGATGGCGCCGCGCAGGATGCCGCCGGCACCGATACCGTGGGTGAAATATTTTTTTAGAAGCGATACCGCCGCCGGGTTAGGCGCATTGGCAATAATGGTCAGCCCCCCGCCGGTGACCGCTCCAGCTACCACTGCGTGCTTGAGATTGTCTGTGAAACCCGGCACCAGGGTGGCCAGAAAGGTGATGGCGGCGTTGTCGTTAAACGCCGTCAGGGCCGTGGCGCCTATCAACAGCGGAATTTCGGACAGGCTGCCCAGAATCGGTGCAATCCACCAGGCTTGCACCCCGCCGTGAAACACCAGCCCACCCAGGAAAAACCCCACCAGCAGCGCCGGCTTGAGGTTGACACGGTTCTGGTAGGGTTCGGTTACAATGGCAAACCCCAGAAAGAACAACATTCCGGCAATGAACAGCGGCGGATAGTGGGCTGTGACAATAGTCCAGCCCAGGAAACAGATATGCACGACCACCACCCATCCGGGCACCGGATCGTCGCGCCTGTCCCAGTCGGGATCACGGAACATCCCCCGTTCTTCGGGCGGCAGTGCGCGCGGCAGGTCCTCGCGCAATGCGCGCAGTTTGATTTCCTGAAAGCGTTCATCGAAAGCCTGGCGGACCAGCTTTTCGTCGCCTCCCTCCTTGATCAATTCCGGAATGATGCGTTCTTCGAGCCGTCCTTTGACTTCGGCCTCCACCGCCTCGATCTCTTTCTGGACCCGACCCTCTGGTTTGAGGTCTTCATCCACCACCGCCAGTGTTTCCCGGAAGCGGGCGTTCATGTCGCGGTGCCGCAGGTATTTTCTCTGGATCTCGCCCTTGAGGCGTACCAACGTGAATTTTTCCTCTAGCCGCTTAAGTTCCTTGCGATAGAGGAAAAAATAGAGCGTGTTGGAAATCAGGATTGCACAAATGGCTTCCAGGCCGAAATGGGCCAGCATGTGCCCCGTACTCCATCCCCAGGGGCCGGCCACCATGAGCACCGGTGGGGCTGCAAAATTGGTAAGGGTGCCGCCCACGGAGACATTGACAAACAGCAGGCCCACGGTGGCATATTTGAAGCCGTCGCTGGGCTCCAGCTCATAAAGGCTGCGGCCCAGCAACAAAGCGCATAGAGTGATGGCCGCCGGTTCAGTGATGAAGGATCCCAGCAGCGGGCCGATGGTCATGGTGGTCAACCACTGGGCGCTCAGGGTGCCGCCCAGCCGGCCGGCAATCTTACCCAGAGCGGTCTCGGCGAGCTGCAGTATCGGGCGGGTGGAGGCCAGGGTCATGATGACCACGATGAACATGGCCTCGTTGAAATTGACCTTGTGGCTGACGTAATACACCAGGGTATTCCAGTCGTGGAAGCCGACGATGGCAATGGCCAGGACCACGGCCCAGAGGCCAAAGACCACCTCGACCTCGCCTAGGAAATGAAACACCCGGGCACCCAGGTGGATTTCATAGGGTTCGATCTCGCCGGCTTTGATCTTTTCTGCGTGTGCGTGTTCCCACTTGTGGGCAATGGCCAGAAACTTGCTGGCCATGAAGGTATGTAAAATGGCCAGGATGAAAATCAGGGTGGCCACCAGATTGAAAGGCTCTTGGCTGATGCGGTTTTTCAAAATAGCCCCGATACCTTTTATGTCCGCATCGTGATAGCTGTCCAGACTGCGGGGAAAGGCAATCTCCGCAACCCCATGGGGATCACTTGCCATTGCACCCCCCGCCCATGCGATGGCCATAATAATACAGCACAAAAGAATCACAATCCCCCGTTTCGATCTGTGGTTCATTTAAGCCGCTCCTTTCAAGATGACTAATAACAGCGCACTCATAGAATTGAGCCGGTTTAACTATCGTTTCCTTTTGAAAGTAATCAGTGCCTTCAAAAGGTAAAGTGATGCTTGTGCACCAATCTTATATGTAAGCAGATGTTTTTTAGGGATGTTTGGTTTCCTTGCAAGAATTGAGGTGGATTGGTTTACCAATTCGTTGCCGCGCCGGCGGGTTAGCATGCGGGTAACCAATGGTCAGGACCATCAGCAAAAAACGAGCAGCTGTGATTGAAGGAAATTGAAGAACATGCCAACTGGACCGAAGGCGTCTTTAGTTTTCTTTGGCCGATTCGCTTTGAGCCTGCTTTTTTTAACCCATCGTCGTCATTGGCAGCCAGCACAATAGCAGAACTGTCTCTGTCTCCGGAATAGATCGCCCGGTGCTGTATTATCTTCACGGTCGGCACGCTACCGATTAACGTAAAAATCAAAACAGCCAGAACAACGATAGTGCCTATCCGGCCCACAAATGGGCGCCCCCCGGCTTTACCGGGGGGACGGCTTCCTGGATCGGAATTTAAAACAGAACTTGCACCAATAGGATTACTGATTGTCCTGCTTGTCCTGGGCCTTCCCTTTTATACGCTCGATAGCAACCAACACCGGGTCGTGTTCGGTCATAAAAAAGGTCCTGAATGTCTGCGCGAAAAAGGCAAACACGCACAGCAGCGTGATGACCGCCAGGGCGGTCGTCACTTTGTGGTGCCACGGTTTTATTTCTCTTTTCGCCATAAGTCACCTTTATCTTCCGGTTCGGCCGGCAGCGCTTCGTCCGCACTCGGCTTGGCCGCATCTTTTTTAGGCAGCACCTTTCGCCGCACCCGCACAATGCTGTTCAGAACATGGCCCACGGGACAGAACAACCGGCACCAGAAATTCAACACGAAGAAGGAGCCGATCAGCGACAACGGCAGGATATACCACTGCACCCCTGCCCCGGTTAACGAGAACATCATACTGAAGGGCTCGTAAGAACCCAGCGTGGGGTGGGAGGACAAGAAAATCAACATCAACGCGGTCCAGGTCATCAAGCCGACAACCGTCTTCGCCGACTTTTGTATGCCGGGCTTAACAGCCAGATTGATGCCGCTGATCTTGTTTAGGCCACGCTCAACGTACTGGAAAGGGCAGACATTCCCGCAATAGATATTGCGGCCCACAATCACCAGGCTGCCCAACACGCCGATCATCATGATCCACCACAGGGTATGCTCCCGGAAGTCTGGAATGTAGCCCAGGACGATTCCGGACAATTGCCCGATCGACACCGACGAGTTCGTGTAGATGCCGACGAAAACAAGGGATACAAACGGCATTGCCTTCCGGCCCCATTTCGCCGGCTGACCCTTGGCAAAGGCCACGATGAAGGCCAGGGCGAAAACCGCGATCAGCCCGATCTCTTTCACGCCGAAGTTCCATGCCGGCTGCTTCCAGGTGGGCTTCAGCTTGAAATGCTCGGTGGCGGCAATGTGCATGGCATTGCGCACGGCAGTCGTGAAGCCCTGGGAGGATATGGTCGCCCCCGACACGGCATTGATGTCCCCGCCCACCAGAAAATCGGCGGACACTTTTTTTCTGCCAAACTGACGGAAGAATTGATTTTTTTTCAGCTTTTCGAAATAGGCCGGGGTCTCAGTGTTGCGCAGATTGAGGATCTCAGCAACCGTGCCTTCCGCATCAGCCCTGATCCCGATGATCAACGGTCCGCCGTACCCCTCGGCTTCGGATATGATCACGTAGCTGTCCTTGGTCTCGTCGCGAAACACGATCTGGCCGCCTTCGGCCTCCTCCACGCGCGTGAGCTTGTGGTCGGCCAGCAGACCCTGGAGCAGTGCCTCGTAATCGGGCTTGGCCGCGATCTGACCGATGATAAATGCGATCACCAGGGTCGCGAATCCAACCGGAAACGCCAGCCGCTCCCAGACAGCCTTAAATCCTTCACTAGTTGCCACTGTCAGCTCCTTTCAGGCCCGGCGCCACCCAGTAGCGCCAGGCGAGAACCATGGCGGCGATCCCCGGTCCGGTAAAAAGTGTCAATCCCAAAGCGCCGGAGGTGTATATGTCCTCGTGGAACGAAGAGCCGGCCCAGGCGATACCGAACATCACCAGGAAGGCACCGCCGATTAACACGGCCCAGGCATACCACGGTGCCTTGACCCGAATCGATGCATATGAGAAGCCCAGCACGCAGAGCGTGAACAGAATGCCCAAAACAAACCACTGTATACTTTCCATTGTTATCTCCTTTAGCTTCTGCCGGCTGTGGCGATGTTGTTCTTCATGCTCGAATTGACGCGCATGCCTTTGCCGGTCTCCCAGAACTTCTTTACCTTGGACGGATCACCGGTGGCGCCGTACCCGAACATGGGATGCATATGGGACATCAGGGTGTGCAGAAAGCCCGGTGCGACCGTGGTCGAGGCCATGCTCAGCCAATGGTGCCAGTAGTCAGGCTCGTTGTAGGTGCAGGCGGTGACGCAGTTGCCGCACGCGCTGTCGTTCTCGAGCCAGAAGTCAAAGCACTTCTTGGCGTCGCTATGAAACTTCAGCACCCCGGTATGATTGTTCCAGGTATAGCCGGGCTCATCACTGAACTCGTATTGGGGTTGATAACCCCAACCGCTGCCCGGATCTTCGACCTTGGGCAACGCATTGGAAGGGCAGGCCTTGGCGCACTCGCCACAGCTCAGGCAGAACTTCGCCATGCCCCAGTCGTGGGGCTTGTCGTACTCGACGAACTCGAAGTCGGTGTAGACCTTGCAAAGGCGGACGCGGGGGCCGATACCCGGCACCATCAACTGCGAGTGGCGCCCGGCTTCGCCAATCCCCGCCGCAACGCCATAAGCCACGCTCATGCCCAGATCGTTGCCGGCGCCAACGGCCTGGTAGCCCAGACCGCGCAGGAACTTGGCCATTTGATTGGCAATCTGGGCCATAACGACATAGCCATGGCCGATCGCAGCCTCCGCCGTCCAGAACGGTGCGGTGGCCATAGCGTCATAGTCCATGGGCATCGCCATCACGATCACGGTCTTGGGCTCGAAGGGAAAGTCCCGCTCCCAGGTCAGGGTCCGCGATTTCTCGATGTCATAGAGCGGGTCGTAGTCCCAGCGCCTGTCGCGCCGGGTGATGCCGCAGCGGACCGCACCCCAAACCCGCGCGGCGCTCTTGATGGCCCAGGCCGCATCCCGCTCCGATTTGAACTCATATTTCTCCTTCTCCACGTCCGACTGATCCCAGCCCAGTACGCGCGTATTGGGCTGGCTATGGGCCATGGTCCACGTTTCGGCCGATTTGAGCGGGTTCCAGGCCGCGTGGTGCAGGGCTTTATCCAGCTGGGTGTAGCCCGGCTTGCTGTTGTCCCACGGCACCCGGTGCTCAAAATGCGACGCGCCTTCGTAGAAGTGAAACTTCTTATTTTGGAGCTTGCTGTATTGCTCGTTGCGCTCGGGATGCTTCTCGTTGAGCGCCTTGCTGGTGGCAAAGGTCAGGATCACGTTTCGCTGATCCATTGGCTTTATGGTACCTTCCGTCTTGATGGCCTCGTCCATATCGTCCACGGAGCGCCCGCTGATGGCGACCTTGGCTCCCGCGTAAGTCAGCCCGCCGCCGGCCAGGGCAATACCGCCGCCGATGGCCGCCCGTTTGAAAAAAGTACGACGTGAGGGGTCGTCCAGCAGATCCGCCTGGCCCCCGCCGCCGCTGGGGGCACCTCCGCCGGTGGAGTCCCCTCCGCCGCTGCTGGGCTGCCGTTCAAATAATTTAAAAAAAGAGCGCAGCGCGGTGCGCAGCTTATCCTCTTCGCCCCCGGTGGGTGGGACTTTGAGCTCGCTGGCCTGGTTCTCGGGAGCCTCGCTCTGATCTTGCGGGCCCTTCTTATCCGGTGTTTCTTCGGTCGTCATGGTTTTATTTCCTCCTAGAATCTGTAGTGTAGTTTAAAAAAGGACTGAACACCCTTATATCTATTCTCTACCAATGTCTCAAAATACACTTTGCCGACCAGAGACAGGTCATTGAAGTTGTATTTTACACCGGGACCGATGGCAAACACCCGGCCCCGGCGGTTGTTGACCTGTTCGCCATTGACCTCATCATCCGTCACTTGCTGGTAAAAATAGCCGACCGCCCCCAGCTCCCATTGCTCGTTGGGGTGATACCCGAGAACGTAGTCGAAATGGAATTCCTGCCCCGGCAGGAGCGATCTTTGCTGACCGACAAGATCAGGGCGTCCGATCTGTTTGGCTTCGTCGGGGGTCACAATATGATCGTGGTTCTTGGTATTGATATCGTACATGAACTTGGAGGTGACCTCGAACTTGCCGGGCAGCCAGGAGAACGCGAAAATGGGTTCGATGGTCCAGAAATTGTTGCCGAGATTCACGGCATCATTTTTGTCGTAGCCGTTATTTGTTGGAACGAAGATATCGGCGATGT
The DNA here is from genome assembly GCA_030066785.1 of Desulfobacterales bacterium. Lineage (GTDB taxonomy): Bacteria > Desulfobacterota > Desulfobacteria > Desulfobacterales > JASJAZ01 > JASJAZ01. The sequence continues at coordinate 8,124 of JASJAZ010000012.1, read as the reverse complement.
TGATCCAGTAATGAAAGGTCTCCCCGCGCCAGCCCAGTAGAAAGGGTGTGAAGATGATGTTGCCAAGGCCGAATTTGTCCTTGCTGTTTCCACTGGGGACTCTCGGAAATTCCGGATCGTCACCGGGGTCATCGAAGTCGATATCCGAATACACGATCGGGACAAAGATGTGCGTGGCGTAGCTGCCGCCGAGGATTTTTTTGTCGGTGACCCACAGGAACCGGAGCGTATTGGCGAAGGTTGTGGTCTCGGGCGCTTCGTCGATTTCATCGCCGTCGTTATCCTTGAAATTATCCGAATTATAGTAGTTGGTATAATGAATGTAATAGACGCTGGGATCCGGCAGCAGTCCGACCCGGAAATCCTCGGAGCCGTTGGTGTAGGCCTGCCCCCCTCCGGCCCACGACAGTCCTGAATATGCCACTACCCCTAATATGGCAAGGGCAATTGTCAGCGCCGTTGCCGGTACCCGACAGGATTGCTTCACATTCAGGTGCGACCTCATCAGTTTTGAGATTCCGGAAAGACTCCCCCGCTGAATGAACCGGGCGGTCTTATTTTCAACACGGCTAACTGCAAGCGGTGAGGTCGAGAAACGGTTGCTCAGGCTTGTGATACTCATCTTGTGGCCTCCATGTTGCTTTGGTTTCCCTGTCAACGTTTTATAAACCCTCTTCCAGGCTCTGAAGAATTTCCAATTCCAATTCATTGAGCAGCTCCGAATATTCCCGTTGCCGGCCGGGTGATTCTTTCAGACTTGATTTAGCCCAGTATTCAAGGGCTTCCGAGCATTTTTGGTAACTTTCGCAAATGGATTTAAAGGATTCGCTGGAACGATACAACTGCCGCAAATCCTCTTTTCGATGCGGAAAGCGCTTCAATATCAAAAACAACCCTGGTTGAATGACCGACAATACCATCTCCGAAATCTATCAGGTGCTCAAATGACCTTGATCATTGAAGACCTGCTGGAATAGCCAAAATCGACTTATCATCTCAACGTTAAAAGCCCTTGCCCATCTGGCAGAAGTCAGTAATAAATAATTTCACCGCTGTGCACTAAATTAGGATAAACAATTCTTGTTTAGGGGAAACAAATGATACGAGGTTTCAGGATAAATGAAGGTTTCAGTGTTCGGTGTTCAGGCCGGATAAAGGTTTCAGTGTTCGGTGTTCAGGTTTCAGCCCAGCCGCTGACCTAAAAAAGCGGCCAGTCGGATCAAATAAGAAACTTAAGTCTATTAACCTCTCACAGAGTACTCAGAGAACAATTAAAAAAGCTCCGTGTGCTCAGCGGGCTCTGCGAGATATTTATTTGAAGTTTCATTAGAGGTTTCAACATCTATCATCTGAAAGCTTAAACCTGAACACCCTGACCCAGACCGTCTTGAATTGGTTTTGCGTGCCCCCTCGTCATTATGTTACGTCCTGATTGGATAATATACTCCCGAAGCATTCGCGCCAGGGCGGGCCGCAATCAAATAATCCAGAACCGTTGAACCCTTAATTCCTGAAACCTGAACACTGAACACTGAAACCTTCACCTGTCTTCTGTCTTTTTCAAACACCCTCTTTCAGGCTTTGCATGATTTCCTGTTCCAGTTCATATAAAAGCGCCGTGTATTCGCGCTGTCGTTCGGGCGCTTCATCACGATCGGATTCAGTCCAGTACCGAATCGCCTCCGAACATTTTTGGTAACTGTGGCAGATCGATTTAAAGGAGTTACTGGTAAGGTACATGCGCCGTATGGGGTCTTTAGATTCCGTGTCCTGTTGCATGGGTAGAGCAGTCCTGATTAATCGGTAGAAAATACCGTTTTTGAAAAGTTTAAATCATTGACTGATGTCTGTAGCGGATAACGTGGTGGGCGTGTACTAAATTAGGATAAACAGGTTATGTTTAGGTTGACCATTTCCAAGAAACGATTTAGGTTGACCATTTCCAAGAAACGATTTAAAGATCTGGATCTGCGGACATCTGTCCACTTCAAGAGGAATTAAAGAGGTAGTTACTGAGGTCAGCTGGCTTCAAGTTTCAGGTTTCAGTGTTCAGTGTTCAGGTTTCAGGTTTCAGCCCAGCCGTTGGCTGCTGAAAGCGGCCAGTCTGATCAGACAAGAAACTTTTATTTAAGTTATGGGAGCGGTTTTAAACCGCGATCAACTCGTTTAAAATTTGCCGCTAATCGTGGATGCCCCGCTAAAAGCAGCGGGATGCGAACCCAATCCACTCCCACACATAATTGATCTCAGCCTAAAATTCATTTGGAAAGGTGTCGTTTCAAAAGAGGTCATAGATCGAGGGTCAGAAATAAGAAGTCAAAAGATAAGAGATGACGATCACTATCTGAAATATGTATTTTATTTTGAGTCATTTGTTATCTGACCTCTGCGTGTCTCGGCGACGTGTCTCGGCGACGTGTCTCGGCGAAGCTCGAAGAGCGAAGATGGAAGCTCGAAGAGCGAAGATGGAAGCTCGGAGAGCGAAGACGGAAGCTCGACATGTTGGGTCGTAGCTGAAAGCGAAGTCTGAAGAATAAAGAGCGAAGACGAGTCCTCTTTTCTCTGTATTCTGTCATCTGTTATCTGAAAACTGAAAACTGAACACTGAACACTGAACACTGAAACCTACTTTCGCCGACAATAAAACCGGTAACCTCTGGCGTGGCAAGGTAATTCTTGTTTTACGTAACGTAATCCTAACTGAGGGAAAATCATGGACCTTCACGATCTGCTTTTTGTTATCTTGATATTTCTGGCCGCGACCGCGATCTGTGTCACGATCTTCGAACGGCTGGGTCTCGGCTCGATTGTCGGTTTCATCGTCGCCGGTATCCTCATTGGGCCACACACGCCCGGACCGGTCGCATCGACCCAGGTCGATCAGCTTCACCATGTCTCAGAACTGGGCATCGTCCTGTTCATGTTCGTTGTGGCGCTGGAACTCCCGCCAAAGCACCTGTGGAAAATGCGGAAGCAGCTGCTCGGTCTCGGCTGTAGCCAGATCGTATTGTCCACCGTTGTCCTGACGCCCATTCTGGCCTTAATCTTCAATTTGAAGTTTGAAACCGCACTCATCGTTGGACTGGGTCTTGCGTTGTCCTCGACAGCGGTCATCATGACGATGCTAACGGAGTCCGGCCAGCTGTCAACCAAACATGGCCGCAACATCTTCTCGATTCTGATGGCCCAGGATGTTGCCATCATTCCGATAATGGCTCTTATTCCCCTGCTGGCAAGAGTGCAGACAGAAGGACCGGAGCAGCCACTGGCGCTAAAAGTGCTCATCGTTTTCGGCGCTCTACTCGGCATTTTCATCCTGGGTCGTTTCGCCTTGCCCTGGCTGCTGGGTTTGGCAGCCCGAAAACGGAGCAAAGAGGCGTTTGGGATGCTGCTGTTTCTGTCGGTTCTGGGCTCCGCCTGGGTCGCCGATTTGGCCGGACTTTCCCTTACCCTCGGCGCCTTTCTCCTCGGTATGCTGCTGGCCATGTCGGAATATCGGTACCTGATCGAAGAAATCGTCGAGCCGATCAAATTCATATTGATGGGACTTTTTTTTGTCGCGGTGGGCATGTCCATCGACATTCAGGCGTTTTTTCAGATATGGAAGCAGGTCCTTTTGCTGGTTGTCGTTGTCATGGCAATCAAGGCAATTGTCCTGATCGGGCTTTGCCGCTTGCTGGGCAGTGATCTGGCCACGAGCATCCGCACCGGATTTATGCTTTGCCAGGTAGGGGAGTTCGCATTCATTCTATACGGTGCAGCAGCAGGTGCCGGCTTAATACTTCCTAAGGGATTGACCATCGGTTACCTGGTCATTTCGGTTACCATGATTCTGACCCCCATCATGCAAAAGCTGGGTGAGCGCCTGGCATCTCGTTTCGATCATGCGGAATCCGTTGAACCGACCCGGCCGGCCGGAGAACTGCATAATCACCTCGTTATCGTTGGTGCCGGTGAAGTCGGCAGGATCGCGGCCCTGATGGCGGAACGCTCAGAGATTTCTTACATTGCAATTGACAACAGGGTTGATGTTGTTCGCGCTGCAAAGCATGCCGGCCTCAACGTGCTGTTCGGGGACATTCGGATGGAGGCTGTGACGCGCGCAGCCAATCTCGAACGGGCACGTGCCGTGTTCCTGACCACAACTAACAAAAAGACGCTGCGGTCCATTTCGACCTTCTTGCAACAGATTTACGTCGGACTGAGTATCTACACCCAGGTATCGACGCTCAAAGATGCAGTTGAGTTACAGGAGAAGGGAATCCAGTCCGCGGGAGCGATCTATGTTGAGAGCACCCTGGCGCTGGGGAAAGAGGTGATCAAAGAGTTCGGAGTGCCGGAGGATAATGTAGAAGAGCTGGTAAAAGAGATGCAGGCCAACGAATATGCTATGATTCGACATGCCTTGACCTGAAAAAGAAGAATGGATTCCTATCTTAAAATAAAAAAATTGGACAGGATCAACAGGATCATTCGGATAATACGGCCTTCGGCCGAAAGACCCCTCGCCGCAGGCGAAAAAAAATCCTGATAATCCTGTAGATCCTGTCTAAATATAAATAATAAAAATCGAATCCATTCCACAATCCTTTCATCTATTTGAAGTTTCTCACGAGCGGCGCCTCCGGCTAAAAAACAGCCGGTCTGATCGAGGAAAGAAACTTTGAAAAGCGAATCCTCCAAAGGCGGATAAATATCGAATATCGAACACTGAATGTCGAATGTCGAAGTAAGGCATTCTATCTATTCTATTAAAAAGACTGAGCGAAGCCTACGCTCGTAGAGAGTTGCACCGGCTACGCCTCGGAGAGCGACTTCCACCATTCATCATTCTTCAATCGTCATTCGTCATTCCAGTTTCATATAAGGTTACCTCTATACAATAAGAACTTACGAATAGTGTAATGACGTCAACGATGTCCTAAAATAAGGATCAGCTTTCTTGACAAAGGCACCTTTTTGACGTACAATAAACTCATCTCAACCAAATCGAAACGAGGATTATTTCTCATGGATGCAGCTACTCAAAATAAAAGCGAACGGATCAACCTACGGTTGAAAAGCAATGCCAAACGCCTCATCGAGCGGGCTGCCAGTTTTGAAGGGAAGACGGTTAGTCATTTCATTCTGGCCAGTGCTTTGGAGCAAGCCGAAAGAACCGTTCAGCAGCATGAGATTATGACATTGAACGCAAAAAATTCCATGATGTTTTTCGAAGCATTGGCCGCTCCGGTACGTTTCAATCGCAAACTGGCCGCAACCCTTGAAGAACATGACCAGCGCGTAACCAGTAAATGACAGAATATCGAAATCTGGTTATCGCACCACTTAATCCCTCTCATGATAGGGCGGGTTTTCAGTGTGGTAACGAAGCACTGGATCGCTACCTTAAAAAGCAGGCCAAGCAGGATATCAAACGCCGAATCAGTCGTGTTTTCATTGCGACGAAATCGGATAATCAGAAATTGGTGATCGGCTACTACACCCTGAGCACGTTATCAATTGAATTGAATCAATTACCCGAAAAGCTGGCTCGGAAATTGCCCAAGCATCCAGTGCCCGCCGCGCTGATCGGTAGACTGGCGGTTAGCAATTCTGCTCAGGGGCAAGGGATTGGAAAAATGTTATTGGCCGATGCAATCAAGCGTACGCTGGCGGTCAGTGAGCAAATTGCGATCTATGCCTTGGTTGTAGATGCTATTGACGACAACGCCAAAGGATTCTATGAACGGTTTGGCTTTCTCCGCCTGAGCGATGACAGCCCAAGATTATTTTTGCCATTGAAATCTATAATCTGATATAGCCGCAAAAAGGCGCAAAAAGCACAAAAGTGAACTTACACTAGCTGTAACTTCAATAGGTTAAGAAATCGAAAATCATGATATCTGACTTTTTACGAGACCGTCATAATCTGAATTTTGTCAATTCAATGTTCCAACCAATTTTCCACTCGAAGACCCGGTACGCGGGAGAACTCCCGAACGTTGGCCGATACCAGTGTCAAATTCAAAGCGAGAGCGTGGGCGGCAATGAACAAATCATTTCCGCCAATCGGTTTTCCTGCCTGATTTAAATATGCCCTAATTTCTCCGTAGCGCAAATCTACAGGCTTTTCCAGGGGGAGTATATCCATAGCCTCAAGCACTTTTCCTGCCTGGATTTGGAGTTTTTTAGAAGCACCTTTATGGAGTCCGAAGCGAATTTCGGCCGACACAATAATGCTGGTGCAGGCCGTCTCCGGTAAAATGGATTTAAGATATTCAAATACCGGTCCAGATGGATTTCGAATCAAATGAGAAAGAATAGTTGTGTCTAATAGGTACCTGTGGGTATCCATCAAATAAAATCCTCATCTTTGACCGGGGGATCCTCCATTTCCGGAAATTCCTCATGGATGGGTTCCAACGTTTTTAACAGTTCTAACAAGCGATTTTCAGTAGCTACCGGTTCTAAAATCAACTTGTTGCCTTCTTTACGAATAATAGCCTCAGTGGCATCCATTTCAAAGTCGCGAGGTATCCGCACAGCCTGGTTGCGGCCGTTGCGGAACAAGCGAACATGTCTTTCGGGTTGCATGGCATTCTCCTTTTTTGTAATGGCATATGCTTTTAGCATATGCCATGGTGCCGGATTTGTCAAACATTCAGAATCCGATAGAAAAAAATACTCTGGACCAAAATTTCCGGCGGCTGGAAAAAGCCCAAAAACCACAGATCAAACCCAATAAAATTCTGACTTGTACATCCTAAACAAGGCTTGTTTATCCTAATTTAGTACACAGCCAATCCATTGTCCTTTATAGATTTTTTATAATGACACCAAAATATTGATGCATCAATATCAAACAACCCCCAACTTCAAGGAGGTACGCAATGGTATCAAAATTGGAAGAAAGTGTATTGGTTACCCTGCGCGAGAACGTAATGGCCAAGGGTGTTGTCAGCGGAACTCCGCACTATATCGACCGGGCCGAAGGCGCCCTGCTGTGGGATCTCGCCGGACGGGAGTACATTGATTTCGGCGGCGGAATCGGCGTGATGAACGTGGGGCATTCACATCCCAAGGTGGTGGCCGCCATCAAGGAGCAGGCCGAAAAGTTCACCCATACCTGCTTTATGGTGCATCCCTATCCATCGGCGGTGCTGCTGGCCGAGAAACTCACGAAGGCCGTACCCGGAGATTCTCCCAAAGCTGCGATGTTTATCAACAGCGGGGCCGAGGCCGTTGAAAATGCAATCAAGATTGCCCGGTATTCCACCAAGCGCAAAGCGATCATCGTTTTTGAGGGCGCTTTTCACGGCCGCACCTATCTGGGCATGACGATGACCAGCAGAGTCAAACCCACCAAGTTCGGGTTCGGCCCCATGGTGCCGGAGATCTACCGCATGCCATACGCCTACTGCTACCGGTGTCCCTTCGGGCTGACCTATCCGGACTGCAGTGTGGCCTGTGCCGACCACTTGAATGACTTCTTTATTTCCCATGTGGACGCCGAGGAGGTCGCCGCAGTGATCGCCGAGCCCGTCCAGGGCGAAGGCGGGTTCGTCAACCCCCCGCCCGAGTATTATCCTAAACTAAAGGCCATCTGCGAGAAGCACGGGATTCTCTTTATTGCCGATGAAGTCCAGGCCGGCATGGGGCGCACCGGCACCATGTACGCCATGGAGAACTATAACGTGGAGGCCGACATCACCACGTCGGCCAAGAGTCTGGCAGGCGGCATGCCGCTCAGCGCGGTGATCGGCCGCAAAGAGATCATGGACACGGTGCATGCCGGGGGGCTGGGTGGCACCTACGGCGGCAATCCGGTAGCCTGCGCCGCAGCCCTGGCGGTGTTTGATATCTTCGAAAATGACAACCTGCTGGAGAAGGCCCAGTCCTTGGGCAAGAAACTGCGTGAACGTCTGGATGGCTTCAAGGAGCAGTATGAGATCGTGGGTGATGTCCGCGGGATCGGCCCCATGATGGCTTTAGAACTGGTTGAAGATCGCGAGACCAAAAAGCCGGCCGTCAATGCGACCGTGGCCCTGGTTCGCTACTGCCTCGAAAAGGGCCTGGTGCTTCTGAAATGCGGCCGTTACAACAATGTAATTCGGCTGGCCATGCCGCTGGTCATTACGGATG
>JASJAZ010000112.1 GCA_030066785.1 Desulfobacterales bacterium | reverse complement strand
TATTCCTCTTAATCGCATCTCAATATTTGCAACTTAATAATGTTTGGTCTTACTCAACTAAAATAATCACATAACGGCAAACATCCAATTTCCTGAAACAGGATAAGATTTGAAAGACCACTCTTAAACGCAGCATTTTATATTTCTGACGTGGTTACTTACCTTCGCATGGTTTTTCAGCTACTTCGGCAATGAAATTTATCCTTTTAATTGGCCTCGGCGGCATCTACTCGCCCTTCAGTTATTCACGACAGAGAAATCTTTAATGTTCTTGAAAAATGGTTACATTTTACCAATTCGGCCTAAGTAATTGGGTAAAAAAGACCCACTTCATCTGGCTTGATGACGTAATTTGATCTTTCATTAGAATAAAATGCTGAGAAGAAAAATATAAACAACTAAAATTATAATGAATTTTGTGATGACAAAGTTGGTGGCACAGTGATTGCTGTTATCAACAGTGTTTCTGATACTTAATGATTGCTTATGGGACGTAATAATTAAGCAGGGTGTTAACTTTTCGAATTGGTAAAGGAAATTTTTCTGTGAATCTTAACCGTAGATCTTTTATGAAATATACAGCATCCACAGCCGCTGGTCTGTGGATATCTTCTTGTCTGCCTGACAAGGCAATTTCTAAAATCAACCAGACTGTCAAAGAGTTTCATTTTACAGCGGTTCAAACCCGCGTCAATTTAGGCAGCGGAAAAGATTTTGTGGCCTGGACGTATAACGGTCAGGTGCCGGGCCCGGAAATTCGGGTGCGTGAGGGCGACATTATCCGGGTGGTACTCAAAAACAATCTTCCGGAAGACACCACGATTCATTGGCATGGCATTCCATTGCCGAATCCCATGGATGGCGTCCCAAACGTCACCCAGAAACCGGTGGCACCCGGAGAAACCTTTGTTTATGAATTTGAAGCCAGGCCGGCCGGCAGCTTTATTTATCATTCACATTTCAAATTGCAGCTAGATCAAGGACTTTATGGACCGTTGATCATCGAACCCTTAAGTGAAACAGAGGCATATGATCAAGAATACACATTGCTTTTGGAAGATTGGGTTTTACAAGACGTTGGTGGAGCGGCAGCTATTCGGCGTCGCCCAGCAGGACCGATGATGGGCGGTCGCATGGGGATGCGACGGCAGTTTCCGACCAGCCAGATGCCGTTACCAGAGCCGGTTTATGATGGCTATGCGGTCAACGGTCGTCTACTTTCAGCCATTTATCCCATTGTTGTTAATAAAGGTGATAGGGTCAAATTACGTTTAATTAACCCATCATCTGCCACGGAATACTATTTGAGTCTGGCCGGACATGTCCTCACGGTTACCCATGTTGATGGCAATCCGATTAAACCAGTGCCAACGGAAGTTTTGCGAATCGGAATGGGTGAAAGATATGATGTCCGGTTTAATGCCAATAATCCTGGAAAATGGCTGCTGGCGGCCATGGAGACCGGTTTGGGCGAAGGTATGCTGCGTATTCCCGTCAACTATCGGGGAATTAAGCGCACACAATCTGTGGGGCCCATATTTAGACAGGACATGCTATTGGCCAATTATATGGATTTTACATTTGCAAATCTTTGGGGGGATATCACATTGCCGCCGGATCGAAGTATTTATCAGACCTTAAGCGGTGGCATGCACTCTTCCTTTTGGACCATCAACGGTCAAGTCTATCCCGAGACTGATGCCCTAAGGGTACAAAAAGGCGAGCGGGTTCGGTTGATTTACGGCAACCACAGCATGATGCCGCATCCGATGCATCTGCACGGCCATTTTTTTAAAATCGTGAATCCTGCGATTCCGCCCGATATGTGGATATTGAAAGATACATTGATTGTGGATCCCATGCAGCAGATAGCCGTCGAATTTACCGCTGATAACCCCGGCAAATGGCTGCATCATTGTCATAACCTCTATCATATGGAAGCCGGCATGGCCAACGTCGTTCACTACGCGCAGTCATAGAAAGGACAGAGGTGCCTACAGATGAAAAGATTCATCCTTATTACTCTGACACTGTTATTCCTGTGGCCCGGCATCACCAGTGCCCAGGGCCGATGGTATGGCGGTGGCAATTGGCATTTGGGGCCGGGCATGATGTTTGGTTGGGGGATGGGTTGGGTGATGATTCTATTTTGGATCTTAATTCTTGTGGTTTTGGTTCTGCTGATTCGCTGGTTGATCATTGCCACCAGAAGAGAGGCACACCCTTCCAGCAGGCACAAAAATGCTTTGGCAATTCTCAATGAACGGTTTGCTCGGGGAGAAATTCAAAAGGCTGAATGTTAAGAAAAATAACGCTTGATTCTCGGCTGAGCCAGCACCATGTTTTAAGTTAAAAATTTAAGAAAGGAGAAAGCCATGTCACAAGAAACATTTTCTATTCCGAATATATCCTGCGGTCACTGTACCAGCGCCATCGAAAATGAACTGGGGGAGGTGGATGGCATTACCAGTGTAAAAGGTAATATTGAAGGTAAAAACGTTACGGTCGAATGGAGCGAACCAGCGACGCGTGAAGGCATCTTAGCCAAATTGAAAGAAATAAATTACCCCGCAACAGAATAATTGGATGAACTTATTTAGGCCATTTAGAGTGGTATTTTTATGATTCAAACGCTTCTAGCCAGCCTGATGATATCTATACTGGTGGTTGGCTGCGCCACCCTACCGGACAATATTGCGCTGCCGATTGATCACCCGGCAAATCCGCAAGCAGAGGAGAGGGTATTTTTAATGCCGCCAAATCCGCTTGCAGCCGATAAAGATCATTTAGCACAGCCCCTACCTGATGATGGTTCACATCGGCACCACCTGATGGATACTGAAAAACACTCGCCTGAGCATAACTCATCTAGCGATTCCCATCATGAGCATCATTCTTTGGGGGGCCAACAATGAATCAAAAGCCCTATTTAGTGTTGCTAATGTTTGTGTTTGTTGTCATCGGCTGTGTGCATATCCCCGAAGATGCAGGCTTTAACGACGTAAATCAATTGGTCGGCAAGCGGTTAGACTTGGACTATCAGCTGCACTGGCAACGAGGATCAGAATCAGATGAAGATAAAGCTGTCACGCACGCCATTGAAACGCTTCTGGCGGCTGATCTAACGGCTGATGGTGCCGTGCAAATTGCTTTGCTCAATAATCCGTCAATACAGGCTACCTATGAAGAGCTTGGAATTTCCCAAGCAGAAGTCATCGAGGCGGGATTGCTAGACAATCCGGTGCTGTTCGGCCAGGCGCGTGCTCCCAACAAATCTGAGGAATCAACCAATTATGAATTTGGCATTACGCAAAATTTTTTAAATATCCTAATGATGCCGGCCCGGAAAAAACTTGCGGCAATTCGCTTTGAACAGATTAAACTGCACATTGCAGATGAAGTGATTCAAACAGTGGCCGACGTGCGCACATCTTATTTTTCGGCTCTTGGCGCCAGGCAGATCCGGGATTTGAGACATGAAATTAATCTTGCGGCCAGCAACGCTCATGAACTGGCAAAACGGTTACACGCTGCCGGCAATATTAGCGATCTTCAACTGGCCACAGAAAACGCGCATTTTCAACAATCGCGGTTGGAATTGGCAAAAAGCGAAACGACTGTGTTCGAAGCGCGGGAACAGCTGACCCGCTTACTGGGCCTATGGGGACCACAGACCAATTGGAGCCTGCCGAAACAATTGCCGGATATACCATCAGAAGAAATTCCCTTGGAAAAATTGGAGTCGATGGCGATTGAAAATCGGCTCGATTTGGCGGCTGAAAGAAAAGCGGTGGAAGCCCTGGCACAGGCTTTGGGCATAACCATCGACTGGCGCTGGGTGGGACAAATAGAAGTTGGGGTCAGCACCGAGCGTGAAACTGATCGAACGTGGGTCACCGGGCCATCATTGGCAATCGAGCTGCCGATTTTTAATCAGCGCCAGGCCGATATCGCCCAATTGGAAGCCAAGCTTCGCCGCAGTCAAAAAAGGCTGACGGCCCAAGCCGTCGAGATTCGCTCAGAAGTACGCACCCTCAGAAATCGTCTGATCATGCAACGTTACGTAGTGGATCATTATCGTAATACGGTTTTGCCGCTTAGAGAACGAATTGTCGAACTGACCCTTAAAAATTATAACTACATGCTGAAAGGCGCTTTTGATTTGTTAATGGCCAAACAACAGGAGTTTGAAGCCTATCAAAACTATCTCGAAGCCATACGAGATTATTGGATTGTTCGTGCTGATATGCAAAGATCGTTGGGTGGCCGCCTGCCAAGCCGCATGACGAGCAGGCCAAGCATTGAACCTAAAGTGGGCGCCGATAGTTAAATGAAAAAGAAAAAATTAACATGCATACACTGCAATACATCGAAAATATCCTTTAAAAAAGGAGTAAATATATGCTGACAAGACGTCAAGTTCTTATTTCGGCGTTTGCTTCCCTTGCCGGAGGCAGTTTGCTGAAAAATAGAGAAGCAGCTGCTCTTAAAAAAGAGCAGCATACACATACCCAAAAAACATCAAAACTTCAGAAAAATGGGCACTATAACCCCGTGATAACACCCAATAGTCGCACACTACCATTTAAGATCAATCGGGGTGTTAAAGAGTTTCACCTGATTGCCGAACCGGTTGAACGGGAGTTTGCACCCGGAATGAACGTCAAGTGCTGGGGATACAATGGACAAACACCCGGTCCCACCATTGAAGCAATGGAGGGCGATCGTGTCCGAATCCTGGTCACCAATCGTCTACCGGAACACACCACCGTTCATTGGCATGGCATTTATTTGCCAAATGGAATGGATGGTGTTGGCGGTTTAAATCAGCCCCACATAAAGCCTGGCGAAACCTGGGTTTATGAATTCACGCTTCGTCAGCATGGTACCTTTATGTATCATCCTCATGCCGATGAGATGGTTCAAATGGCGGTTGGCATGATGGGTTTTTTTATTGTGCATCCCCGCAAACCGGAGCATCCCAAAATCGATCGCGATTTTGCGCTCATGACTCATACCTGGGCAATCCACCCCGGTACCTATCGTCCTGATCCGGCGGTTATGCTGGATTTCAATATTTTTACCTTTAACAGCAAAGTGTTTCCCGCCACCGAGCCTCTGATTGTTCGCACGGGCGACCGCGTGCGGATTCGTTTGGGCAATCTAAGTATGGACGAGCACCCGATTCACATTCATGGGCATTCTTTTACCGTCACCGGCACCGACGGTGGAAAGGTGCCGATATCTGCCCGTTGGCCGGAAACAACCGTGCTGATGCCCGTGGGCGCCACGCGCGATATCGAATTTATGGCTGATTTTCCGGGTGACTGGGCGTTTCATTGCCATAAATCACATCACACCATGAATGCCATGGCGCATGATATCCCCAACACATTGGGCGTGAATCAGGAGGGTGTTGAAGAGCGGATTCGGCAACTACTGCCGGGATATATGGCCATGGGCAGCAGGGGCATGGCGGAAATGCAGCCCATGTCGGAGCATATGCCCGGTCCGCGCAATACGTTGCCGATGATGATGGGCAAAGGACCTTTTGGAAATATTGAAATGGGTGGGATGCTAACTGTGATCAAAATTCGGGATCAGCTAGCGAGCTACGATCAAGATCCAGGCTGGTATCAACATCCCCCGGGCAAACTGGCCTACAAACTAAGGGAATCCGGCTGATCAATACTCTGCATTAAAAAGAATAAAAAAGCCCGCTGGCAATCGCTCGCCAGCGGGCTTTGTATTATAGAGTTTGGGCCTTATTTTTTATCGTCTTTAACTTCTTCGAAGTCCGCGTCAACCACATCTTCCTCCGGTCCAGCCGCACCGGCTTGTCCACCGGCGGCACCGGCTTCAGGACCAGGCCCTGCGCCGGCGTCCTGTGCGTCAGTCTGGCTGGCTTGCTGATACATGGCTTCAGCCAGTTTATGGGATGTTTGGGTTAATTCTTCGCTTAAGCGTTTGATTTCAGCTGCATCTTCGCCTTCCATGGCTTTTTTGAGATTGCCAACGGCGGCTTCCACGTTGGTTTTGGTTTCGCTGTCCACCTTATCGCCTAAATCTTTGATTGATTTTTCCGTCGAATAGATCAAAGAATCGGCATGGTTGCGCGCTTCCACCAACTCTTTCTTTTTGCTGTCTTCTTCGGCATGCATCTCAGCATCTTTAACCAACTTGTCGATCTCTTCCTTAGACAGACCGGAGGAAGAGGTAATCTGAATGGATTGTTCCTTGCCGGTAGCGGTATCTTTGGCAGACACATTCACAATGCCATTGGCATCGATGTCAAAGGTTACCTCAATTTGCGGCACGCCGCGCGGTGCGGGCGGAATACCCACCAACTCAAAACGGCCCAGGGTCTTGTTGCCGGCCGCCATTTCCCGCTCGCCCTGCAAAACATGAATGGAAACTGCGGGCTGATTATCGGCCGCAGTTGAAAAAACCTGGCTTTTCTTGGTCGGGATGGTGGTGTTTTTATCGATCAGTTTGGTCATGACACCGCCCAAGGTCTCGATTCCCAACGAAAGCGGCGTAACATCCAGTAGCAACACGTCCTTGACGTCACCTTTAAGAACGCCACCCTGGATACCGGCTCCGATGGCAACCACCTCATCGGGGTTAACGCCCTTGTGGGGCTCTTTACCAAATATCTTCTTAACCCGTTCGGTTACCGCCGGCATCCGTGTCATACCACCGACTAAAATGACCTCATTGATATCGTTGGTCGAAACGCCGGCGTCTTTCAGTGCCGTACGACAAGGACCTACCAGCTTGTCGAGTAAATCAGCCACCAACGCCTCCAATTTAGCGCGGGTTAGCTTGATGTTTAAATGCTTGGGGCCGCTGGCGTCGGCGGTGATAAACGGCAGGTTAATTTCAGTCTCCATGGACGTTGACAGTTCCATTTTGGCTTTTTCGGCGGCTTCTTTAAGCCGTTGTAAAGCCATTTTATCACTGCGGATATCGATTCCCTGATCTTTTTTAAATTCATCTGCCAAATAATCGATAATTCTTAAATCAAAATCTTCCCCGCCGAGATGCGTATCACCATTGGTCGATTTGACTTCGAAGACGCCTTCGCCGATTTCCAGGATGGAAATGTCAAACGTACCGCCACCTAAATCAAATACGGCGATTTTTTCATCCGATTTTTTATCCAGACCATAGGCGAGCGATGCCGCTGTCGGCTCATTGATGATTCGTAAAACGTTAAGGCCGGCAATTTTGCCAGCATCCTTGGTGGCCTGGCGCTGGCTGTCATCAAAATAGGCTGGAACTGTGACAACAGCATCGGTTACCGTTTCGCCTAAATAATCCTCGGCATACTTTTTGATATGAGCCAGAATGAAGGATGAAATTTCGGCCGGGCTATGTTGTTTGCCTTGCAAATTGATACGCAGATCACCGTTGGGTGCCTTTTCAATTTTATAGGGCAATATTTTGATATCGTCTTGTACTTCTTTGGATTCAAATTTACGACCGATCAGGCGTTTGACGGCAAAAACCGTGTTTTCAGGGTTGGTAATGGCTTGCCGTTTAGCGATTTGGCCAACCAAACGTTCACCACTATTGGACACAGCGACAATCGAAGGTGTTGTGCGGCCACCTTCAGGGTTAGTGATAACCTTTGGATCACCGGCCTCCATGACTGCTACACAGGAGTTGGTTGTGCCGAGATCGATTCCGATTACCTTGCTCATTTCAATTCCTCCTTACCAATATTTATTATTTAAAGATTTTAATTGTCAGTTTGCGATCCTCAACCGATTAGTCGCTGGGCGATGAATCATCTTCCGAATCGGTCTTATGATTCTTGTTACCATCTTTAGGATCAGCCGTTGATTTGGCAACCACCACCATTGATGGTCGCAGCAACCGGTCATGTAACAAATAGCCCTTTTGGATTTCTTTCAAAACCGTATTGTCTGGAAAATCAGCTGTTTCCTCTTGAACAACGGCTTGGTGAAAATTGGGGTCAAACGGTTTTTCGAGCGCTTCAATCGGTTTAACGCCATAGTTGTCCATCACCTTTAAAAGTTCTTTTAGAATTAAATCGATCCCTTCCACAATAGCGTTTTTATCATGCTCCCCGTTTTGGGCCGATTGTAATGCCAATTCAAAATTATCCAAAACCGGGAGGAGATGTTTGATGAGATTTTCATTGGCAAACTTCCTAAAATCTCCCATTTCCCGTGAAGAGCGTTTTTTATAATTTTCAAACTCAGCCGATACGCGCAAGAAGTGATCGTAGTTCGATTCGGCTTCTTGCCGGGCCTTTTCCAATTTGGCTTCAAGCTCTTCGAGGGCCTTAGCGGTTTCTTTTTTAGTAGGCTTGGATTCAGACTTATCGGCTGTCGTTTTTTTAGCATCCGTTGCTTTATCCGCCTTTGAATCGATTTTAACCTTTTTGGTCGATCCCATTAACAGTCCTATGCTCCTTTTTGCCGTTAATAATGGATTATTATTGGCGCCAATGCGAGTTAGAACTCAAGATTAAGGCGCACCAATACTGTTGCGATTTCATACAAAATTTTTTCTGAAAGTTAAGACAAATTCATCTGATGTCAAGATGCTAAAATTGACCTTCAACGGTTGTTTTGAGGCCTTGTTGGGGTGTTGTGACCTTCGAATGTTAAAATAGGTCTGGGAGGAGTTTTAATGCTATGGATTCGGAGGGCGTTAAAGTTGGAATGAATTTATATATCAACAAATCGAAACGGTTGTGCACCCGTTATCGAATCAATCCGGATAAGACGGAACATACAAACAGCCGGGGTCCATCCACGACACAGACTGCACCACTTATCGCTGCTTCCTTCCGGACCTGACGAGGTTCGCGGCCGTCTGTTGCGCGGGGTCCGGCCAAGATGTCCCAGAAATTCCGGATATAGACCCTTTAACGGGAATTCAGCCCCGCATAAGCGGATTTCGGGCAAAGGGCACCGCTAGCTCCCCGCCTAGCACAACCGAAGCCTTCTTATACCGTTTCCTAAAATAGTTAACAAGAAAAAATAATTTTGACCTACGCCCATAAACAGGTATCATCGAGGAAATTTACGGGAGTGTTTCTTTCATAAATCATGCCTTGCTTCAGTAAGGCAAATATTCGAGCTAACGAACATAGGTAATTGGAAAGGACGAAAAGACAGTATCTTCCAAGATACATTCACGCATCGAAATGTTTGCCATGGATCTATCTATTTTTTATTCAGATTTTACATTGATAATGTCTTGATATTATAATTAGTTAAAACGAAAGGCTGTGCTTGGCCGCATGGCAATAGCCGGGGCGGATAGCCCCAAATTGCCATAAACAAAGGCAGCGGCAGGTGATAACCATATTGCGATCCTCATTATGACAAAATCATCCGTTTCATCAACTGAACAGCAGATGCTGCGAACCATGACGGCAACCATCGAATCTCATCGAATGTTGGAAAATGGCGATGCCGTTCTTGTGGCTGTTTCGGGAGGCCCGGATTCAATGGCCTTGCTTAACCTGCTGTTACAGTTGGCCGCCGCTAGATCCTTGCGTTTGGGCATCGCCCATATCAATCATCAATTGCGGGGTCGATCGGCTGAGAGCGATGCTACATTTGTCAGAAATATCGCTAAAAAATACCATTTGCCCTTTTATGTGGAAACAGCTGATGTTGGCGCCCATCAAAAACGTCACGGGCTTTCCCCGGAGGAGGCAGCACGCCAAATTCGGTATCGTTTGTTAGTCCAGATCGCGGTTCAGCGCGGCTATGTCAAAATTGCCGTGGGTCACCACCGTAGTGACAATGCCGAACTGGTGTTGATGCGGATATTGCAGGGAAGTGGTCCCCGCGGTATTTCCGGCATACCGCCGGTACGCCAAGTTCAATCCCATGCACTGAAGCTTGTGCGGCCACTGATTAATATCGAGAAAGATGATATTGTTGCCTATCTAACTGAAAAGAATATTGATGCTGCCCAGGATCAATCAAATCGGGATGAACGGTTTTTACGAAATCGGATTCGCGGTAAACTTATACCGTTGCTGCAGTCCGAATATAATGCCAACATTATTGATAGTCTCAATCGACTGGCAGCGATCTCCCGATCGGAAGAAAACTGGATCGAGGAATTGATTACCACCGCGTTTAAAAAAGTTGTTATCGCAGAAAGCCCCCAAAACATTACGCTCTCCATTCCTCGACTCGCAAAGTTGCACCCTGCTGTTATTGGGCGAACTTTTAGAAAAGCCATTGATAAAATAAAGGGCAATCTCCGGCGCATAACCTTCCAGCACATTAATGCTGCAATGGCGTTAATAAGCGATTCATCTCAGCCCAAATTTCTGCACTTTCCGGATCAAATATTGGTGAGGCGCAACGGCGATACATTAAGTTTTTCCCGGCAAAACCATGCACTGCGACATCGCTCATACGTATCAAAGGCTTTTGAATATCGTTATACGATTTTTGCGCCGGGATCACTTTACATAAAGGAGGCCGACGCCCGGATGCGATTTTCCCTAGAAATGGGGATGCAACCGCCTGATTTTTCAAATACTGGACAATCTGTGGCTTTTTTTGATATGAATAGCGTTGGGTTTCCCTTGATCATCCGCAATCTTAGACCGGGTGATCGCTTTAAACCTTTGGGCATGCAAGGAACCCAGAAAGTTAAAGATTTTTTTATTAACAATAAACTAAATCGCGCATCCCGAGACCGCTGCCCGTTGGTACTTTGGGACGATAAAATCATCTGGGTTGCCGGCTATCGTATCGCTGAAGATGCAAAGATTACCGACTCAACGCGAAATGTGCTGAGAGTTGAACTTTTGCTTGCGTAACAGGCAGGGATGATTAAAATGTAAGCGAAGTTGCATGCTTAATATAACATTTTTCAGGAGGCAGTTTCTTTGAACCCATTTTACAAAAATTTGGCTTTGTGGCTGGTTATCACGTTGATGATGATCATGCTTTATAACCTTTTCAATACCCAGCAACTATCTGAAAACACGCTGACGTATACCGATTTTCTTGCCATGGTTGATGATGAACGGGTGGTAGAAGTGACGCTTCAGGGTCAAGAGCTAACCGTCATCGATATCGATCAAAAGCGTTTCAAGCTCTACGTCCCGCAGGATGACGAACTCATCAAAACGTTGCGCCAGAAAGGGGTTGCCATCAAAGCCAAACCGCCCAGTGAATCGCCGTGGTACATGTCGGTGCTGGTTTCCTGGTTTCCGATGATTGTACTAATCGGCATCTGGATATTTTTTATGCGCCAGATGCAGGCCGGCGGCGGAAAGGCCCTCTCATTCGGTAAAAGCCGCGCCCGCTTGATGTCGGATCAGCAGGAAAAAGTGACGTTTGAAGATGTGGCCGGCATTGATGAAGCTAAAGAAGAATTGGGCGAAGTAGTCGAATTTCTGCGTGATCCCAAAAAATTCACTCGTCTGGGGGGACGCATTCCCAAGGGCGTTTTATTAACCGGACC
>JASJAZ010000114.1 GCA_030066785.1 Desulfobacterales bacterium | reverse complement strand
CTTGAGACCGGAGAAGCGGCTCTTGACGTTCCAGAACTTCTCGAAGCCGATGTCGGCGCCGAATCCGGACTCGGTGACATGATAGTCGAAGAGCTTCAGGCCGACGCGGTCGGCGATGATGGAGCTCTGGCCCACGGCGATGTTGGCAAACGGTCCGGCATGCACCAGGCAGGGGTTGTACTCGGCGGTGCACATCATGGTCGGGTTGATGGTGTTGCGCATAAAAGCGGTCATGGCATTGCCGCATTCAAGATCGCCGGTGGTCACCGGGTTGCCGCTTTTGTCAAAGGCCACGGTGATGTTGTTGAGGCGTTCTTTCAGGTCGGCCAGGTCCCGGATTATCGACAGAATGGCCATACACTCGGAACCCACCGCGATACCGAACCTGGACTGCATGGTAAATCCATCAAAGCGTCCGCCAATACCGATGATAATGTTTCTGAGCGCCTGGGCACAGAAGTCGATGATCCAGCCCATTTCTACGCGGGTGGGATCGATATTCAGACGCGGCATGCCGGTCAGACGTTGCAGCTGCTCGTCATTGTAGTTGCGCTCATGCTGCATTCGCGCGGTCAAGGCCACCATGGCCAAATTGTGGGCGTTCATGATGTCGTTGATGTCGCCAGTGAGCCCTAGTGAGAACTCGGTCATGGGAATCAGCAGGGAGTTACCGCCGCCGGCTGCCGTACCCTTGACGTTCATGGTGGGGCCGCCAGAGGGCTGACGCAGGGCGCCGCCGACGTTCTTGCCGCGTTTGCCAAGCCCTTCCATCAAACCGCATGAGGTGGTGCTTTTACCTTCACCCAGCGGGGTCGGGGTAATGGCGGTGACTTCAATGTACTTGCCGTCGGGTTTGTCTTTAAGGCGCTCGATGATCTTGAGAAAGTCCAGTTTGGCCAGCCGGCCCATGGGGAGCAGTTCCCCCGGGGCCAGGCTCAGTTTTTCGGCCCATTCTTCCGGTGTTGGCATGTTTTTTTCGGCTGCTTCGGAAATTTGCCAGTCAGCCATTTTTACTGCATCGTACGGCATTGATCCAACCTCCTTTTTGTTAAATGTTAATGATTGCCAATCAAATTTACTTTGTTGGCCAATATGTTATTGATGTACCAATCCTAAGAATTCCTTGATTCAAACTACATATTTTTAAGCAAATGAGTGGCAATAAAATAGAATGAAGCTCGACAGTTGAAATGATTTGAGCTAGTTTTAGCGGCGAATTTTGCAATCTATTATACTGATTTTATTATAAAAACAGATTCACCAGCAAACAAACCAAAAATATCTGATAACATGCGCAAATGCATTTGGCAAGACCTATGTTGCCTGCTAATCAAAAACAACGGGTAGCGAAATTAAGCTGATGACGAATGGCAGAATTGGCAGGGAGATAGCCGCGAACCTGAACTTTTGGGAGAAATAGCAGCTTACCTCATGCGCCCATCAACTGCCATAGTTTGAAATAAAAGGATCGATTGGCCAACAGCCGCGTATGCGTGCCGGCTTCAATTATCTGTCCCCGATTTAACACAATAATTTGGTCGGCATTTTTGGCTGTGGTTAATCGATGGGCGACGATAATGGTGGTTCGATTTTGCATGAGATTGGCTAGCGCTTGTTGAATTTGGTGTTCGGTTGTGGCGTCGATGTAAGAAGTGGCTTCGTCCAGAAGGATAAGCTGGGGGTTGCTGACAAATGCGCGGGCGATCGAAAGTAGTTGGCGCTCGCCGCTTGAAAGATTTGAAGCGCCTTCGGATAAATGCGTGGTAAGGCCTTGGGGCATGCGATTAATAATATGCTGGCAGTTAGAGGCTTCAAGGATTTGATTCAATTCGGCGTTTGTGATCTCAGGATTGCCTTGACAAATGTTATCACGAATAGTGCCGGAAAAAAGAAACGGATCCTGGGTGACCAGTGCGATATTTGAGCGGTAATCGCTCTTGGCAAATTGGCGAAGATCAGTGGCATTTAGCAGCAATTGGCCGGCGTTAGGCTCATAGAAACGAATGATTAGGTTTAAAAGTGTGGTTTTGCCGGATCCGGTTGGACCGGCAATGGCAAGTGTTTGTCCCGCAGCCACCTGAAAAGAAATGTTTTGCAATACCGGCTCGTCTTCAACATAAGCAAAAGAAACATTTTCAAAGGCAAACGATTCAAATGTCGTTGGCAGAGGCCTTAGCCGTGTCGTGTCGGGTTGATCTAAGCTTGATATTTTTGTTTCTAAAACAGGATCATCGAAATCGTTTTCATCCAGGATCAGAAAAATTCTCTCCGCCGATGCCAGGGCATTCTGCAAAATATTATATTTTTCAGCCAAATCGCGTATCGGCCGAAAAAACATTTTTATATATGAAATAAATGCTACCAGAACACCCAAGCTAACACTATCGGCTAAGACACCGCGTCCACCAGCATAAATCACAATGGCAACTGCTACTACACCCAGCATTTCAATTACCGGCATGAAGATCGCAGATATGTGCACTTGGCGCATGCCTACCCGATAATTTTCGTGGTTGAGCGCGGCAAAAGACTGATAGTTGGCTTTTTCTTGATTATAGAGTTGAATAATATTGATGCCGCCGATGGTTTCAGAAAAACGGGAATTTATTTCCGCTATTTTAACGCGCAACAGTCGGAAGACATCGCGGGCATTGCGTGAAAAACGAAAGGAGGCCAAAATAACAAAAGGCAAAACACAGAATGAGGCCAGCGCTAATCGCCAATTCAATACCAACATGACGATGGTAATTCCCACCAATAGAATTAGATCCTTAAATAATAGTGAAATGATAGATGTAAACAGCTCGTGCATGTTTTGAATATCGTTGGTTGCCCGGGTAACCAGCCGGCCTACTGGATTACGTGTGAAGAAGGTTGTTGACAGTTTTTGAATATGAGCAAAAAGGGTGGTTCGTAAATCATGCAAAATCATTTGGCCGGCATATTCCATGATTAATTTTTGCCAGAAATTGAGGATAAAATTGGCTACAACGATAATTAAATAAACGACGGTGGCGATTGTCAGGCCTTGTATACGGTTGCGGCGAATCTGATCAGCATTTTGCGACAATGATCGGTCATCGTGTTTTTGGGCGAAATTTTGGTTTATAGAACGCCTATCCAAATGAACGGTATCTCTATCAGGCGCTGTTGTTTGCGGAACAATGAAGCGGTCGATGGCAATCTTCGTAACGTAAGGCAGCGATAGATCGAGCAATGTAATTGCCACCACCAGCAAAATAGATAATCCTAATAATTTTTGATATGGGCGCGAATAAGGAAATAGCTTTTTCAGCAACCGAAGATCATACGTTTTGCCAAGTTGTTTTTCTTCGAAGTAACCGAAATCAGGCCGCATGGGTATCCTCTTCGATTTGCTGTAATTGGTAGGTGTGAGCGTAATAAAGATTGTTGTCGATAAGGTCGGCATGCGTGCCCGCCTCAATCACGCGACCGGAATCAAGGCTGAGGATTTGATCGGCAAAGCTAACGGCTGAAATTCGGTGCGAAACAATAATGATCGTTTTAAACCTCCTGATTTGGCGAATTGCGGCAATAATTTTTTGGCCGGTTTCCACATCGACTTGACTTATCGGATCATCCAAAACAAGTATGGGTGCATTTGATAATAAAGCGCGGGCAATCGCGATGCGCTGTTTTTGACCACCTGATAGAATGATACCCTTTTCTCCGACAATGGTATCCAAACCCTTGGGAAACAATGTAAGGGTTGCTGCTAAAGCAGCTTTATCGATGGCCGTTGTTAACAGCTGATCATTGGGCTGGCCGGTTTTTAAGATAATGTTTTCGCGGATGGTGCCAGCAAACAAAAAGGGCTCCTGGGACAAAAATGCGATTTGATGCCTTAATGTCTTCAGATCGAATTGGCGGATATCGTGGCCGTCCAATAATACGTTTCCCCGAGAGGGGTCATATAGCCTGGGAATTAAGTTTATGAGCGTCGTTTTACCGCTTCCCGGTGGTCCGACAATACCCATAATTTGTCCCGGTTTAAGCTTGAAACTGATATCTGATAAAATGTTGGGGCCGTCTGATTGATAGCGAAATTCAACATTCTGGAAACGGATCTCGCCGAGGACGTGTTTAGGCTTAAGGGCGTTTGGTGGAGATGCGATTTCAGGAGGAGTTTGTAAAATACGGTCAATTCGATCCAAAGAGGCTGCCCCTCTTTGCAAGAGATTCGTAACCCAACCCATGGCCATCATTGGCCACGTAATGAGACCCAGATAACTGATAAAGGCCACAAAATCTCCCGGCGTGATGGTGTTGTATATTGTTAGGCGGCCACCCAAAAACAACACAATGGCCAGACAAATGTTGGTAAACAGGAGCATCATGGGCATAAAAAAGCCGGCGACACGCACCAGCCGCAGATTTTCGGTCACGTAGTGGCGTGAACTGGCCCGCATTTGATTGGATGATTGTTCTTCACCAGCATACGCCTTGATGATTCGAATACCGGCAAAACGTTCGCGCACCAATTCAGTCATATCAGAAAAGGCCGCCTGAACCTGTTGATACCGACGATACATTTTTTTGCTGAAAAACCGGGTACCTAAGACAATAAACGGCATAGGTATTAGTACAAAAAGAGTTAAGGTAACATTAATATAGGCCATGAAACAGATAGCCGCCGTTCCCAAAACAACGGCATCATTTAACGCCACTAGACCCATTCCGGTTGCCATTCGTATCTGCTGAATGTCGTTGGTGGCATGTGCCATAAGGTCGCCGGATGATGTTTTGCGGAAATAAGCGGTTGAGAGCGTCTGTAGGTGATTAAAGAGCTGATTGCGAAGTCCCTCTTCCACCCGACGCGACGTGCCCAGCAGACAACGTCGCCAAGCGTAACGGAACAGCCCAATGAGCATGGCGAGTACGACCATATAGAGCGCATACTTGAGAAGATCAACGTTGCTGATGCCATTGGTCGTTAGGTCATCAACGGCCCACTTGATAATGCGTGGAATAATCAGCTGCAAAAGATCAACGATGATAAGGCTCAGCAAGCCAACAAGTATACGATAGCGATTCTCGATAAAGTAGGGTTTGAGTAATTTATGTGATGTCATTACCTGATCTAAGTGATGCTGGTATAAAAGAGAACCGTACGAACAATTAGGCGACAAGGGCTAAGCTAACCATTATTTGATAACTATAAAGTGTCTGTCTTGTTCGGCCCCTTATACCTTAAGTCATCAGGATGAAGAATAGGGCGTCAATGTGTGCCGCGCCACATGACTACCTTTATTAAACAAGCGGCTGAAAGGCAGCACTTTGAATACTGAAAAGGGGCTGATTGACTTTGAAAGGGGCGATTGTTAGTATTGAGCGCTATGGAAACAGGAAACATTGTTGAATATATTGATCAGCGAAAAATAATATGCGCGGTGGTTTTAGAAATTAAAAATCAACGGCTTCGGATTTTAAACGAGAATAATCGTGAGATCAACCTTTCTGAGAATCGATTATCCCATAAATGCCAAATAAAACTGAATACCGGCATGGGACGTGATGATTTAGTTGAAAACTTAAAAGCGACTGCCAGTCGGCGCAATCAGTTGATTCATGCGGTCAATGTTAAAGAACTCTGGGAGGTTTTAAATTCCGAGCAGCAATGGATTGATTTAGCAACCATGACAGCCTTTTGTTTTCCGGATGCACCTACCGCCGACCATGAATCAGCCGTTCTGAGGGCTTTTTTTAACAACCGATTGTTTTTCAAATTCAAATCGGACAGTTTTTTCCCTTATACGGAGAAAGAAGTAAAACGAATTATCGCCCAGACGCAAGAAGCAGAACGCCAAAAAAGGATTATCGATGATGGCTGTGCCTGGCTGAAAACAGTTTTAAAAGCATCTCAGCCAACAATGACTGCCGCGCAAACGGACTATATCAAGCTTTTAAAGATCTACTATTTAGAAGACAAAGAAGACCAAGAGTACAAATTAGCCAAATCTTTGGTGACTAAGGCCGGACTGCATAATGCTGAAACAATATTTCAACTGCTGGTCAAGCTGGGTGTATGGGACCGGGATGAAAATATTGACTTAATCCGACATGAGATTCGTGATGTGTTTACAGAAAATCTTCAAAAAGAAGCTGACCAGCTGGCAAAAACTGGTTTTAAACCATCTCCGGATCCAATTCGGCGAGATTTAACCCATCTGCCGACACTTACGATAGACGGACAGGGAACCAGCGATCATGATGATGCCTTGAGTCTTGAGGATTGTGGGACCCATTTTCGGCTGGGTATTCATATCACCGATGTGGGCCATTACATTCGCAAAGAAAGTGGCATTGACCAAGAGGCGGCATTGCGCACCAGTTCGATCTACATGCCTGATATTAAGATTCCCATGATGCCAGCGGCGATTACTGAAGATCTTTGCAGCCTTATAAAAGGCAAGCCGCGCAATGCATTAAGCGTATTAGTAGACATTACAGCCAATGGCGACCTGTTAAACCATGAAATTGTTCCAAGTGTTATTTGTGTTGATCGCCAAATGACATACTATGAAGTGAATCTGGTGGCCGATGAAGACCATGATATTGCTGTGCTATGGAATATTGCCCGCAGGTTTAGGCAGTCGCGGCTGGACCAGGGGGCTGTTCAGATAACACTTCCCGAAATCAATATTTGGCTGGATGAAAACAACCAGCCCAATGTTTCCCGGATTAATCGGGAAAGCCCTGGACGCCTGCTTGTGGCAGAACTGATGATTATGGCCAATTGGCTGATGGCTCGATTTTTGGCCCAATATCAAATTCCGGGGATTTTTCGATCCCAGCCACCACCACGCAATCGACTTTTTGAAAGCGGTGAGGGAACCTTATTTCAAAACTGGATGCAGCGTAAACATTTAAGTCGATTCGTTTTGGGGCCGGACTTTGAACATCATTCGGGCCTGGGCTTGGATGCATATGTTACGGCGACATCCCCGATCCGCAAATACATAGATCTTGTTACCCAGCGTCAATTGCGTGCTGCTTTAGGACTAGAAAAAGCATATCGGCGTACCGAGATTGAACAAATTTTACAGATCTTGAAGCAGCCGATGGCAACCGTATTCAGGCTGCAACACAATCGGCATCGGTACTGGCTTTTAAAATACCTCGAAAAACGAGTGGGTAAAAAAGAGGAAGCGATTGTCATTGGAAAACGCCGTAATAATTTTGCCATATTGATGGCGGAGTATATGCTTGAATGTACCATTCCGCAGCCAAGCGGCACCATTTTGCAGCCCGAAGATCTTGTCCAGGTGACAATTCAACATGTCAGCGCTCGCAATGATGTTCTAAACGTTTTTATGGGCTAAATTCTGCAATTCCAGTTGAGCTGCCAATCAAATCTCGATCCAATCTAAAAAGAAAATATTCTCGTTGCTTTGACCGAAGGGGCGGCTGCTAAGCGCGTTATTAGCTTCAGTGGCCGCTACCCGCTACGTTCGCGTAAATAGATCCTACGCATAGCAAATATGGGCATTGCCAACCCATAAAGCTTAGTATATTAAAAACAGATCGTTTGGATGCTGGGCCGTATCTAAAACACCTGCAACAAAGGATTTTTCAATGGTGAATTCGCTGTTAGTGCGGTATGGAGCGATCCCTTTCACTGCTGCTATTACATTGCTGGCGATGTCTTCTTCACTTCTGATGTATATACTGCTGGGAATTTTTGGGATCAGCATTTTACCATCTGGAATGGTAATTTCGGTAATAATTCCTGCCCTTGTAGCGCCTCTCTGTTCCTATTATCTGTTGCAGTTTTTTGCCGATCTTGCTGTAACCCGAGAGAAGTTAAGCAAAAGTGAAAGCAGCCTACGGCATGCCCAGAAAATTGCCCGAATCGGCAATTGGGAAATAGATTCGGACACGGGCAAAGCTTTTTTTTCAAATGAGTACTATCGTCTTTTTGGCTTTGAACCGGGAGAAATCGAACCTCAAATCCGTCTTTTTTTAAGTCATGTGCACCCGGAAGATCAACAACGGGTCGCAGCTGCCATGGACGCAACCATACAAAGCAGCGAATCACATGCCATTGAATTCCGGATACTGCGAAAAGATGGCACTATGGGATATGTGCATTCGATTGGCGAATCAGTAGCCGGTAATGATCGAAATGCTGTCAGGATTTCAGGTACGCTGCAGGATATCAGCATCAGAAAAGAGACGGAAGAACTTTTAAAACGGCGGTTGGGTTATGAAAAGATGTTGGCCAGTGTGTCAAGCCTGGCAATGAAAATCGATGACATCGATGTTTTTTTAAATGAGTGCCTTACAGCTATTGGTCTGCAAACGGATGTCGAAGGTGTGTTTTTATGGACGTATGATCATGTTAACGATGAATTGAACAATATCGCCGAATGGGTTCAAGAAGGTATTGCCCCCAAAAAGCATTTGCTTCAAAAGATCCCTGTGAAATCCGTGCCGTGGGGCATGCAACGACTCATGCATAATCAGGTAATTAATTATTACGATACACAAGATATTCCCGGCGAAAGTGAAAGAGATCTTTTAAATAAACTGCAAATTAAGTCCACGATAATTGTGCCTTTATTTATTCGCCAAAAATTTTATGGATTGCTGGGCTTGGAAGAATATCATCTGCATCGTCACTGGGAAGATGAGGATGAAAATATTCTCAGAACGGCGGCACACGTCATTGCCAAGGCCATTGAAGGCAAGCAGACGGAAGATGATTTGAAAACGGCACATGAAGCCTTGGAAGCCAAAGTTTTGGAACGCACCCATGAGCTCAAAGAGGCCAATGCAAATTTGCAACGCCAAATTGCTGAGCGTCATAAAACCGAAACAATTTTGCGAAAGAGTGAAGAAAGGTTTCGGGCCATTGTTGAAGCGGCCAGCGACTCAATTTTTATCAAAGATCATCGACTCCGCTATATTTTAGTTAATCCCGCTATGGAGCGTCTGTTTGGCCTGCCAGCCAAGCATTGGTATGCGCGAACCGATACTGACTTATTCGGCCAGGACGTTGGGGCACGCAGTTGTGAGGAAGAATTACGGGTCCTGGTTGGAAATATTAAAGAGGTTGAAGAAATCAAACCCGTAAGCGGAGAATTGCGCTCTTTTCAAGTGATCAAGGCCCCCATGTATGATAGCCATGGTGAAATTATCGGAATTTGCGGTATTTCAAGAGATATTACCGAGAACCGTAAAACGATGGAGGCTTTAAAGGAAAGTGAAGCCCAATATCGACAATTGTTTAATTTAGCACCGACCGGTATGTTTGAGGCGGATTTTGTAAACAACCGATTCGTGTATGTCAATGACGTTATGTGCACAATGCTGGGCTATGCACGGGAAGAACTGTTGACGCTAAGTCCGTTTGATATTTTGTCTGATGGCGGAAAAAAGAAATTCAGCGAAAGGCTGTCCAAACTATTTAAGGGCGAAAAGGTTTCAGAAACGGTCGAGTTCAATATGGTCGGCAAGCAGGGCCAACAATTTTGGGCTTTACTAAATTTTCGGTTTTTATATATTGACGGTAAAATTAAAGGTGCCAAGGTTGTCGCTCAGGATATCACGTTGCGCAAGCGGGCTGAAGAGGCCTTGCGTCTATCCGAAAATCAGTTGCGCATCTTATCAGGTCGGCTACTAAACGCGGAAGAAAGTGAACGTAAACGAATCTCGCGCGAACTTCATGATGGTATCGGCCAGATGTTAAGTGCTATCAAATTAGGCGTCGAGAAATCGCTGCAAGCTTTGCGCAATCCTTCCCAGCAAGCCGATCTGCAGGCGATGGAAAATGTAGTGGTCTTAACCGGCGAGACAGTCGAGGAAGTGCGGCGCATTGTCGAAGACTTACGACCTTCAATGCTGGATGACTTAGGCGTATTAGCAACCATTAACTGGTTGTGTCGCCGGTTTAATGCGGTATATTCCCAAATTGTCATTAACAAAGACATCCGGATAAAAGAAAGCGATGTACCGTTGCCCCTTAAAGCCGTCATTTTTCGGATTATTCAGGAAGCATTCAACAATATTGCTAAGCACAGCCAAGCGGATCACATTAACCTCAAGATATGCGATCAGGATAACGCTATTGAGTTGCGGATAAAGGACAACGGAATCGGCTTTGATATACCCACAGCTCTATCATTAGATGGGGATAAGGGCGGCTTTGGATTGGCTAGCATGCGTGAGCGTGCTGAAATGACAAATGCCGATTTTATCATAAACTCACATGTGCATGACGGCACTGAAATTAGAATTCTTTGGAACACGGCAGGATTCAAAAATGGGGGGGCTTTGGATTAACGAACCACAAGGCCTTTTTCCAAAGCGAAAACAGTTAGTTCGGCGGTATTGTGCAGGTCCAGTTTTTTCATTAAATTGGCTCGATGTTTTTCAACTGTTTTTAGACTAATGCAGAGGGTCTCAGCGACTTCTTTGTTCTTATAACCCTCGGCGATCATTTTCAAAATTTCACGCTCCCTCTGTGTCAATCGATTCCAGGCAGGATCAATTTCCGCACTTGTTTTATTTTCCAGGTAGCCCTCGATAATTTTCTTGGAGATACCGGGGCTTAAATAGGTTTGGCCATCCAGCACATGACGAATAGCAATCAATAGTTCATCGTGGGTGGCATCTTTTAAAATATAACCTTCAGCACCGGCTTGTAACGCTGCTAAAATATACTCTTCAGCTTTATGCACGGTTAAAACGGCAATTTTCGTTTGAGGATAGCGCTTTTTAACATCCTTGATGGCGGCAATCCCGTTTATCTTCGGCATCGATAAATCAATCAATAGTAAATCGGGCAGCAGCTTTTCAACACATTGGATTGCCTCACGGCCATCTTCGGCCTCGCCAACTATTTGCAGGTTAGAATCAGAGGCCAATAGCGCTCGCAATCCCTCGCGCAGAATCGTGTGGTCTTCGGCAATAACAAGCCTTTGCTTGTTACCCTTCATACGGCGATATCCTTTCCGCATTGCTGCTGGTATTGTTTTCTGCCGTCATGGTATTTAGCACATCAGACGCTTAGAGTAAAATCATTCGCTAGACGGGATTAATTTAACAGGTCATTTAAAGGAAGGTTTTGTGGCTTTTGACATTTTTTAAAAACCTAAAACTTGAAGTGCTTTATTTTGAAAATGTTGACGATGCTTTGTCAGCACGACACCTTTTTAAAGCATTTGTTTTGGAAATAGGGTTTTGCTTGAAACAATATACGGGGTTTTTCCCATTTACCATGATGGCCCTCAGCCGCTATTCATTGTAACCTTCTGTAGCAATCTGCTGGGTTAATATCAGGGTAAAACATGCAGTGATGCAGTGCCCTGACGAATCAAATGACCTTGTGGTGCAGCGCCTGGAACGCAAGGTGGTTAAGGCGGTATGGATACCCGGCTTTTTAAAAAGCCTTGCTACAATTCTGAGAATCCAGCCCTAGATGAATTTCGAGGGGGTTAATCGACGCTTGTGCTTGCAAGGATGGACCAACCTTGAAATGGATGAACATCCGCGGCAGTTGATTATCGCAAATTTCGATAATAAAGGTCTTGTTGAGCCGGAACACCGCCAAACTGTTGTATGCTCCACAACTGGCTTAAGGTAAGGCATTGGCAATGCTTGGGATTAAAATGCCGATGAAAATGGTCGGCAATACCCGTTGTTCAAAAAAGAGAATCTAAATAAAACCTTTTTTAGCCGATCACCATCAGCAGGAGAACCTATGGAAACCGAACAGCGAAAATACGTGCGATACCGAGTCCAGGATGATTCGCTTCAAGTCTACAATCGAGATTCCCGGTCGGTGGGTTGGATTCGAGATATAGGGCAGGGCGGATTGTCCTATGAGTATCTATCGGTTTTTGTCGACACTGAAAACGCACCGACAATCGATATTTTATCATCGGTTGATCCGCATCTTCTGCTGCAAAATATTTCACTGAAGATCGTTTACGACACTGATGAAATTGACAACACTGATGAACATGGTATTGCTAGTTTCAGGCGTTGCGGTGTGCAATTTGAAAAATTGACTGAGCCCCTGCAATCGCAACTTATCGATATTATTAATAATCATTCAGTTGAACCCATCAACTAGCAGGCGATCGGACGCACCAGCAATTTGGATTGGTCCTCACTTTTGCGTTCATCTGAAACATGTCTGTCTCTGACGACCTTGAGGTAATCCTTCCAGCCGGTATCTAACCTTCTGACGTTTCATCATAGCTATTTTCAAAAAAGGATTCTATGTAAGGATCGCTTAGCTTTGCCTATTGATTTTTTAATTTGAAGCGTTCCAAGATTTTCACAGGCAGGGCTTGCTGGTTTGGATTCTAGCCTAAGGGAGAGTGACTTGACAACTTATCTGCGATCAACTAGGCTGTTTGCGATGTTGTCTTGCCCATGCGTGGTTTCTCCAGTCAAAATACCAAATCAAGATCTAATTTAAAGGGAAATCATTCTACTAAGTGGTTAAGTTGCGTTAACATCAGGGTGCATGTAATAATGAAGGCAAACGTATAAAAT
Organism: Desulfobacterales bacterium; assembly: GCA_030066785.1. GTDB lineage: Bacteria > Desulfobacterota > Desulfobacteria > Desulfobacterales > JASJAZ01 > JASJAZ01. The sequence goes on along the minus strand of JASJAZ010000114.1, from coordinate 6,528 downwards.
GCGACAATAAGCGTTATGATGGAATAACAGCGAGGGATTATTGGAAAAACGCAATCAATTAATTACCACAGTGCTTTCTATTCTATTGCTGCTCGGCTTTGGCACCTTAGGCTACATGCTGATAGAGGATTGGGCGTTTATCGATGCGCTATATATGACGGTGATAACGCTTGCCACAGTTGGTTACGGAGAAGTGCACCAAGTCAGTATGGAAGGTCGCCTATTTACCGTGGTGTTGATCGTTATAGGGGTCGGTTACTTTTTATACTTAGCGGGCAACGCCATCCAAATTATAGTGGAGGGCCAAATCCGACAAGTTTTGGGGAGAAGAAAATTGGATAAGCAGATTAGTCAATTAAATAATCACTATATCGTATGCGGTTACGGGCGCGTTGGGCGAGCCTTGTGTCGCTTTTTAAAAATGGAGCAATTGCCCTTCGTAGTGATAGAACAAGATCAGGCGCGCAATACCGTACTAAATGATGATGGGAACCTATATGTTTTGGGAGACGCGACGGATGAAACCATTTTAACCAAATGCGGTATCGATCGCGCAAAATGTTTGATGTCTGTGCTGGCCACCGATGCAGACAATGTATTTCAGGTTCTAACTGCCAAACAGTTAAATCCCAATCTGTTTATTGTTGCACGCGCCATTGTCAATGCCTCCAAAAACAAACTTTATGCCGCCGGTGCCGGCAAGGTGATTTCACCCTATGAACTCGGGGCCCGTCGAATGGCACATGCCGTTATTCGGCCGACGGTCATCCATTTTCTGGAATTAGCCTTTGTGGACGAGCAAACCGATATTCATGTTGAAGAAATGCAAGTTAAGGCATCTTCGGCGTTGGTAGATGTTGCTTTGCAGGACTCAAACATTCGCAAAGACTTAGATATCATTATCATTGCGATCAGGAAACCGGAAGGCAATATGCGCTTTAACCCGAGTGCCGATACAAAAATTCGAGTGGGCGATACGCTGGTAGTGGTGGGAACGACGTCCAATTTGGTAAAATTGGAAAAAATGCTCAATCCTTAAACAGATATTTAAAGACAACCACCAATACGCCGATAATGGGTTTAGACAGCATATGTTGATTTGCATGTTTTGACATTTTGTATACAGATTTTTCGCAGTGTTTTTGTCGAACCCGACCAACACCAGCGAAAGAATTACGTTAATCCATTTATCCATATTGCTACTTACTTTTTTTGGTTAAAATACCTATAAATATGTACAAATTAGCCGATATTTGTTAAAAATTAACATATAACCTTCATGTCTCTTTTAGTCGCTAAAGATGCTAGCGGGAGCAACATAGATGGAAGATCAGTCTGGTGGAAGACTTATCTTAAAATCCATACCCAGCGAAAAAGTTGAAAAGCAGGTTAATACCTTTCTTAATCGCTATTTTTCCGATATCGCCGATGAGGAAGTCAACGGTATCATAAAAAATATGCCCGCCGTAATCAATCGACCCATTACCGAAAAAGAAGGTCAAATTCTGGTATCCAATTTGGAGATGTTGGGGGCCAAGGCGACCTTTGTTCCTAAAGATTCGGTCACCACCGGTGTCACCTCTGATGGCTACCCTGAAATACCGCCAGAAAAAGTGCTTAAAGATAATAAGCCTGCCAACGTCCCGCCGATTGATTTTACATATCAAACCGCAACTTCGACCGCTAATTGGAAATCCAAACTGATCCGCAATTTCGAACAAGTTAATAAAGAGTTGTGGGTTATCGTTTCAATGTTTGTTATTGTTGGTATCATGAATTATCTGGTTACCGCTCATCGTATGCTGCTCGGCCTTTACACGCTGCCGACCATTTTTTCAGCCTATCATTATGGTCGGCGCCACGCCACTTTGACGGCCTTGGCCAGCTTGATGCTGGTAGGCTTGGTTGCGTATTTCAACCCTTCCATGTTGGCCAGTGAATCCAATGCAAATCTATATGGCGGGCGTTGGTTCGATTTGGGCGCCTGGGGCGGTATCCTGATGATTACCGCCTACGCTATGGGAACGCTCTACAAGAAAAACACAGAGCGCATGAATGAACTACGCAAAACCTATCAGGGTATTATTGTCATATTGCGTCATTTTATATCCAAAGACCAATATACTGAAAACCACTGCTATCGCGTTTCAATTTATGCCGCTAAAATTGCTTCAATCATGGGCTTTTCTCCACAACATGTTGAAGATATTCGGTCTGCTGCCCTCCTGCATGATATCGGCAAGGTGGATATCAGCCGAGAAATCCTTTACAAGGCTGCCAATCTTAATTGGGATGAGTTTCAAGAGGTCAAACAACATGTCAATAGGGGGGTGGGCGTATTAGATCCGGTCAGTTCCCCGCTAGGTCGGATAATACCGATTATTTTAGCCCATCATGAAAGATTTGATGGTTCAGGTTATCACAACACCAAAAGCAACGAAATCCCTTTAGAAGCGCGAATACTGGTTGTCGCTGATGTTTATGATGCACTGATAAGCGATCGCCCGTATCGCAAGGCCATGTCTCCATTTGAGGCTAAAGAGGTCATTCTAAAAGGATCAGGAACCGACTTTGATCCCAAAGTTGTGGGTGCATTCATCAAGGCATTTGACAATGGGGAAATGGAGGTTCCTAATGTCATGATCTGAGGTTTGTCCGGTAAACTCTAATCTCTCCCAATCAAAAAGACTTAACAATTTTCCAATGTCTTTATCAACTTACCCTTGATCCTTACGGATTCAATTCCCCGCTGCTTGCGGCGCTGACAACGTAAAAAAACCTTTATGTGAATACCCCGCCCCTTGGAGCAGGGGAAAGTTTATTGCATATAAAAACCGGTTCTTATCCTAAAACCGCGTAAGTTTTTGGCTGATAATATCATAACCTATTGATTTTAAATATATTTAATTCAAAATCATTCCGTTTTTTTTCTTGACTAAATAACGATTAGTAATTATAAAGTAATTCATTAAAATAAATTATATTCAGGATTTAAATGCGATGGGGATTCAAGAACGCAAGGAGCGGGAGAGGGAAAGGCGTAAGCAACAGATCATTGTTGCCGCCAAACGGGTGTTTTCAGAAAAAGGCTTTACCAAGGCCACGATGGAAGATATTGCCAAAGAAGCCGAGCTAAGTCCCGGAACCCTTTACCTTTATTTTAAGAACAAAGAAGAATTATATGCATCATTAACGTTGCGTATTTTGCAATACCTGTATATTCGCGTGGAGCACGTCAGCAATGAAAAAGATTTAGAGCCAGAGCAGAAGTTAAATTCATTGGCGGACGCCATGTTCGATGTATATGAATTTGATCCGCTCATTGTCATTAACATGTTTCAGCTGCAATCCAGCGAAACCCTCAAGCATCTTTCCGATGAATTGTTGGCCGAAATTACGGAACTATCCCGTAAGGCACTAGCGGTTATCCGCTCAATTTTTGAGGACGGCATTCAGAAGGGTGTCTTTCAGGCCTACAATCCCGTGGTTTTAGCCGATATTTTCTGGTCCTTATTTTCGGGGGTGGTACTTTGGGAAGAGAGCAAACGAATCGTTAACAAAGATAAGGATTTTCTCAAACCGACCCTTGAAATCGCTTTTGAGATTTTTAATGGGGGATTACGCAAAAGCTAAAAAAATAGTTTAGTTATCTCATCAACCTCGAAGCGTGGCCATGTGATTGGCATGCCGTCTTGGAAAGCCATGATGCCATCACCTGGTTCTGACACCTCACCAATACAAGTCACCGAAATCCCCTCTTGTTCAATCGCTTGAATCAAACTTTCACAAGCTTGCCGACGACAGCAAATCAGTAAACTACCGGAACCGATAAGGCCCAAAGGATTGAGCCTCAATAGTTCACAAATTTCCATTGTTTCCGGAAAGATGGGTATTTGGTCTAGGTCGACCTTTATTTGATGCTGTCCGGCAATACTTAATTCTTCAAGCGCTGTTGCCAGCCCACCCTCCGTCACGTCGTGCATGGCGGATACAGCACCAGATTGCGCAGCGACCTGGGCTTCCGCCAAAACACTAATCTCGGAAAGAAAGCCTTTGCATTTTTCAATTACTGCCTCCGAGACGCCTAATTTTTGAAGCTTTTCCGGAAATTCTCGGGCAATAATCGATGTACCTTCCACCGAAACAGCTTTGGTAAACAATATGCGATCACCGGGTTGGATCTGTTTTTTATCAATTAAATGTTTTCGCGAAACGGTTCCAACCAGTGAGCCGCAAACTACTGCGCGTGTTACCGCGTCGCTTATTTCGGTATGTCCGCCGCAAAGGGTGATACCCCATCGGCGGCAGTTCATATGAAGTTCATGGACGACCTGATGAATTTCTTTTGCACAGCTGCCGGGTGGAAACAACAACGTCATTAAAAACCATCGGGGAACTGCACCGGACGTGGCGATATCATTGGCGTTGACCAAGACTGCGTAATGTCCAATGGAATCAGTGGCAAATGTAATCGGATCGGTTTTAAGCACCAAGGTATCATTGGCGGATATGTCTACCGCGGCGGTGTCATCGCCCACACCCGGGGGAATCAAGACCGACGGATCGTTGATGGTTAGTTGATTCAGCAAAGGGCTTAATAAATCGTTGGGTAGTTTTCCAGTGGAGAGCGGCAAGCGCATCCGAAGAATTAATTTGAGTTCGCTTAAATGCGCTACTGTGTAGTGGCTGAACAAGTCGTCAGGAAGCGCAGTCAAACCGCTGTCGAGATATACGGTGACGGCGTCTGCCTGGCGGCCGGCTTGGATATCAAAAATGAAATCGCCTACCATTAGCAGTTCCCGGCAGCGAACACCGAACTTTTTTGCAGCAAGCAAAATGCCGTCACCACTGGGTTTGGGTTTCACCGCGTCATCCCGAGAGATAATAAAGTCGAAATCTTGTAATCCGATCGAGGTGAAATTGTCCAATGCGCGCTGAATGCATTTAAGACTGTTGCGGCTGATTACCGCTACGCCCAAACCCTTTGCACGAATAAAGTCAATGATTTCTTCTGCACCTTCATTGGGTGTCGAAAGCGCCGCTGCTTCATATTCAAATCGATCCAGCTTTCCCATGGCCGTACTCTGATCCGGCTCCGGCAGGCTAAAAATATACTCCAGTACGGGTTGATCTAATGGACATCCCACCTCTTTTTTGATAATCGAAAAATCGAGCGCCCCTGGTTTGGTTAGTGTGCCGTCGAAATCAAACAAAACGGCCTTAATTGAACTTATACGACTCATTTTACAATCGGATCCGTTTCAAGCTATTATCGTGACTCTAAAAAATTGGGAAAAACGTTAACTTGATCGCTTCATACTTAAGCACCTTTTGGGGTATGCCGGTCAAATAAGTGAAAAAATTCGATATCATATTTTTTTTTATGAAACTACTGCAAAATTCCGATTGATAACATCCGTTCAGCCACGATGCCGCACAATAATCATTTATCTCAACTCCAATATCGTTTGAATGGCAGCGGTTTGCATTTTAGTGAAGCTTATGTGGCCATATGCGAGTTGCATAAGCTCTGTCGCGAAGAACCTACATCGGTTTCTAACATAACGCTCACAACTCTTGGACGTGTGCTAACAGACCCACAGCATGCCTCGCAGACTCAAGGATATTTCTTTTATCAGGAAGCCGCTAACATCCTGCGGGATTTCATCAGGCAAGATCCAGGAAAAACGCCAATAGGCCATGCCTTATCGATTTTAAAGACTGCCATTCAATCGACGAATGACAATCAACATCGCGCAGCGGCAGAATCACTCGGATCTTTAACGATTCAATTAGACAATCCGAATTTTACATGCGGCCCAATGAAAAAGATACCGACCTGCCGCTGGCCAAAACTTATCGATAACTATGATTTAAATCGTCATGGTCCCCCCAAGCAATATGGACGCAGTGTAGTATTTGAGGATGCCGACAGTGGATCACTGTCAGTCCTAAAATTGGCATTCGATCTGCCCCAAGCCGCAATGCTGCATCGTGAATCCACTTGGATGCAGTATTTTAGCGATCATATTCAATTGGTAGGTTTTCAGGTACCCCAACCGATACTAGTAAAAGACAGCTATGTATTTCGATTGCGAGAGGTATCGGCTTTGCAACCCTATGTCGAAAAGAATCCGGTTTATTTTGGAATCTTTTTTAAGGCCCCCATTGAGTATTATGCCTATCCAAACAATGGAACAAAGGAAACCCGCCTTTCAGTGGAGCAATTTAAAGCCGTTATGTCAGGCAATGCCACATTGCTGGGAAGACTGGCAACCCGTGGCATCATTCATACAGCCCCCATACCGTTATTTCATAATCGCGTGCAGCGCTGGCGTCGAGCAGATGCCGGATTGTATGAATGGTGGCGTGGTGGCCGGTTGGACAGATGGTTGCACGCCTGTCAATATCCCAATATCGGTTTATCCGGTCTTCGTGATTTAGAACATGTAGAAATTGTTAACGAAACCAATTTGAGCCTTTATCGCCAAATTGGAAATCACTTACTCGGCTTACTGTTGGTGGTCG
>JASJAZ010000115.1 GCA_030066785.1 Desulfobacterales bacterium | reverse complement strand
CATCCTGGCTGTTTCCAACCCGATGCCGTCGGTCGATCCCGTAATAAGAATGGTTTTTGGCATAGATTGATCTCCTTTAGGCAACAAATTCTACCAATTGGTCATTGCTTAAACGATTTGTGTCATCTCGTTTACTGTAAATTCCTCAACGGCGCCTTCTGTGGCAGCCATGTAGTCCTGCAGGTGCTGATTGCCCATATGCGCCTGCCAAAGTTCGCGGGATTCCCAGTTTTCGTAGAACAGGAAGTGGGCCGGATTCTCATTATCCTGGTGCAAATCGTAATTTATGCAGCCGACTTCGGCGCGCGTTATAGGGATGAGCTTTTCAAGCTCTGCTTTCACACGATCGATCTTACCCGATTTAGCTTTAATGTTTGCGACGATAGTTAGTTTAGCCATTTTTCTATCTCCATTGTTATTGGGTATTAATTTCTTGGATACTGGATTTCTCTGCTGTGCGGGATTTAACGCCTTAGAATACATCTCAAGAAACGGAAAATGATTCGAGAACACGGACGGCGAAGATTTGAAACCGCAGGCGTATATGACAATACGTCGAGGATTTCGGATAGAGCCGGACACCGTTTTCGGGCCATCTAACTTTCGTGAGATGTGTTCTAAAGAATAAGAACCTGTTTACCCATCATTGTGCCACTTTCTTGTTTAATGTGCATGGCCTGGATGTTTTCAGGCGTTAGACCGGTCATGGTCTTCTGCCGCGTTGTGACAAGGGTACCATCATCCAGCAGCCCGGCCACAGTCGCAAGCAATTTTCCCTGCGCGGACATATCATCCGTCTCAAACATTGATCGGGTGTACATAAATTCCCAGGAAATGGTGACGCTCTTAAATTTAAACACCGTGATATCCACTGACTCAACCGGGTCATCGATCAGCACGATACGACCTTGAGGACGGATACATTCAGACATCACTTTCCAATGCCTTTCCATTTGAGTCGTGCAAAAGATGGCATCAACAGAATCGGTTCCGGTTGCCTTTAGCTCTTCATAAAGACTTTTTCTGTGGTTCAGAGTGGTGTCAGCCCCTAAATTCTGGCACCATTCAACTGTTTCAGCCCTTGATGCGGTTGCAAACACTTTCAATCCAGCCCAATGAGCCAATTGAATTGCTATGGAACCAACTCCTCCCGCTCCGCCTATTATCAGAATGCTTTTACCAGAGTTGGCACCTGCTTCCGGAACAAAGCCCAATCGCTCAAACAAACCCTCCCATGCCGTTATTGACGTCAACGGCATGGCGGCAGCATCTTCAGGTGAGATTTTTTCAGGCGCCAGCGCCGCTATCCGATAATCTACCAAGTGATATTCACTGTTGCAGCCTGGTCGGGTTATATCACCCGCATAAAAGACTTTGTCCCCCGCTTTGAATCCGGCCACGCCTGCGCCCGTTTTTTCGACGATCCCATAGGCATCCCAGCCAAGCACAGCATCATTCGCGAACAATTTGCGTACCTTTGTGTCGACAGGATTCATCCCGATGGCAATGACGCGAACCAAGAGATCCTGTGTTCCCGGCTCAGGCATTGGCTGCTCATTCAATACAAAGGCGTTGGCGTCTTGTGCTTCGCTACCACTTTTTGCGACGATTGCTTTCATGTGCTTCTCCTTTACAAATTCTATCTGTTTAAACAATTCATTAGGCAAGGCTTATTTCCAGCTTGGTCGTATAGTAGGACGAATTACCAATAACGCAAATTAATAGTTGTCATGCTTTGCATGACTGATTATCATTTTTTGGTATGATGCCTATTGATCTCGACATAGACATGCTGCGTTGCTTTAAGGAAGTTGCTGAGACAGGAAGCTTTACCAAGGCCGGAAATAATATTGGCTTAACCCAGTCCGGTGTCAGTGTAAAAATCCGTCGGCTCGAAGAACGGTTAGACACACAGATTTTCAACCGAACGAGTAAAAGCCTCTCACTCACGCTTGAGGGCGAAATTTTATTGGACTATGCAGGACGCATATTGTCTGTCCATAACGAAGCTGTCAGCCGATTAACAAAACCCAAAGCTTCCGGCACATTACGAATAGGATTAATCGATTATTTTTTACCGGAATTGCTTCCTAAACTCCTTACTAAATTCAGAAAACAGTATCCCAATATCCATCTCGAAGTGCGGACAGATGTTGGCATAAACCTCATCCCACTGTTTGAAAAAGGCGAGTTGGATTTAGTCGTGACGGGCAAAGATGCCTATCAGGGAAGCTGCCGTGTGCTGATGCAAGAGCCTTTGATTTGGGTAATTGGTAAGGATACGGAAGTATCTCTTCATGATGTGCTACATCTTGTTTTATTGCCGTCACCGTGTGTTTTTAGAAAAATTGCCACTGAGGGTCTTGAAAGAGCGAATCGAAAATGGGAGGTTCTGTACACCGGAAGTTCCATTGCAAACATTCAAACTGCTGTTCAAGCAGGCATGGGACTTTCTATTTTGCCACAAGGCGCATTAAAGGAAGGCTTACGAAAAGCGCCTTCCCACTTGGAATTACCTGAATTGCCAATGTACTCGATAGTTCTTATCAAAGATGAGCAGAAGTCAAACGACGCCAGAGATGTTTTTATTAGTTACCTGGAAGCGGAACTCAACAATCTGCAATAAAACCTGTGACTGGGTTTAGGAAGAAGTATCCATCCGCCGAGTATAGACTTGTTCTATCAAGACCGAAGAATACGACCATTATCACTTGATGTTATTGGCCTACGGCAACGGATGAATTCGGTTATAGCCAATAGAACTTAATTGCCTTGGCTTCGACAATAAAATACAGTTTACGTAAGCAAAGATTTTAAGGCATGACGCCCCCATCATCTACTGAAAGGCCTACAACCCTCAGAGACGGATTGAACGCCGGATGGCCCATTTGCCTGGGTTACCTGCCCATCGGTATGGCTTTCGGTGTGTTGGCGCAGAAGGCAGGACTGACTCCCTTCCAGATCGGTCTGATGTCCATCATGGTGTTTGCCGGCAGTTCCCAGTTCATTGCGATATCCATGCTGGCCAGCGGAGCTTCGGCACCTGCCATCATTGCTACTACCTTTGTGGTAAATTTGCGCCACGTGTTGATGAGTTCTGCGTTGGCCGTCTATTTGCGGGATGCCCACCGGGGATTGCTTTCGCTGTATGCCTATGGCGTAACGGATGAGAGCTTTGCCGTCAATCTGCCGCGTTTCAATGACCACAACTGGAGTCTGTCCCGGGCTCTGGTCGTCAACCACGCAGCCAATCTGACCTGGTTCGTCAGTACGGTGGCGGGCGGCATCGGCGGCCGCTTTATCCCTGAAGGGGCTTTGGGAATTGATTATGCCCTCATCGCGATGTTTATCTGCCTGCTCATTTACCAAATTCGAAAACGGATTCACCTTTTGACGGCCGTGGTCGCCGGCCTAACCGCTGTGGGTTTGGCGCTGCTGATTCCAGGCAATACCTATATCGTTATCGCTTCTATTGTCGCCGCCACAGTGGGCGTCATCATCCAACGGAAAGTGTTGAAAGGCAATTCGAGCAATGGCTGATTATCTCATGCTTCTTCTGGGGATGGGCCTGGTGACGTACTTACCACGCTGGCTGCCCCTGCACTATCTCTCCCGGCGGTCTCTTCCGCAATGGTTTATCCAATGGCTGGAACTTATACCGGCAGCGATTCTCAGCGCGTTGCTGTTGCCGGCCCTGATTCTTGATGGAACGCCAAGAAATCTCGACTTTTTGCGACCAGAGTTGTGGGTGGCCCTGCCGACGTTCGTGTTTGCCTGGTGGACGCGATCATTGGGTGGCACGGTGGTCGTGGGCATGCTGCTATTTTGGCTGGCGGGCAAAGTGGCGCCGCAGTGGTTAGCCTGGATAAGATGATACCGAAACAAAAAACTTGCGAATAAAAATCCGCATCTTTCAAATGATCATTTTTAAATTGCATATGCATGAAAAAGGCTTTAATTTGACTTTGGTAACAGTTTGCCGATAATGACAGTTTGAGCGCTATCGATTTCCTATTGAAATTTGCCGTTATACCTGAAGCTTCACTTCGTTCCCCATTTCGTTGCATTGTAGATGCGCCTTTTGCGTGGCAATTCAGATTTCCCGATATTTGAACCGACGCTCCAAATCACCATTTTCTGCAGCCTTATATCATTATCATCGCGGACCACCAACACCATCTAGTTGCATGCTAATATAAACGATACGATCAAAACATGACCGATTAATCGTTTGCCCTCAAAAGGGGGAGGCTATGAATAAAATTTGCCTCTTTGTTCTCTTGGTTTTTTCAGCCACCCATTCACTTACCGTTCATGCCGAACAGGGTGCGGAAAAAGCCTTGGAAGCTATTGTTGAGATTCGAATTTCGGTGCCGGAAAATGCCCGCACAGCAGAAAGATTTGGCACCAATCGGGTGGCCAGCGGCGTTGTCATTGATGAAAAGGGACATGTCCTCACCATCGGTTTTCAGACCATCGAAGCTGAGACAGTCGAAATCGTCGGACAAGATCAGCAAAGAATCAAGGCAACGGTTGTCGGTTACGACCGCAATACCGGGTTCGGCTTGCTGCGGGCAACTTCGCCGATTCAAGTGGCACCCATGCCGCTGGGCAGTTCATCTGAAATTGAGAAAGGTGATCCGGTCCTGGCGGTAAGCTACGGGAAAGGAGACGCAGTTCAGGGGGTCATTGTGGTTGACCGCAAAGAATTTGCCGGTCCGTGGGAGTATCTGTTGGACAATGCGATATTTACGGCCCCTCCGATTGAGCGATTCAGCGGGGCCGCCCTCGTTAACCGCAACGGCCACTTAGTCGGTATCGGGTATTTGTATTCGCAAATCACGCTTGCGGAACTGGGGGTATTACCCACCAATATGTTTGTACCCATAGATATATTGAAACCGATTCTCAGCGATTTGAAGCTTGCAGGGAAGTCCAAAGTACCGCCACGACCCTGGCTCGGTGTTAGAACCGAAGAATTATACGGACGCTTATTTGTAGAACGTGTTACATCGGGTGGTCCTTCTGAGAAGGCCGGCATCAGGACCGGCGATATTATTCTTGCCGTTAATAAACAGGATGTACGTGGGATGGCGGATTTTTACCGAAAGGTATGGGCGCTGGGCAAAGCAGGTGTTGATGTGCCTCTGCGTGTCCTTCAAGGTGATCAAATTCGAAATATTGTCGTACATTCCACTGTTCGCAATCAATTTCGGCCGCCGGCGCCAAAGGAAAAGCAAACCACCATTGAATTGTGATTGAATGTGAGATGCGTCTGTTGGCGGATTGATCCCTCAAAAAATATCATGTCAATTGGGGTCTCACCGCCATGCATTAATATGTCAGGACAACATATTCACGTGCATACCGACATTCCAAACCTCCATAAATGTTGATCATTCAACGTTTATGGCAGATTGTTGTTAAAATACTGCAATTAATGTTGGCTCAGGAGGTCATGATGCAAAGGGAAAAAATCGATGCAAAGGTATATGATTTATACGATGAATACTGTCACACTCAGATGACCCGGCGTGATTTTTTTAATAAAGCCTCGGCACTGGCAGTCGTGGGCGGTGCAGGTCTTGCTATGGCGAAAGCGCTGCTGCCGCGCTATGCTGAAGCTCAAACAATCTCTTTTACAGATCAACGGATCAAGGCGCGTTATGTCGCATATGATTCGCCCGGCGGCACATCGGGCCAAATGCGCGGTTATTTGGTAAAACCGACGGGCGACGGGCCTTTTCCCGCGGTGCTGATCATTCATGAAAACAGAGGCCTAAATCCATACATAGAAGACGTCGCACGCCGTACCGCGGTTGAAGGTTTTCTGGCACTGGCACCCGATGGGCTCGCTCCCATCGGTGGTTACCCCGGAAACGATGACGATGGCAAAGTCATGCAAAAGTCTCTGGACAAAGACAAACTCTTTACAGACCTTTTAAACAGTGCCAGATTCTTGAAAGGTCATGAATTATCCAATGGTAAGCTGGGAGCAACAGGCTTTTGCTATGGCGGCGGTGTTGTCAATAAGCTGGCAGTCATCATGGGAACAGAGCTGAGTGCCGGGGTTCCGTTTTATGGTCGCGCCCCCGCAATTGAAGATGTTGCCAAAATTCAAGCGCCCCTTATGATACAGTATGCTGAAAATGACCCTCGGATTAACGCTTCACGCGAGGAGTACCGGAACGCTTTGGAAAAGCACAAGAAAAATTTTGTTATGTATACCTACGAGGGCACCCGTCATGGCTTCCATAATAATTCAACGCCCCGTTACGATGAAGCGCAGGCAAAAATCGCCTGGCAACGAACCATGTCGTTTTTTAAAAAGCACCTCAACTGAACCGATATCCATTCATTAAATACATTGCGGCACAGGAGGATATGCAATGATCAAAACCATCGTCTTTAAACTTAACGGCAAATCTGTGAATTTGCGCGTGGAAGGTGAGCGCCCCCTTCTTTGGGTTTTGAGAACCGACCTGGGACTGACCGGTGCCAAATACGGTTGCGGCGAGGGTGTGTGTGGTGCCTGTACCGTACTTATCAATGATGAGGCAACAGCATCCTGTCAGATTTCGGCTAAAGAAGTTGCGGGGAGTGATATCCGAACCATTGAGGGGCTCGCCCAAAACGGACAATTGCATCCCATCCAAGAGGCGTTCGCAGCCCACGATGCCCTGCAATGCGGGTTTTGCACACCCGGTATGATTCTTAAAGCTTACGGATTGCTTTCGTCAAACCCCGCGCCAACCCGTCAGGAGATCATTGACGGCATGGAGGATAATCTTTGTCGGTGCGGTGCCCATGTGAGGATCATCGCGGCAATCCAATCGGCTGCCAAAGCGCTTAAAGGAGGCACGCCATGAAAGACCATTCGCAACGCTCTTCAGATGAAAAGGAAAGTACCGGGATTGTTTATCCTAAATCGATAACCCGCCGGGATTTTCTAAAACGCTTGGGCCTTGTGGGAGGAGGTTTAATCGTTTACGCCAGTGTCGGTGATATGCATGCTTTGGCACGAGCGCCGCGGCGCGGATATGCAGGCGCCAATGTTCCGGTTGATTTTAATGCGTTTCTCAAGATCGGCGTGGACAACCGGGTGACCTGTTTTGTCGGCAAGATTGAAATGGGGCAGGGTCCCATCACCAGCTTTGCGCAGATGGTGGCCGAAGAGATGGATGTTTCCTACGAATCCGTTGACATGGTCATGGGCGATACCGATCTTTGTCCGTGGGACGCCGGCACCTGGGGATCACTTTCGACACGATTTTACGGCGTATTTGTCAAAGAAGCAGCTGCTGAAGCCAAGGGGGTACTTAAAGAATTGGCGGCCGAGCGATTGCGGTGCGCACCTTCACAGTTGGTGACCCGGGCAGGGGTCATATCTGAGCGTGGTCGTCCCGACAACCGGGTGACCTACGGAAAATTGACCCAGGGTCGTCTGATTGAAAGGCATTTAAAAGACGTACCACCTTTAAAGCCATCCCACGCGTACACCATCAGCGGCAAACCATATTTAAGACGCGATGCCCGCGAAAAAGTAACCGGTAAGGCTCAATTTGCCGGTGACATTCACCTGCCCGGTATGCTTTATGCTAAAATCATTCGTCCCCCCGCCCACGGAGCCAAGCAGACCAATATCGACACCTCAGCCGCAGAAGCGATTCCAGGCATCCAGGTGGTCCGTGATGGCGACTTGACCGCTGTTTTACACCCTTATCCGGATATCGCACAGCAGGGTCTGGAGAAAATCAAGGCGAAGTACATGGTTCCTCAAACAGGGATAAATCATGATACCATATTTGATTATTTGCTCAAAAAGGCACCCTCCCCGGAGGTAGCCAGTCAAGCCGGCGATCTTAAAACCGGCGCAAAGAAGGCCGCCACCATTTTTGAAGAGACTTACTTAAACAGCTATGTGGCCCACGCACCCATGGAAACGCACACCGCCCTGGCCAATTTAGAAAACGGCAAAATGACGGTTTGGGCATCCACCCAATCCCCTTTTGGTGTTCAGCGGCAAGTGGCCGCCGCCTTGGGATTGTCAGCAGATAAAGTGCGCGTAATTACGCCTTTTGTCGGCGGTGGTTTTGGCGGCAAGTCTGCGTCTGCACAGGCCATCGAAGCCGCGCGCCTGGCCAACATCAGCGGAAAACCGGTGATGGTCATGTGGAGTCGCGAAGAAGAGTTTTTTTTCGACACGTTTCGACCGGCGGCCGTGGTAAAGATTCGGTCCGGCTTGGATGATGCCGGCAACATCGTGCTTTGGGACTATCGGGTCTATTTTGCCGGCCGTCGTGGCTGCCAAAATTTTTATGAGATCCCTCACCACCGAGAGGCGGTGTATGGAGAGTGGCGCATCGCTCCTGGTATTCACCCATTTGCAGTGGGGCCCTGGCGGGCTCCAGCTGCCAACACGAATGTTTATGCCCGTGATTTGCACCTTAACCTGATGGCAGAGGCGGCGGGACAGGATCCGCTGGCGTTGCGGCTTCGTCATCTCAAGGATCGGCGGATGCGCTCGGTTCTGGAAGCTGTTGCGAAGAAATTCAGCTACTCATCGGCAAAGCTACCTAGTGGCCGGGGAGTTGGTATGGCATGCGGCATCGATGCCGAAACGTATGTCGCCTTAATGGCTGAAGTTGAAGTGGACGCAAACTCAGGTGCAATTCAGGTCATTCGGGTAGCCTGCGCCCAGGAGATGGGCCAGGTCGTCAACCCACAGGGTGCTACCGTTCAGATAGAAGGTTGTTTGACCATGGGCTTAGGTTATGCCCTGGCTGAAGAAATGCATTTCGACAATGGTAAGCTTTTGGACACCAATTTTGACACCTATTCGATCCCTCGTTTTTCATGGCTGCCGAAGATCGAAACCGTGATTGTGCCCAATCCGGCACTGCCGCCAAAAGGGGGTGGTGAACCGGCAATTATCGGTATGGGCGGCGTATTGGCAACAGCCGTCCATAACGCTACGGGTGCCAAGCTATTGCAATTACCCATGACGAACGCCCGCGTCAAGGCTGCTTTGAAAAACCGGCAAGCATAATCGCAAGCAATGCATCCGACGGGTAACTCAGCCAAAGCAGTTCTCACAAGCTGGCCAATTGTTATCTGCTGCGCACATCTTCCTTTCTATAAGGTGTAACCAAATGACAGTCGAAGAGCGTTACAGAGAGAGATACAAATCAGGGGATACGCCCTGGGAGGCCGGTAAGCCAGATTTCAATCTTATCGAAATTGTGACCAAGAATCCGATTCAGAGTTGCAAAGTCTTAGATATTGGTTGTGGGACCGGCGACAATTGCATATGGCTTGCCCAAAACGGTTTTCAGGTTGTGGGTATTGATACTTCGGACGAGGCAATAGCGAAGGCCAAAGAAAAAGCTTCTAAAGCTAAAGTTGAATGCGATTTCATGATTGCTAATTTTCTTAAGAGCAAAATTCAAGCGGCACCCTTTGGGTTTGTACTCGACAGAGGCTGTTTTCATTCATTTAATTCTAAAGACGATCGAAGGCAATTTGCACAAAATGCCGCAAATCATCTGGACAACGCCGGCATATGGCTAACAATCGTTGGCAACGCCGATGAGGATCGCCAAGGTCCTGGCCCACCCCAACGGACCGCGGGCGAAATAATTCTGGCAGTGGAGCCCTATTTTGAGATTCTGTTACTTCAATCAAGTCACTTTGGTTCGAATCGTCCAAATCCACCAAGAGCCTGGCGGTGTCTCCTGCGGAAACGGTTCATCACTTAGTTACCATTAATACTAGTTAAAATTTATAACATATCCCCACAATGCACCTGATCTTTACTATTCTGTGACTTTCGCCGGCAGGTGATTGTGATCTTTAACAACCTTGGACGGCTTGTATATTCCCTCGACAATACTGAAGTTTTTACTGAAACCCTGCAGTTTGCTACTTGACTTATAAAATAAGAATAATTATCTAATAATAATTGTTATCCATAACATATCAAGCTATTGGTATTGGGCAATGAAAATGCAGGCGGATGCGGCAAGCATGGAACAAAGACTGAATCAGATGCTTTCGAAGTTGAAGGCACACAATTTCCGTCTTACCCCTCAAAGGATGGCCGTTTTAAAAGTATTAGCGGTCAGTGAGGGACATCCCACGGTTGAACGAATACATGAAACAGTCCGGGCTGAATTTCCCACAACCAGCATTGCCACCATTTACAAGACGGTCAATCTACTTAAGCAACTCAACGAGGTGCTAGAACTTGGTTTCCCTGATGGGAGCAATCGTTATGACGGCAACAAGCCTTATCCTCACCCCCATGTAATTTGTACGCAGTGTCAAAAAATTATTGATCCGAATTTAGGTAGTCTTCAGGATCTGACAAACGAAATTATCAAAGAAACAGGATTTCAAATTCTGACTCACAGGGTTGACTTTTTCGGCACATGCCGTGAATGTCAGTCTCATACCGCCTAATTATTATTCACTATTATGATGCATGCGATAAAATTAACGAACCAAACATGTGCCGGCCTGATTATTGACAGCAGGGCGGTGCATAAGTCCAAAAAGTGAAAGGAGAAAACACTATGACTGACGAAAGCAAGTGCCCGGTGACGGGTAGAACCTTTAGCCGCATTGCCGGTGGCGGCATGTCGAATATGGATTGGTGGCCCAAGGCGCTCAATCTCGACATTCTGCATCAACACGACAGCAAAACCAACCCGATGGGAGCGGACTTCAACTATCTTGAAGAGGTGAAGAAACTCGACTTCGAAGCCCTCAAAAAAGACATGCACGCCCTGATGACCGACAGTCAGGAGTGGTGGCCGGCGGACTGGGGTCACTACGGCGGCCTCATGATCCGCCTGTCGTGGCATGCGGCGGGCACTTATCGAATCGCTGACGGCCGGGGCGGCGCCGGCACAGGCAATCAGCGTTTTGCGCCCATCAACTCCTGGCCGGACAACGTGAACCTGGACAAGGCTCGCCGTCTTCTTTGGCCCATCAAGAAGAAGTACGGCAACAAGCTCAGCTGGGCCGACCTATTAACTTACGCCGGTACCGTCGCCTATGAATCCATGGGGCTGAAGACCTTCGGCTTCGGTTTCGGCCGCGAAGACATCTGGCATCCCGAAAAAGACATCTACTGGGGGTCAGAGAAGGAATGGCTGGCGACCAGCGGCGGCGAAGGCAGCCGTTATTCCGGCGAGCGAGATCTGGAAAACCCGCTGGCCGCGGTGATGATGGGACTGATCTATGTCAACCCCGAGGGGGTGGACGGCAATCCAGACCCTCTAAAGACGGCCCATGATGTACGGGTGACCTTTGCCCGCATGGCCATGAACGACGAGGAGACCGTTGCCCTCACCGCCGGTGGCCACACGGTGGGCAAATGCCACGGCGCCGGCGATGCTGCGTTGCTCGGCCCGGAACCCGAGGCTGCCGGCCTTGAAGACCAGGGCCTGGGCTGGATCAACAAGACCAAGCGTGGCATTGGTCGCGACACCGTCTCCAGCGGTATTGAAGGCGCGTGGACGACGAATCCGACCAAATGGGACAACGG
>JASJAZ010000119.1 GCA_030066785.1 Desulfobacterales bacterium | reverse complement strand
TTTGATACACCGGACGTCATCAAGCAGGCGGCATTCGAAGCCATCCAGGAGGGCTTTACCAAGTACACAGCGGCCGGCGGGATTCCCGAAGTTAAAGACACCATCATCGCCAAGTACAGATCCGAGCAGGATATTGCCCTGGACCATTCCCAGGTGCTGGTTTCCAACGGCGGCAAACACGCCCTGCACAATATTTTTCAGGCGGTGCTGGATCCCGGTGATGAAGTAGTGATTCCCAGTCCCTATTGGCTCTCCTACCCGGATATGGTCATGCTTTCCGGTGGAACCCCGATCATCCTTACTACGCGCATCGAGGATGATTTCAAGATCTCGCCGACGTCCCTGGCCCGTGTCATTACCCCCCGGACCAAGCTGTTGATCCTCAACTCGCCCTCCAATCCAACCGGTGCCGTCTATTCAGCCGCGGAACTCGCCGACCTGGCCAAGGTCGTTGAGCAGACGGGCATCATGGTCATCTCCGATGACGTCTACGAGAAGTTCGTGTATGACGGCTTCGCCGTTGCTAATTTGCTCATGGTTGCCGCGCACCTGGCCGAACATGTCATTATCATCAACAGCGCTTCCAAAACGTATTCAATGCCCGGGTGGCGGATCGGGTACGCGATAGGGCCGGAGGCGGTTATCCGGGCGGCAACCAGAATTCAGGGACAGGCGACCTCGTGTGCCGGGTCCATTTCCCAGAAAGCCCTTGCATATGCCCTGCAGACCGATGCCCATTTGATTGAAACCTTCCGCCAATCCTTTGAAAGACGGCGGGACTTGATGTTTGAGGGCCTGGCCGCCATCCAGAACATCAAAGCCTTCAAGCCGGCGGGTGCCTTTTACCTGTTTGCCAATGTCAGCCGACTTTATGAAAAAGTAACAGGCGTTAGCGGCTCGGTGGACTTTTGTGACTACCTGCTTGAAAAGTTACGGATTGCCTGCATTCCGGGCCAGGCCTTCGGAGCAGATGGCTGCATTCGATTCTCCTTCGTGGCCGACGAAGCCACCATTCGTGAGGGGCTTGCAAGGTTTGCACGGATATAATTTTATCAATAGACTCAGCAAAGGTTCGCGCCGTGAAAGATTACCTCAAAGAAGCCTACACCGATCTTCTGGTGGAAATGGACGCACTGAAAGCAGAAACGCAAAAACTGGCGCGTTCCATTGCAGACAACAGCCCCGTGGCGGTATCCATGATCAAGAAAGCCATTCGCCAGGCACGTACCGCAGAAATAAGCGCCCATTTCGATCTGTTGGCGGCCTTTCAAGGCATCACCCAGCGAACCGAAGAACACGTCGAGGGCGTGCGCGCTTTAAAAGAAAAACGTCAACCCCACTTTAAAGGCTATTAATTTCAGATTCAGAAAAATGAAGAGGTAACCATGACCCCTATATTGCTGCAGCCCGTGGACCAAGTGGAAATTTTGAGCATTATGGATAACACCATTGACGTGCTGATGGCCGGTACACCGGTTGCTCAGCGGGCACCCCTGGAACGGGATAAGTTTTCCCGACCCCAGCTCCGGGCCGAGCACGGATTGTCAATGATGATTACGATTCAATCTAATGGGCATAAGGACTGCTTGCTTTTGGATGCCGGCAGCAGCGCTGAAGGCGCCTTGCATAACATGGATATCTTGAAAGTTCCACCAAAGGTGCTCGATGCGATCGTGCTGAGTCATGGTCATCCCGATCACACGCAGGGTTTAATGGGCATCATCAAGCGTTTCGGCCGGCAGGATATACCGATCATCCTTCATCCGGAGGCTTTGTTGAAACGCAAGAATGTTCGTCCCGATGGGTTCGAAGTCGACCTGCCGCCGCCCAGCAGGCAGGCTTTAGAAGCTGAAGCGGTGAAGATAATGGAGGAAAAAGGCCCGACCCTGCTATTTAACAGGCAGGTTCTGATAACGGGCGAGATAAGCAGGACCACAGCGTTTGAAAAGGGATTCCCGCCCGGCCGCGCTGAAATTAACGGACAATGGCAACCGGATCCCTGGATTCACGACGATCAGGCCATTGTGATCAATGTGCGTGAAAAGGGTTTAGTTGTTCTGACCGGCTGCGGCCATGCCGGTCTAATAAACACACTGCAACACGTGCGTCAGATGACCGGGATCAACGATATCTACGCCGTTTTGGGAGGATTTCATCTCACCGGCAAAATATTCGAGCCGATTATCGGTCCGACGATTCAAGCCCTGAAGGAGATCGATCCAGAAGTTATCGTTCCCCAGCACTGCACCGGATGGCGCGCCACCTTCGAGATTGCCCGGGAATTTCCGGAAGCGTTTATACCCAATAGCGTTGGGACCAAATATACGTTGTAACCGCTGGATTCGACGTACGCACTTGCACCCAGCGACAAACCTTTGCCACGCAACCATCGCGGCGAAATCCCTTCCGCTCATTAGCAGCTACCGGAACAAGCAGGTTTGTGAGTTTTCCCTTACGATTGGTTGTCCCCGCAAGTCTTGTCTTGCAACTTTTGAAAGGCTTTAAATTTAACAACCTTTTTAGCCGGAATATCGATGGGTGCGCCGGTTTGCGGGTTTCGGCCTTTGCGCGCTTTTCTTTGCACAATTTTAAAATTTCCAAAATGGGGCAGTCTGAGACGGCCTTGCTGCGCCAATTCATCGCCGAAAACTTTCAGGATTTGATTGAGAAGGGTTTGCGAATGCCCTTTGGTGGTCTTTAATTCGGTGGCGATTTTGGAGGCCAAGGAATGGTCAGCATAGAAAATTTTGGGACGCGGCACGCCTTCGGCAATTTGCGTCAACAATTTATCGCCATCTATCCGTAAGATATGTTGAAAAGAGGCTTGTGGAAATCTCTCGAAAATGGGCGGCTTTGCAAATAATACCAGCTCACCGTGCAGTTTGGCTTCGTTCTCTAACAGTGGTGGAAGTTTTGTTTGCGTTGTGCGCTCTGCTTGTACCATGTTGATCGTTTCTTTAAATAATTTGCGCCCGGCCCGCAATATTTTGCCGCGCTCCTGGCTGGTTTTTGCCAGCGCATATTTTTTGGGCAATCTTTCATTGGCTAAAATTTGATCAAATGCATCGGCAATGTCGGCGGCCAGCGCGTCTAGCAGATAAATACTGCTGGGTTTTAATCGCAAACCGCACGAACGCTCTTCTTCAAACATGGTGGTCTCAGGCGCTTGGGGCGCGGGACAGACCAATTCAATTGCCTGCCATTGACCATCAATGCACATATGCGACACGGCCGTGCCGTGATCGCAATTTTCAATGATGACATCGCCGCCGCTACATGCCTGCGCTGCTGAGGGTGGCGGGCATTTTGCTTGAGTTTGCTCCCAGGCTCCGTTTTGACAAACATGCGTTATGATTTGCGTACCATCGGCGCATTTTTGCTTGCGTGTTTGGCCCTGTTGGCATTCAGGCGCTGGCGTCAATTCGGGGTCGGGGAAGGGGTCATTGACCTTTATCCACACACCATTTATCAATCGGTGTGTGATAATTTCAGCGCCGTCCCAGCGCTGGCCTTGGCGCACAAGTTCATCCTGGTGCCAGACTTCCGCGAGTCTCTGCAGGGGCAGACGCAGTGGTTTTTCAGGCTGCGCAATAACTTCCGCGCGTTTAAAGATATGATATCCGATAATACGGCCTTCCTGGCGTTTCTTTAAATTGCCCTTGTGAAGAAAAAAAATGCGCGATCTGTTCGGTATGAGCCAACTTGGCAAATGGGCCACTTTGCGGCAGCAGCCGCGCCACTGCGCTTCATGGATGAAACAGTTGCGCTGATACCTGCGGGTGCGCGTTGCGCACGATTGTTGGGCGCGGCATAGTAGTTTGGGGTAAAATTGATGGTCAATCCAAATCATCCCGTCATGATAACCCATCGTGCCTCCGGATATTCTTATAGTATTATGATGCTGGCTAGTTGCTGATAATATTGTTGTACAATTAATGGATCTATGGAAAAGGGGTTGGTGTGATGACGTATCAGTTTGAGAACGAATGCCAGCTGTCAGCGACAATATGAGATGACAAAAGAATCGAGTAATGTCAGATGAGCTCTGTCCAGTGTGCGAGCGAAAAAGCGTTGGATCGAAGCTTACCAAATCGAAATGATAAGTCAACCATAGGACGTATGTGGTTAATCTTCGCCGAAACGACCAGTCGACCCTCACATGCCGCGAGCTTCTTGCAATCGCGCGGTGCGCCGGAAGTCAAGCCGGCTGAATGGAAAAAGATAAGAAGAAATTAAGCCGGTTTGGAAAAACAGGGCTGGCGATCAAGTTGGCGGCAATAAAATCCATCATTTTCCGGTGCCCCCATAGCTTATTCGCACAGGTTTCTGACAGCCTTCATGAGATGTCCATTATTTTGACTTCCACCGTACGAACCTGATCACCGCGCCGGACATCGAGCATGATCATTTGACCGATCTCATAGCGCTCCATGATCCGGATGAAATCGTCGATATTTTTTACTTCTTCATTACCGGCCGCCACGATGACGTCGCCCAGCAGGCGATTGCGGTAATCAATGCCCTGCAGTCCCACGCGATCTGCCTCGGATCCCGGCATAATACGATTGATCACAACCCCCACCACACCAAGGCTGGCCGCTATTTCCTCATCCAGGACAATAATGCCGATGCCAGGTCGCGGTATCTTGCCTTTGGTGATTAATTTTGGTACCACCCTGTTAACGACATCGACGGGTACGGCAAAGCCAATGCCGGCGGAACTGCCCGATCCCGATATGATGGCCGTGTTGACCCCGATTAAACGACCGGCTGAATCGATTAAAGGGCCCCCTGAATTGCCCGGATTTATGGCGGCATCGGTTTGGATCACACCCATCACTTCGCGCCCCCCGGCTGTCGGCAGTCTTCGATCCAGGGCACTAATAATACCGGTTGTCAGCGTGCGGGCCAGCCCAAACGGATTGCCGATGGCGAACACGGCCTGGCCCACGGCTAAGTTCTCGGATGCGCCAACGGGGATAGGCTGTATGTTCGACGGTGTGCTTCGCAGACGGATCACGGCCAGGTCATGGTCCGGTGAGCCGCCGACATAAGTAGCGGGGATCGCTTCGCCCGAATCGAGACGCACTTGAATGCTCCGGGCACTCCGGATGACATGAAAATTCGTCACGACATGGCCGTGACGGTCCCACAAGAATCCAGAACCGGTCCCCTGCTGAATCTCACGCCTTCCAAAAAATCCGGTTTGTGCATTTTCAGTAAATATGTAAACCACCGAAGGTGCCGCACGGTTGAAAATGCTTATGGTAGACTTTTCATAGTCGGCCAGATCTCCTCGCGGCAAAATTTCCCGCGGCTGGCTGACAATACGGCGACCGCGATCAGCCATACGGTCGAAAAATAGGAAAGCGGCAGCGGATATAAGACAAATTAAGATGATATAGAATAGCCTATTCTGGCTGCGCATGGCTCATTAATCCTTTCATTAAAGTTGTTCTTGCCGGTCGCTCTGGTAAATCATAATATGGCCGATGAGTTTGCCATCGCCTGTAGATGAATATGCGTGTACCGTAGGTAGTATGTGTCTCCGATTTACGGTCACCATTTGAAATCCCCGGCCCATTTATATGTGCAATAGCCGAGGCCGGTGGTGCTACGAGGTGATATTTGTAAGCCAAAAAAAGCAATATATCAACCATATCAATTACAATTCGGAGCCATCATGGATATATGGTTTTTACTCGGTGAAATCTTGCTGCTGTTGGGGACTGCTTTTGTGTTGGGGGCTCTTGCGCAGCGATTGCGACAAAGTCCCATTGTCGGATATCTTTTGGCCGGAATGATTTTAGGCCCCATTCTTTTTAACCGGGATGCAATGTTCGGTGTGGCCGAGTTGGGCGTGGCGCTGCTCTTATTTTCCATCGGCCTTGAATTTTCGTTCAACCGTCTCAAAAGTATGGGAACCCGCGTTTTAGCCCTGGGATTGCTGCAGATCAGTGTCACCATCGTGATTTTCAGTGCCGCTCTGATGCTGCCCTACACCTTGGCCCAGGCACTGGTGCTGGGCGCAATTGCAGCCTTGAGTTCTACTGCGGTGGTGTTACGGGTGCTGGTCGATCGCGTTGAGATCGATTCCGTGCGCGGCCGGCACGCCCTTGGCATTCTCTTGTTGCAGGACGTGGCGGTGGTGCCCATGGTGTTATTGGTGACGATTTTGAGCCCCCGCGGCCATCTCGATTCGATCCTTATGCCCCTGATCAAAACCCTGTCAGCCACCGCCGCCATGGTAGCGGTTTTTTATCTGATCTTTTTCAAATTGATGCCGGTCATCTTCAGGACCAAGGGGCTGGTCACCAACCGGGAGCTGTTTGCCCTGCTGGTCATCGTCGTAGCGTTGGGATCCACCTGGGCGGCGCATGCTCTCAAACTGTCCCCGGCCTTGGGTGCTTTTTTGGCCGGCATGCTGTTGGGCGAGTCTCCCTTTGCCACTCAGATACGGGCTGACATCGGTTCTATTCGGACCCTGTTCGTGACCCTGTTTTTCACTTCCATCGGCATGTTGGCTGAGCCCCGGTGGCTGGCAGCCCACATTCCAACGGTTCTAGCGGCACTCACCTCCATTTTTGTGGGAAAATCGATTATTATTTATTTGCTGTGCCGACTGTTTAGCATATCCGCGCGCCAGGCTCTGGCCACCGGCATCACTCTGGCCCAGGTGGGGGAATTTTCGTTTGTGCTGGCCAATATCGCCCGTGCCGGAGGCGCGCTTTCCGAGGAGGTTTTTGATCTGATTGTTTCCGTTGCCATTCTCTCTCTGTTGCTGTCACCCTATATGGTAAATTATGCCTTGCCCCTGGCAGATGCCGTCTTTTCGGTTCTGCGGCGGTCACGTGGCAAACGGCCGGAAAAGGCCCAGGATCATAACCGCGCAAAGTGTGAACTGGTCATCATCGGGTTTGGGCCGGCCGGACAGCGCGTCGCTGAAGCCCTGCTTGAAAAACAGATTCATCCGCGGGTCATTGAGCTGAATCCTCAATCCGTCCGCCAGGCGGAAGCAATGGACTTGCGGGTCTATTCCGGCGATGCGACCCACAGCGAAGTGCTCTTGCATGCCGGTATTGCTGAGGCCGCCGTGGTGGTGGTCACGGTGCCCGATCCGCATACCTGCCGCGGTATTATCCGCAATATCCGTGTGACAGCCCCCCATGCCGCCGTTATCGCGCGCGGCCGCTATCACATCACCATCAGCCAACTGGAAGCAGCGGGTGCCAGTTCCGTGATTGATGAAGAAAATGTGGTCGGGCGTCGTATGGCCCAGAATGTGCTCGATTATCTGTTTACCGCGATTCCGTACGCCATGGCCTGTGGTTTGTCCGGTAAACCATCCAATTCGCAGAACGACTGATTCTGCCATGTGAGGTGTTATTATGCCACCTGATCTCGGTTCCGGTTGGTGGACCTATATAAAATATGACCAGAAACATGATCGCCCCAAGATTAGCGCGACTCTGCTTCGGCGTGTGTGGGGCTATGCCAGACCCTACCAGTTAAAGGTCTTGGGATTATTGGTAAGCATCTTTGCCATTACCGGGCTAAGCTTGATTCCGCCGTTGCTCTATCGCGATCTGATCGATAATGCCATCCTGAAGGGTGACACCGCGCGACTCAACTGGTTGGCGGTGGGCATGATCGGCATACCCCTTGTCAGTGCCGCCATCGGTTTTGGACAACGCTATCTCAGCGCCACCATCGGCGAGGGCCTGATCGCCGATCTGCGCAATGCACTTTTCAATCACACGCAGCGCATGAGCCTGCGATTTTTCACCCACACCGAAACCGGCGCCTTGATGAGCCGGCTCAACAACGATGTGGTCGGTGCCCAGCGCGCCCTAACGAGCACCTTTATCAACATCATCACCAATCTGGTGACCGTGGTGGCCACCGTGACTATCATGTTATCCTTGGAATGGCGCCTGACGCTTTTGAGCATCGCCATCGTGCCGCTGTTTCTGGCGCCCACACGGCGGGTGGGGCGCAAACTGCGCAAGATTCGCCGCAAGAGTCTGGAGCTGAATGCCCGAATGAATGTACGCATGCAGGAGACCCTCAACATTGACGGCGCTTTGTTGGTCAAACTGTTTGGACGCCAAAGCGACGAAAACCAGCGTTTTCGACGGCGCAGCGCCGCCGTGGCCGACATTGGAGTGCGCTCAGCCGTGGTGGGACGCTGGTTTTTCATGGGATTGGGTCTGATCAGCGCGGTGGGCACCGCGGTGGTGTTTTGGGCCGGCGGGCATATGATTTTACGCGGTGTGTTCACCGTGGGAACCATTGTGGCCTTTGGCGCCTATCTGACGCAGCTCTACGGCCCGCTCAGTGCCATCAGCAACGCCCACGTGGAGTTTGCCACCAGTATGGTCAGCTTCGAGCGTGTCTTTGAAGTGTTGGATATCCCCGTGGAAATCCGGGACAAATCCGATGCGATCAAGCTGTCCGATGTTACCGGTGCCGTTAACTTTCATGATGTGACCTTCAACTACACCGCAGGCGGCGACGGCGGTTCGGCTTTATTGGGTTTGCAGATCGATCCCCGGACCCGTGCAAGTGATGCCACCCTCTCCATCACCGCGCAAAAACCGAGCCGCCAGTTGGCGCTGGAATCGGTGAGTTTTGCCATCAGGCCCGGTGAACTGGCGGCACTGGTGGGGCCCAGCGGCGCCGGCAAAACCACCGTCACTTATCTGCTGCCGCGTCTCTATGATCCCACCAGTGGCAAGATTTGTATGGACGGCCACGACCTGCGCGATCTGTCCCAGGTCTCTTTGGCCAGATCTATCGGTATGGTCACTCAGGAAACCTACCTTTTCAACGACACCCTCAAGGCCAATCTGCTCTATGCTGCTCCCAACGCCTCCCGGGCCGCGATCGAAGCTGCCTGCCAGACGGCCAACATTCACGATTTCATCGCCGGCCTGCCGGATGGCTACGACACCGTGGTAGGGGCCCGCGGCTATCGCTTGAGCGGGGGTGAAAAGCAGCGGATCGCGATTGCCCGGGTGATTCTCAAAGACCCGCGCATCCTGATACTGGATGAAGCCACCAGCAGTCTTGACAGCCAGAGCGAGGCCCTCATTCAGCAGGCCCTGCAGCGCATAATGCGGAATCGTACCAGTCTGGTGATTGCCCACCGGCTCAGCACGATTTTAGATGCGGATGTGATCCTGGTTTTAGATCAAGGCCGCATTGTCGAGCAGGCCCACGGCGGCGACACTCACTCCGCCCATGATCAGCTCCTGGATAAAGACGGTCTGTATGCGCAGCTCTATCATACCCAATTTCGAAAGGCGGGGCCGGAATCCACTAGTTCACATCGTCAATGAGGAAATCGGGTTAAACCGTACGCTACTGGTAGGTTTTTGCCTCGAAACTGGCGTCTTGGCTTCTGAATAATCGATACCCACATATGAATTTATCAGGCTTACCTTTTAACTACCAAGAAATTGCAAGGTTGCGAAGCTTGAAAGGCCTTTTTGTTAGGCTCCGATTCTTTTGCCGCTCTCCTTATCAAACAAGTGCAATTTTTCCGGGGATATACTCAAGGACAAAGTGCTGCCTTTTGGGTAGCGATGGATATCAGGCAGGCGAACGGTAAAAATGGTTTTATTCCCCGCTGATTTGCCGTGCACCAGGGTATCCGCGCCAAGGGTTTCCAAATTTTCCACCCTCATTTGCATGGTACCGTCTCTCTCTGCGGCCAATTTGAAATGCTCGGGCCGGATACCTAAAACGATTGCTTGGTCTCGAAAGCTTGGGTCTAACTGCGGGTGAATGGGCAAAGTTTCGGTATCGGAAAGTTGGGCCGACTGCCCGTCACGGCTGGTCCGGGCTTCGAAAAAATTCATAGCGGGTGAACCGATAAATCCGGCCACAAAGTGGGTAGCTGGTTTTTCATATACATCCAGCGGTGATCCGATTTGCTCCACATAGCCGTTTTCCATGACGATCAATCGATCGCCCAGGGTCATGGCCTCGACCTGATCATGGGTGACATAAACGCTGGTGATACCGAGGGTTTCGTGAAGATTTCTCAGTTCCTGACGCATCTGCACGCGCAACTTGGCATCCAGGTTGCTCAACGGTTCGTCAAACAAAAATACCTTGGGCTCGCGCACGATGCAGCGCCCCATGGCAACGCGCTGGCGTTGTCCTCCGGACAATTGTCGGGGCTTGCGGTTTAGAAATTCCGTCAGTTCCAGAATTCCGGCCGCTTTTTGAACCCTTTTTTCGATTTCCGCTTTGGGCATCCGTCGTATTTTAAGTCCGTAGGCCATGTTCTTAAAAACGGTCATGTGCGGATAGAGGGCATAGTTCTGAAAAACCATGGCGATGTCGCGATCGGCGGGCTCAAGCTGGTTGACCACCTTGTCATCGATCGTAAGTTCACCTTTGGTGATCACTTCCAATCCGGCAATCATGCGCAGCACAGTGGATTTGCCGCAGCCGGAAGGGCCTAAAATAACGATAAACTCACCGTCGTGGATATCGCAGCTGATGCCGTGAATCACCTCATTTTGGCCGAATGATTTATGAATATTTCTCAGGCTGACATCCGCCATAGATCCCCCTGATATATTTGCAGTCCAACAACCAATCTGTTGCCGTACCCGCGCGTTACTTTTCGGTTTCGGTCATACCCCGCACAAACTGTTTTTGCATAAAGATCACTACCAGCACCGGCGGTATCATGGCCAGCATGGTAGAGGCCATAATAATCTGCCAATCGGCCTGACCTTCGCCCACATCCAGCATTCTTTTGATTCCAATTAAAAGGGTATAGTAGTTTTCATCACCGGTGATTAGTAGCGGCCACAGATACTGATTCCACCCATAGATGAAAAGAATCACAAACAGCGCTGCGATGGAAGTGCGCGACATGGGCAGCAGAATATCGAAGAAAAATCGGATCGGTCCGCCCCCGTCAATCCGGACGGCCTCGCACAGTTCGTCGGGCACCGTCATGAAGAACTGGCGGAACAGAAACGTGGCGGTGGCCGATGCGATTAAGGGAAAGATCAGGCCGGAATAGCTGTCCAGCATGTTCAAATCCGCCACCACCTTATGGGTTGGCAGAATTCGAACCTCCACCGGCAGCATCAACGTGATAAAAATCATCCAGAAAAAAAACATGCGGAAGCGGAATTTGAAGTAGACGATGGCAAAAGCCGACAATAACGAAATGGAGATCTTTCCAAAGGCTATGCCTAGCGCCATGATCAGGCTGTTCATCATCATGGTGCCCACGGTGGCCCCGACTTCGCCGCTTCCCACCGTAAGGGCCTGGTGATAATTCTCGATCAGATGACGGCCCGGTAAAAATGGAAAAGACGATGTGATCGCCTCCAGGCTGTGGGTGGAGGCCACAAATGTCGTATAGATTGGAAATGCAATAATAAGGCAGCCCAGCAGCAGGATCGCATGGGTCAAAAAAGAAAGCCAGGGCCGATGCTCGACCATTTTCTACTCCTTGTTAATAATGAACTTTTCTTTCGATATAGCGGAACTGGATCACCGTCAGCGCAATCACAATGATCATCAGAATAACCGACTGGGCGGCGGAGCCACCCAAGTCCAGACTTTCGAAACTGTCGTGGTAAATCTTGAAGACCATGATATTAGTGGCCTCATTGGGGCCGCCTTCAGTGATGGCGTGAATAACGCCAAAGGTATCGAAAAAAGCATACACCATATTCATAACCAATAAAAAAAAGACCGTGGGCGACAGCAGGGGAAAGGCAATGGTCCAAAACCTTTTTGCCGGAGAAGCCCCATCAATGGCGGCGGCCTCGATAAATGACTTGGGAATGGCCTGTAGACCGGCCAGAAAAAAAAGAAAATTATAGGAAATTTCGCGCCACGCCGCCGCGATGACCACCAGCGTCATCGCCTGCCCGCCGTTTAAGGTAAAGTTCCAGTCGATGCCGATGGCCTTTAAAAAGAAGGAGATCATTCCGACGGTGGGATTGAATAAAAAGTACCAAATGACCGCGGCCGCCACCGGTGCCACCGCATAAGGCCAAATGATGAATGTTTTGTAGGTGGTGGCCCCGCGGATAGCGCGATCGGCCATCACCGCCAGCAGAAGCGCCGTCGACATGGCGATGACCGCCACCGATAAACTGAAGACCATCGTTACCTTGATAGAATTCAGATAGATGGAATCGGTGAAGATATATTTAAAATTATCCAGGCCCACAAAGACGGTTTTAAGCCCGAAGGCGTCTTGCTGTAAAACGGATTGATACAGCGCCATGAATGCGGGCCAGATGAAAAATACCAGGGTGATGATGATCTGGGGTGCCATCAGAAAATAAGGCAGGACTTTGTTTTTGAAGATAACTCTTTTTTCCATGAAATAGGTCACCCTGCATAAAGGTGGGCAGGACCCATTGCGGTTTACAAATGGATCCTGCGTGACTCAGGTATTGCTACATGGCGGCACTTTCGAATTTGCGCAACAATTTGTTGCCTTTGGCAACGGCATCGTCCATGCCTTGCTGGGCGGTTTTCTCCCCGGTAAAAACAGCCTCCAGGGTATCGTACATAATGGCACGCATCTGCACATAATTGCCGAAACGCAAGCCACGGGAATTGGCGGTGGGATCATGGAGGGTCATTTGCTTCAGGGCGGTTTCCATGCCGGGTTTCTCGACATAGACTCCCTGGCCCTTGGTCAGGTAGTAGGCATTGGTCGTAATGGGCAAATACCCGGTGAACTGATGCCAGTCCGCCTGGACTGCCGGCGAGGACAGATAATTGAAGAAGGTGGCCACACCCTCGTATTCTGCCTGGGAATGACCGGCCATCACCCAGAGGCTGGCGCCGCCGATAATGGTGTTCTGCGGTGCACCCGCGGCATCCGGCCAGTAGGGGAGCATGCTGGTGCGGAAGGGAAATTTGCAGGTCTTTTTGAATCCGGCGTAGCCCGCCGATGACTCGGTATACATGGCCACTTCCCCGGCCGAAAACAGGGCATTGCCCTTATTGCGTCGTCCACCATAGACAAAGATTTTGTCTTTCTGCCAATCCGCCAGGTGCTGAACATGTTTGACATGCAGGGGGCTGTTGAAAACGAACTCGGTATCCAATCCTTCAAATCCATTGGCCTTGGTTCCGATGGGCACGTTGTGCCAGGCGCCGAAGTTTTCGATGTGGATCCAGGAAATCCAGGCGGTTGAGAATCCACCGGGATATCCAGCCGCCACCAGTTTCTTGGCATATTCCGCAACCTCAGGCCATGTTTTGGGCGGCTTGTCCGGATCCAGGCCGGCCTTTTCAAATGCTTCCACGTTGTAATAAAGCACCGGTGTCGAGCTGTTAAACGGCATGGACAACATTTTGCCTTCAGGCGTGGTGTAATACCCCGTTACGGTTGAAAGATAGGCATCGGGGCTCCAAGGCTGCCCGGATTCGGCCATCACCTCATAAACCGGTTTAATCGCCCCTTTGGCGCCCATCATGCTCGCGGTTCCGACTTCAAAAACCTGCAGAATGTGCGGCGGGCTTTTAGAGCGAAATGCGGCAATGCCGGCATTCATGGTGTCGGTGTAGTTACCCTTATAGGTGGCGACCACCTTGTATTTGTTTTGCAGGGCATTAAAATTACCGACGATTTCCTGGACCTTTTCCCCCAGTCGGCCGCCGTGGGCAAACCACCAGTTGATGGTAACCGGTTCGCCGGCAGCCGCGGCAGGCATTTCTTTTTGCTTAGTTAGTTCTTGGATTTGTTGTTGCAATTCCGCGTTTTGCTCTTTGAGGGCGGTTACTTCCGCCGTCTCTTCTGCTTTTTCAGCACAAGCAAAAAGCGCGAATCCAAACATGAGAAGCATTGTCATTACCCCAAATTTTCTCATCATTAGGTCC
This sequence comes from Desulfobacterales bacterium, assembly GCA_030066785.1. Taxonomy (GTDB): domain Bacteria; phylum Desulfobacterota; class Desulfobacteria; order Desulfobacterales; family JASJAZ01; genus JASJAZ01. The sequence continues at coordinate 4,833 of JASJAZ010000119.1, read as the reverse complement.
TCCTTAGCTTAAATGAAGGTTAACGTTGCGGTTGGCCACCATCGCGGATGGAAATACTTCCGCCGCTGTTGGGAAAATGAGTTTACATTAAAAATTAAAAAAAAAGGTAAGTCCCAAAAAATGTGCCAAAATTGAATCCCAGCCGTTGGCTGTGTTGCGATTGTTTTTGTTTGGGCGGTATTTGAAATTCAATTTTATTGATCGAAAATAAGCCTTGGTGTAGCTTATGTTCAAAAAAGATCGGGTTGTACAGGAAAGTGAGAGTGAATGTTTGTAAGCCTCAACACTATTACAGCTGTTTCAAATAAACAGATAATGGGGGTAATAGTCAAGGAAATCGTTCAAATAATCGCCGGCAGTGCTTAAAGGTATACTTGCAAATGATATTTTCGAGGCCCAATCGCCAGGGTATCCGTATAAGCTATCGGATTTATATCATATTAATGATTGACCGTCGGTTGTTAGATTGACACGTTCAAAGGATTTCAAAACCTCAGATTGCACCGCTGGACACATCGCGAAGCATGGCAAAAGCACTGCAACCATAGGAGCATGACGTGCGTTTAGCCTCGGCGGGAATAAGGCCCACAACGCGATGATATGGATTTAGATGTTGTTTGGAAACTAATTTATATCGTTGAATAGCTGCTAAATCCTCAAAGGAGAAGTTATCCATGCAGAGGTGGAAATACATATTTTATGGCACATTGGGGCTGGCAATGCTGGGCAGTCTATTATTAATGGTTATGATATCCTCTCAGAGCACCGCCACGAGCCAGGCAATCTCAAATGATAAACGCCCCCCTAAACCATTTTATCTCGTTGGGCACCGCGGCGCGGCAGGCCTCGCACCGGAAAATACATTGTCGGCATTTGCCCGGGCCTGTGACATCGGCGCAGATGCCGTTGAGTTAGATGTGGTTCTTTCGGCCGACGGTGAGGCGGTCGTATATCATGATTTAAGGCTCAATCCGGAGTTCACACGATCGCCCGATGGCAAGTGGCTGGCATCCGCCACACCGCCGGCCATCAGGGAGCTGAGTGTAGCGGATCTCAAAACCTATGATGTCGGCCGACTGAAACCCGGCACCCGTTATGCGCGCCGTTATCCCGATCAAACGCCGGCTGATGGCGCGCGCATCCCTACCTTACGAGAGGTCGTGCACTTGTACCAAAAACAGTGTCACACGGCCGCTGAGCTCTGGGTTGAAATTAAAACATCGCCCGAAAAGCCGGAGCTGACGCCACCGCCGGAAGCCGTCAGCGAGAAGGTGGTAAGGCTATTGCGAGAAACCAAGATGTCGAGGCGCTCCCGGATACTTTCTTTTGACTGGCGCAATCTGGTACACGTGCAAAAAATCGCTCCTGATATTGCAACCGTCTATCTTTCCCTTGAAGGATTGCGGCTAAACAATATCAAACCCGGTCAACCCGGTGCTTCTCCCTGGATGGCCGGGCTGGATATCGATGATTTTTCCGGGTCAATTCCCCATGCGGTCCAGGCGGCCGGTGGGCGCTATTGGGCCCCGTATTACAAACATGTAACGACCGGCAGCGTCAACGTTGCCCACCGGCTGGGCATTCAGGTGTTTGTGTGGACGCCCGACTCCGTGGCTGATATGCAACGTCTTATTGCAATGGGTGTGGATGGCATCATCACAAATCGCCCCGACCGTTTAAAATCGATTCTGGGTGAGGTTAAATGAGGAGGCTCAGATTCACATTAATAGCAGCAACTATTTCGAAATTATCTGACACAAGCGTCAGATGAAAAGTTGGCGCCACCTTTAACAATTTGCCGATGTTTAAATTTTGAATTTGTTGGTGCAGCCTTTGCTATTTGTTGTCCCCGCAAGTCTTGCTTCGCAATTTTTCAAAGGCTTTAAATTTAACGACTATTTTAGCCGGAATATCAATGACAGTGCCTGTCTGCGGATTTCGACCTTTCCGCGCTTTTCTTTGAACTATTTTAAAATTTCCATAGTGGGGAAGCCTCAAACGCCCATGTAGCGCCAATTCATCGCCGAAAACTTTAAAAAACTGCATTGAGAAATGTTTGCGAATGCCCTTTGGTGGTCTTTAATTCGGTGGCGATTTAGGATGCCAAGAAATGGTCAGCGTAGAAGATCTTAGGACGCGGCACACTTTCGGCAATGTGCGTTAGCAATTTATCGCCATCGATCCGCAAGATATTTTGAAAAGAGGCTTCCGGCGACTGAGCCTCAGGACAGACCCATTCGATTGCCTGCCACTGACCATCAACACAAACATGCGACACGGCGGTACCATAATCGCAGTTTTCGATGATTACATCACCGTCATTACAGTCTTGCGGTGATGCGGGTTGCGGGCATTTTTTTTGGTTCGTTCCCAGACCCCGTTTCGGCGTGCATGCGCCCTGATCTCGGTGCCATCTTCGCATTTTTGCTTGCGTGTTTGGCCTTTTAGGCATTCGGGCCCTGGCACTAATTCAATATCGGGGAAGGGGGCATTGAACTCCATCCACATGCCATTAATCAATCGGTGCGTAATCATTTCGGCGCTGGCCAAACGTTCGCCCCGGCGCACAAGCTCATCTTGGTGCCAAACCTCTGTGAGTTTCTGCAGGGGCAGACGCAGTGGTCAGTAAAAAAATGAGATGAACAAAGAATCGAGCAATTTCAAATGAGACCAGCTCAGAGCCCGAATGAATATGAGGCGCTGTATCAAAAATTATCAATTCGAATTGAGAAGTCAATCATTTGCCATGGTTGCCCTTGACTTCCTATTGATAGAAAATCCGCCAAATCAAAAAAGATATATTTAAATCGGTTGCGAGTAGCAGTTCGTTAAGATGTGGCTTTGTGCCCTTGGCCGGCTTGCACTGCAGGAAGGCGCCCTGCATTTCAAACTGCTGAGATTGCAATGAATCCTGTAAGAAAATATCTTGCATCTGCATTTTAGATTTAATATGAGACTGTCGAAAAAGGTTAACCTTCTGAGGGCACTTTAATTTTTTTCTTTTCCACATAAGTCTTTCGAGCAGTAAAACTTTTCTCGATTTAGCGATTATTTCGTTTAATAATAAGCAGTTATATGTTATATCACGGGTGATTTAAGCCATAGAAATTTACAAACATCCCGGAGACAACATGGCCAAATACAAGCGTTACGATTATAGGCAAAGAATGCTGATACCTGTTTCACTGGAACAGCAGCTGATGCCCGGCACGTTAGAGTTTGCCATCCATACACTGGTGGAAAAGCGCATGGATTTATCTGTTTTTGATGATAAGTATCAAAATGATGCGACCGGCAGAAGCGCTTATAATCCTAAGATATTGTTGAAAGTAGTGCTGCTAGCCTACTCGCGTGGCTTGATATCATCGCGTCAGATTGAGCGTGGCTGCTATGAAAATGTTTTGTTTATGGCCATGTCGTGCAACCAGCGCCCGGATCATAGCACGATTGCCGCATTTGTTTCATCGATGAAGGAGCAAATTAAGCTGCTGTTTGCCGATATACTGCTGGTATGTGATCAAGAGGGTCTTTTAGGCGGAAGCTTTTTTGCCATAGATGGTTGCAAAATGTCCTCCAATGCTTCTAAAGAATGGAGTGGTAAATTCAGTGATTTACACAAAAGGAAAGAGAAAATTGAAAGCAAGCTCAAGGCGTTGATTGAAGATCATATTGAGATTGACAAAGAAGAGCGTGCGGTAAAAGAGAAGCTGTCTGCCAGGCGTGAAAGACAAGTTCGAAGGCTTGAGCAGCAAGCCGATAAGATTGAAAAGTGGTTGAATGAAAATGACAAGAAGATTGGCGCATACGGAAAAGAGCTTCACAGCAATGTGACCGACAACGATTCTGCCAAGATGTATACATCCCATGGCACCGTGCAGGGCTATAACGCCCAGGCGCTGGTGGATGACAAACACCAAGTCATTGTTTGTGGCCAAGCCATTGGCCAAGGCCTGGATCATGAGAATTTGCCCCCGGTGATCGATGGCGCCAAGGAAAATCTTGAATGCATCGGCAAGGACAAACACTATTTTGAAGGCAAGGTTTTAACGGCGGATTCAAGCTACCATAGTGTCACCAATATAAACAAGTGTAACGAAGAAAAGCTTGATGCTTACATACCGGACAACAAATTCCGCAGCCGCGATCACAGATTTGCCAGTCGGCTGGGTGATGGGTCGAAGTCCAAGAAGTTTACATTTGCTGATTTTCAATACGATGAGGACAAAGATGAATATATTTGTCCCAATGGTAAGCGACTTAAGCCTTTGGTGAAAGACGGGCGACATAAAGGTAAGCGTTTGAGAGTGTATCGATCCAGGGAAAAAGATTGCCACCACTGCCAACTCAGAGCCAAGTGTCTTAGATATAAGAATGCTAAAAGACGCCACTTTACCTACTATGCCGATGCATCGGGCAATAACATATCCCAGGCCATGGTGAAAAAGATCGATACCCAAAAGGGTCGCAAAATCTATCCTCAGCGAATTGGCATTGTGGAGCCGGTATTTGCCAACATTCGCGTAAACAAACGACTGGATAAATTTAGCCTCAGAGGTCAGATCAAGGTCAATATCCAGTGGCTGCTATATTGCATGGTGCACAATATCGAAAAGATTGCCAATTACGGCTTTAGATAGGCTGAATAAGTAGCCATGGGCAGTAGATAATAGAAAACACAAAGTAACCGATACAAGAAGACAAGATTTTCAAAACCAATTATATCGGGACAAAAACCAGTTTGCCAAAACGGCTTTTTCGACAGTCTCAATATTAAATCCAAAGCTAATCGGCCCTTCAAGCTGGCCGCGAATTGCCGGTCGATCAGAGAGATCG
>JASJAZ010000118.1 GCA_030066785.1 Desulfobacterales bacterium | reverse complement strand
GATTCCCAGGGCCGTTACAAAGACCAAACACTTGCCAATATAGCTTGGATGAAAATAAACCTGTCCAAAAGGGGTTGGAATTCCGCTTTTATTGCCGCCATCTTTAACGCCTTCAATAATGCCGTCCAATAAGCGTCGAGGATGCAAGTACGGCTTCAAATCTCCCTGATAATCGCGAGGTCCCACACAGTAACCATAGCTGCCCATCACCAATTTGGCGCCTTTGCCGGTTCCCATGGGATCACGGTAAACGCCCACAATACCGGTCAGGGCGCCACCGTAGGCCTCCATGTTGGAGGGTGAATTATGGGTTTCACCCGTGATAACGTAGTAATGTTGGTCATCAAATCGCGCCACCCCGGCGTTGTCCCACAGAACCGAAATAACCCATGAAAGATTTTGTTTTAATGCCAGCGTGGGAGCCTCTATGAAGGTCTTAAAAAGATTGTCAATTACCTGAGTTTCCCCGGTCTGTATATCTGTATAATGAAACCGCCCACCAAAAGTGTTGTGATTACAATGATCGCTGCGGGCCTGGGATATATACTCAAGTTCAACATCGGTGGGGTCGGAAAGCCCCTTAGCAGAACGGGCAGTTTGAATTTCGGTTCTTAAAAAATACCTCCGGATGGTGGGAATATCCTTGGGATTCAGCGCCAAATTTCGCTCTGTGCTGATGGCCTGCAGCATTTCATCGCTTTTTATCGGCAGCGTTGTGACCGTGGGCGTATGATCGAGGCTCACCTTGGGGATAATGTAGCCAATGCCATTTTCTGGATCCCATTGGGTCGGCGAATAAATTTTCCATTGCTGAATCGTTTCATTGGCCAATAATTCGCGGGCAATGATTTCCATTTGCTGGACGGAAAGGCTACTGCCGGAAAAACAAAATCGTTTGGATGTGTAAATAGCTTCATCTGCAGCAAACGAAATGCCCAACAAATCTTTAATGGCTTCTTCGGCTGTGGCACCTGGATTGTCTCTGACACCGGGGCGATATCCGACCCAAATGATCCAGTCAAATGCGATGGAAAGCGGTTCAAAAGATGAGAACTGCGTCACCGGATTGGTAAACACTTCTTGTTGAACAATTCGCTGCTGCTCGCTGGTGAGGTCTGCATCAAGGGTAATGATGTGAACCGTGCGGACTTGTGTTATGTGAATATTGAAATAATCATGCGCCTTTATGCGCAGGCTCTCTCCTTCGGCATCAAATAAGGCCGGCTTTAAAGCAATTTCGAGTCGGTGAGGCATTTTACAAGTTTCTTGATTTAAAACAGTAGCAATTTATCACGCAAAGATGTCCAGATTGATGCGACCAAATAAAAAGCTTTTTATAAGGGCATTAACCGTAAAATGCAACCATTGACCCGTCTAATGTAAAACTGTTTATTAGGTAGTTCTGACAACGGATAGGCCAATTACTGTCATGGCAGGAAATTGGAAGAGATTAACTGAAAAAGATGCGCGCGATGTCATTATAAATCACATATACCATCAACAAAAACAGGATAAAAACCCCAACCTGCTGGGCAATTTCGCGGATACGAAGGTTAACGGGGCGCCTGATGATCGCTTCAATACTGAAAAACAAGAGATGTCCACCATCCAATACCGGGATCGGCAGAAAGTTAATAATCGCCAGGTTAATGCTGATTAATGCGATAAAAAAAGCCAGGTTGGCGGTTCCTTCTTTAGCCTGTTGCCCCGCCATTTGGGCGATCATGATCGGTCCACCCAGTGTCTTCGTGGATATGGATCCCTGGATGAGTTTGACGACACTTAGGACCGTTAATTTGGCGATCGTATAGGTCTGCACAAAACTTTCTGTAACCGCCTGCAGGGGCGTAAGTTTTTTTTCAAGAACATCGCCGGCCGATTGAATACCAATGACAAAGCGTTGAACATCTTCGCCAAAAATATTTTTCGTGGTTTTGATCTGGGGTGTCACCGTGAGCTGCTTAACCTCTGCTTCGCGTTCCACAGCGATCGCAAGCGCACTGCCTTTGCTCTCGGAGATCAGGGCGGCCATATCATCCCAGCTGTCGACCGGCGATTCATTGATAGCCAATACCAAGTCTCCTTTTTGGAGACCACCTTTGAAGGCCGGCGAATCGAGCTCCACCTTCCCGATGGTGGGTTTGAGAATCATGGCCCCGGAAATTTGCAGCAGGATATAGAAAATGATAACGGCCAACAGTATGTTGAATAAGGGGCCGGCCGCCACAATCAGAATGCGCTTAAACACATGCTTATGGGTGAAAGAAATTGGGATATCTTTCGGATCAATTTTAGCGTTGGGTTCTTCGCCGACCATTTTCACATAACCGCCCAAAGGGATCGCAGAAATGCGGTAATCCGTTATACCAACTTTTTTTCCAAACAATCGCGGCCCAAAACCCAGCGAAAATCGCTCGACACCAACACCAAATAGACGGGCTACCAGAAAATGCCCCAATTCATGGAAAAAAATAAGGACACCCAGCACAATGGCAAAGGCGAATATATTTGTCGTCATAATATCAAATATTCCTATACTTATTTGTCTCTCAACGACTGATGATAATAATTAAATTCCAATTATCAAGTTTTAGGCAAAACCGGCCGGTATCATCTTGATTCATTTACAAAAGTGTCAATCAGAGCAAGGGCCCCCTCACGGGCTGCATGATCGGCTTTCATTATATCGGAAAGGCTTGGATTTGTCACCAAAGTATGAGCTTGCATGGTGTTTGAAATAGTGGCGGCAATCGCATTAAAGGATATGCGGTTTTCCAAATAAGCATGCACGGCGACCTCGTTGGCCGCATTGAGCACAGCCGGCATGGTGCCGCCGGCCTGGCAGGCTTCAACGGCAAGTGCGAGACAATTAAATTTATCTAAATCCGGCTTTTCAAATGTAAACGCGCCGATATCGGCAAATGCCGGCAGCGGCTGTGCGAGTTCCAAACGTTCCGGAAAGGATATGGCATACGCAATAGCACCCTTCATGTCCGGAATCGACAACTGCGCCAGAACCGATCCATCCCTATATGCCACCATCGAGTGAATAATACTTTGGGGATGAACCACAACCTCGATGTCTTTAAAGGATACATTAAAAAGATGGGTGGCCTCGATCAGTTCCAAACCTTTGTTCATTAATGTGGCCGAGTCTATACTGATCTTGCGGCCCATGGACCAATTGGGGTGCTTTAGCGCTTCCTGCGGGGTAATGCAATCAAATCGCTCACGGGGTGTATGTAACAGCGGGCCACCGGAGGCGGTTAAGATAACTTTATGCAGATCATCACGGTTATGACCGTGTAAGCATTGGAAAATGGCACTGTGTTCGCTGTCAATGGGCAGAATCGCAACCTGTCTGTCAGCTGCGCGCTGCATAACGATTTCACCTGCCATAACCAACGTTTCTTTGTTGGCCAACGCGACTGTTTTGCCGGCATCGATGGCGGCTAACGTCGGCAAGAGGCCGGCGGCGCCTACCATGGCAGTGACCACCATTTCAGAGGGTGGATAGGCAGCGGCCCTCTGATAGCCTTTGGTACCAAAGTCGATGGTTACCTTTGTGTCGCTAGGAAGTTTAGTTTGCAGTTCTTCTGCCCGACTTTCGTCAAAAACCACGGCCAGCTCGGGTTTGAAGCGGACAATCTGTTGCGCCAACAATGTTGTATTGGTTTTGGCCGCCAGCGTTTTAACAGCAAAACGATTAGGAAATTGTTCAACAATCGCAAGTGTGTTGCAGCCAATCGAACCGGTGGAACCTAAAACGGATAGATATTTCATAGGCTTTCAAAAATGATTTTGACAATGCTTAGCATGAAAAGACAAACGCAATAAAAAAATAGGCCACAGGCGAAGCAAACAACAAGGCATCGATGCGATCCAAAATGCCGCCATGACCCGGTAAAATGGTACCGGAATCCTTAATCTCAGCAGCGCGTTTGAGTACTGATTCAAATAAATCACCAATTTGACCGGCAACACCCAACAGAACAAAAAAGACTAAACACCCAGCCCATGAAAGTGCGGGGAAAAAGAAAACCTTGATGATGGCACCGGCCAATACATTGGCGGTCAGTCCACCAAGCGCTCCTTCTTTTGTTTTGCCCGGACTAACAGCCGGACAGAGTTTGCGACGGCCGAAATAGGAACCGACATAGTAGGCCCCGATATCGCCGCAAAATATGATGGCAAGAATGGTATAAATCCAGAGTTGACCGCTATGGCCGTTCCGGATCAAAATGAGCAAGGCCAGCGGCACGGCAATGTAGATCAAACCCAACACCTGTCTGGCCGCAACGCCGGCTGCCACAGGGTTGGCCTGATAATTTCTAACAGTCCCGAATCCCGCCAAGACAAAGTGGGTCGCCAAAAAACACACCATTAAAATCAGATTGCCGGCAAGTGCCGAACAGGCGACCGCAACGCCAGCGACATAAGTTATCCAATTGGAAACTGCGTGTACCGGAAAATCCTCTTTGGCAAATACGATCCGAAAATACTCCCACAAAGCCACCAGTGTGGCCGCCGCAATCAGAAGCCCGAAAAAAAGGCCACCTCTATAAATCAAGAAAACTAAGAATGGCAGGGCGATGACACTGGTAATCCAGCGTTTTAAATGCATTCAGCTGACCATCCAATCATTTCATTGGCAGTTTAATGAAATAACGTCGGGAGTCCATGTGCCAAACCTTTTTAGGCACACATAAGATCGTAATTATCCATACGAATGTTAATATATAAAGGGCCTCAATACTGCGCAGTGCTGAAATAGATGCCAACCGTTATGATGTTGTCAACCACTACAGTCCCCATCAATATCGTTTGTGGGTTGGCCGCATTTAAAAAACGATTAGCCTATTTACCAACTTTACCGAAACGTCTATCGCGCTGTTGGTAATCTATCAAAATCTGAACCAATTCTTCTCTCTCAAAATCCGGCCAAAGGGTTTTGGTGACATAGATTTCCGAATAGGCAATTTGCCACAGCAAAAAATTGCTGATGCGCATCTCTCCGCTGGTGCGAATCAACAGATCGGGATCGGGCAGATCATGTGTGTAAAGATGTTCAGCCACTAGTTCTTCGCTAATTTGACCGGGAAGCAGTTCACCTTGGCGGCATTTCCGAGCTAGCTTTTGAGTCATATGAACAATTTCGGTGCGGCTACCGTAGCTCAAAGCTAAATTGAGACACATTTTTTTACAGTGCTGGGTGGCATCCATTGTCTGCAAAAGGGTTTCACGCACATCTTGCGGTAACCGTTCGGCTTGTCCGATGTGGCCCAAACGGATATCCTTATCCAGCAATTCGTCTTTTTCATTTTTGAGAAATTTTTTCAAAAGCGCCATTAGCGCGCTTACTTCGGTTTGGGGCCGTTGCCAATTTTCTGTTGAGAATGCATATAGTGTCAAAACGGCAATGCCAATTTCTCGACAAGCAGTAACAATTGTGCGTACGACCTCAGCACCTTTTTCATGTCCCCGAATGCGGTTCAAAAGTCGTTTTTTGGCCCAGCGGCCGTTGCCATCCATAATGACGGCCACATGCGCAGGGAGTTTGCTTTGATCAAGGCTGGCGTAAAGGGAGGCAAATTGATTAGAACTCAAGGATCTCTTTCTCTTTTTCCTTGTAGGTGTCATCAATCATTTTTATGAATTCATCCGTAATTTTCTGAACACCATCCTGGGCTTTAAACGCATCATCTTCAGAGATATCGCCGTCTTTTTTAAACCCCTTAATCAATTCATTGGAATCCCGTCGAATGTTGCGAATAGCGACTTTGTGTTCTTCACAGATCTTATGAACAATTTTGACCAATTCTTTGCGCCGTTCTTCAGTTAGAGGTGGAATCGCAATGCGAATTATTTTACCGTCGCTGGAGGGTGTTAACCCAAGATCGGATTTTAGAATAGCTTTTTCAATATCTTTGATACCGGAAACATCCCAGGGTTGGATGGTTATCAGTCGACTTTCCGGCACGGCCAGAGACGCCATCTGGTTGAGTGGTGTCAGGGTTCCGTAATAATCAACCCGAATTCCATCAAGTAGCGACAACGAGGCTCGCCCGGTACGCACCCGATTGAGCTCGCTCTTTAAAGCATTGATGGTCTTTTCCATTCGTGCGCGAGTTTCTTCATAGGTTTCTTCGATCATGTCCATCACCTGCTATTTGTATTGCTTGTGTTGGTAGTTTGGGGACAGGCTGATTTCTAACGATTCAGTTGGAGCCATAAATACGGGTGCCGATATTGTCACCACAAACTGCCCGCTTAATGTTGCCCTGGGTTTTAAGATTTAAGATTAGCAATGGCAAGCTGTTGCCCATTGCCAAGGAAATGGCGGTCATGTCCATAACCCGCAATTGCTTTTCAAGCACTTCCATGTAGCCGATACGCTCGATTAGTTTGGCCGATTTATTCCCAACCGGGTCCGCGTCATAGAGTCCATCTACCTTGGTGGCCTTGATTAAGATATCGGCATGGACTTCCTGGGCCCGCAATACTGCTGCTGTATCGGTGGTAAAATACGGATTGCCGGTACCGGCGGCAAAAATAACGGCTCGGTTCTTTTCAAGGTGTCGTATGGCTCGGCGTAAAATATAGGGTTCGGCCACTTCATGCATCGAAATGGCAGTTTGCACGCGGGTCTCGATGTCCTTTTTCTCCAAAGCATCTTGAAGCGCCAGACTGTTAATCACAGTTGCCAACATGCCCATGTGGTCTGCTGATGCTCGATCCATTCCATACGAACTGGCGGCAATGCCTCGGAAGATATTACCGCCACCTACCACGATGGCAACCTGAACGCCGATTGCAGTAATGGATAATACTTCATCGGCCACATATTGCATCATCTCCGGACTAATGCCAAAGCCTTGTTCCCCCATCAGGGCTTCGCCACTTAGTTTCAGCAACACGCGATTGTATTGAGGTGTTGGTGCTGACAAAGCTTATGCCTCTTCGCCTAGTTGATACCGGGCAAATCGCCTGATCACAATATTTTCGCCGGTTTTGGCAATTACCTCGTTGAGAAAATCGGCAATCGTTTTATCCGGATCCCTGACATAGGCTTGGCTCATTAGACAATTTTCCTTATAAAATTTACCAAGTTTGCCCTCAGCGATTTTATCAATGATATTATCCGGTTTTCCCGTTTCTTTGGCCTGGGCGCGATAGATATCCATTTCTTTATTAATAACATCAGCGGGTACATCTTCTTCAGTGATGCCCATCGGGTTGGTGGCTGCGATGTGCATCGCAATATTTCTAGCAAACTCCTGAAAATCATCGGTTTTGGCCACAAAGTCAGTCTCGCAATTGACTTCAACCATCACGCCCAACTTACCGCCCATATGAATGTAGGATTGAATGGTGCCTTCGGACATAGCGCGCCCGGCACGCTTCTGTGCTGTCGCTAAACCTTTTTTGCGCAGATGCTCCAAAGCTTTGTCCATATCACCGTCGCATTCAGCCAGCGATGACTTGCAATCCATAATGCCGGCTCCGGTTTTTTCCCGAAGTGTTTTCACCATATCTGCACTGATAGTGGTCATTCTTATTCTCCTGTCTCATCCGTCGTATCTTCTGATGTTTCGCTTGCCGTCGCTTCCATGGTATCCAGAGGTTCCGCTGATTCAGGAGTGGTTCGTTTGATAATCTCTACAACCGGCCCTTCGGAACCATCGGAAATAACCTTGCGTTCCCCTGGTTTCAGATCTGCACTGACTGATTCAACAACTGACTCTTCCTCAACCTCTTTATCGGCCTCGGCCTGTTGTCGCTCGGCCAATTTCTCGCGGCCTTCTATACAGGCATCCGCAATTCGAGCCGAAAGTAGTCGAATAGCACGAATGGCGTCATCATTGCCGGGCACAATATAATCGATTTCATCTGGATCGCAATTGGTATCAACGATTGCAACGATTGGAATATTCAAACGGCGTCCTTCACGCACGGCAATGGCTTCATTTTTCGGATCAACGATAAAAATCGCCCCGGGTACTTTCGTCATCTCTTTGATACCGCCCAGCGTACTATCCAATTTAACTCTTTCTTTACCCAGTTTGAGCCGCTCTTTTTTGGTGTAAAGATTAATAGACCCGTCATTTTCGATCGTATTTAAGTAATTCAAGCGATCAATACTCTGCTTGATGGTCTTAAAATTCGTCAACATGCCGCCTAACCAGCGATTATGGACATAAAACATTTCACAGCGGTTGGCTTCTTCGTAAATGGATTCACGCGCTTGTTTTTTGGTTCCCACAAAAAGCACCGACTCGCCATTGGCGACGGTATCAACGATGAAGTCATAAGCGGTTTTAAACATCCGTACCGTCTTCTGAAGGTCAATAATATAAATCCCGTTGCGTGCACCGAAAATATATTGTTTCATTTTCGGATTCCAGCGTTTGGTCTGATGACCGAAATGAACGCCAGCTTCAAGTAATTCTTTCATTGTAACATATGCCATTTTTTGCTCCCTTCTGAGTTGGTTATACAACCACTTCCATCATCCCGCCTACCAACTTAATTAAAAGCACCCGGCAATCGGTCCGGAAGTGTGTAAGAATTTAAAATCGGAGATAGTTACCAAAAAAAATATTCCTCCGCAACATTTTTCTATATATTTTAGAAATATTCGGTTGGTATACAATTTTGTTGGAAATCAAAAAATTGAGTTTGCGTTGAGCATTCAATTTACGATTTTAGCAGGCAACACTCGATAACACCATTGATTAGCAAACGGCCTCATTCTTTTCTAAGCACCACCACACGATCAAATCGACTATAATCTTTTTTGAACGCTATGTCTGTGAAACTTGATTGGGTCTGCACGAAGTTAAGAACATCCTGTTTCTGATTATGGCCGATCTCCAAAAGCAGATAGCCCTTTGGTGTCAAGTGTCCGGGGGCCTGTTGAATAATGTGTTTAATCCATTTCAAACCGTCGGTCCCCCCATTTAACGCATGCTTTGGTTCATAGCGACAAACTTCCGGCTGAAGTGTCTCTATAATATCTTTTGGAATATAGGGCGGATTGGAAATGATCATGCCAAAGGTTTGGCCTGGCAAAATCGGTGCAAACCAATTGCCCACTAAAAACCATATGCGTTCGTCCAATTGATTCGCAATGGCGTTTCCCTGAGCGACCCTGATCGCATTTTCCGAAAAATCCGTCGCCCAAAACCAGGTTTGCGCCATCTGAGCGGCCAAGGCGATTACAATGGCACCCGATCCGGTGCCGAGCTCGAGGACGCGTTGATGGATTCCCAATTCACCATCAGATAAAATTGTCGAAGCAGTTTCTACTATACATTCCGTTTCCGGCCGAGGAATGAGAACATCAGGTGTCACCCTTAGCGTATTCGACCAAAATTCTTTATTGCCGGTAATATAAGCCACTGGTTCATGCGCCAAACGTCGGCGGATCAGCTGCTTAAAGGTTTGCAGTTCAGCGTTGGAAAGCGGTCGATCATATTGCAAATATAAATCGATGCGTTGAATTTCAAGGGTGTGGGCCAGCAATATTTCGGCGCTGGCACGTGATTCTTCAATTGCATAGGATTTAAAATAGGAAGTTGCCCATTGCAGAAGACTAAGGACGGTCCACAATTTCGGCCCTTTGACTTTTTGATTCTTCATTCTGAAGCGCTTGACTTTGAAAGTAGGTCGCTAAAGGCTCGATGATCGGATCTAAATCACCTTGCAAAATAGCATCCAATTTATAGAGGGTCAGGCCAATGCGGTGGTCGGTCACCCGGCCCTGGGGAAAATTATAGGTGCGGATTCTTTCACTACGATCGCCGCTGCCGATTTGGCTTTTGCGCTGCTCGGAACGCTGAGCGTTTTGTTCTTTGATTTTGGCATCCAGCAGCCGTGCTCGAAGGACCTTTAGAGCTTTGCTCTTATTCTTATGTTGGGATTTTTCATCCTGGCATGTTACAACCAATCCCGTGGGCAAATGGGTTAGGCGCACCGCTGAATCAGTTGTATTAACCGATTGCCCCCCCGGGCCGGTGGATCGATAAACATCCACCTTAATGTCGACAGGATCAATGGCGATATCGACTTCTTCTGCTTCAGGCAAAACCGCCACTGTTACCGCTGAAGTATGGATACGCCCCTGAGCCTCTGTCGTGGGGACGCGCTGAACGCGATGGGTGCCGCTTTCATATTTAAGAAAGCTGAAAGCGCCTTTGCCATTAATCATGGCAATGACTTCTTTAAAACCACCAACTCCAGTGGGATTGTTGCTCATGATCTCAACTTTCCAGCCAACTTTTTCGGCGTAGCGATGGTACATTCTGAACAGATCACCGGCAAACAGACCTGCTTCCTCACCACCGGTTCCCGCGCGGATTTCAATTAAAACGTTTTTGTCATCGTTGGGATCTTTGGGCATCAACAGTTTTTTGAGTTCATTTTCCAAAGCTTCTTTTTTCTGGCCCAGTTTATCGAGCTCCTCACGCGCCAGGCTTTTTATTTCCGCATCATCGTCCTGCAGCAGTTCTTGACTGTCTTTTATTTCATGCACTACAGCTTGATAGTCACGAAAAACAGCAACGATTTTGTACAGCTCGGCATGCTCGCGACTGTAACGCTGAAAAGCTTCTCGATCCTGAACAATGTCAGGACTTGCCAGCAATCCTTCAAGTTCCGTAAAGCGTTTTTCAACACCTTGTAATTTTTCAAACATATCTTAGGCTGCCTTTCCTCCTAAGTCACCCGAATATTCATCAATATCGACCGAACCGATCGGGCGATCTTACACACACTGATCACCTATTGATTATTCAAGTGTAATAGATGGGCTAACCGCTACCAGAAAATTGTAGCATCGCGGGTAATCACCGGGCAACAGTTTGCACTTATCCTGCTATACCCCTTGTGATTCAGCAATGTTGGAGGATATGAAGCTAAGTTTACGATGATGTGTTTCAATATCACGGGTTACTTATCTTGAAATTTTGCGTATTTTTTTCGAAAGCGTTCAATGCGTCCAGCAGTATCAACCAACTTTTGTTTGCCGGTAAAAAACGGATGGCAACTGGAACAAATTTCAACCCGTATATCTTTTCGGGTGGAGCCCGTTTCGATCACGTTGCCGCAGGCACATTCAATCGTAGTTTGTGAGTATTCAGGATGAATATCTCTTTTCATAATATTATAACTCCTTTAACGATTACGTTTAGGTGTTCATTGATTTTAAGAAATCGCTATTATCCTTTGTTCCATTCATTTTTTCAAGTAAAAATTCTAAGCTATCCACCGGATTTAAAGATGATAACAATTTACGCAGAATCCATACGCGATTCAGGATTTCTTCATTTAGCAACAATTCCTCCTTACGGGTACCCGACTTTTTAATATCGATGGCCGGGAAAATGCGCTTATCAGACAAGCGCCGGTCAAGCTGGATTTCCAAATTGCCAGTGCCCTTAAATTCCTCAAAAATGACTTCATCCATACGGCTGCCGGTATCAATCAATGCGGTGGCAATGATTGTAAGGCTGCCACCCTCTTCAATATTACGGGCGGCACCAAAAAATCGCTTTGGTCGCTGAAGTGCATTCGAATCTACCCCACCGGAAAGAATTTTCCCGCTGGGGGGCATGACAGAGTTGTGAGCCCGTGCCAAACGCGTAATACTGTCCAACAATATCACCACATCTTTTTTGTGCTCAACCAACCGTTTGGCTTTTTCAATAACCATATCAGCTACTTGGACATGTCTCTCGGCCGGCTCGTCAAATGTCGAACTGATGACCTCCCCTTTGACCGAGCGCTGCATGTCAGTTACTTCTTCCGGCCGCTCATCAATAAGCAATACAAACAAAACAATGTCTTTATGATTGGCCGTAATCGCATTGGCAATTGATTGCAGCAGCATGGTTTTGCCGGTTCGCGGTGGAGAAACGATCAACCCCCTTTGGCCAAATCCTATGGGGGTAAGAAGGTCCATAATACGGTTAGAGTAATTATCAGCATCAGTTTCTAATTTGATTTTTCGATTGGGATAAAGGGGAGTCAAATTATCAAAAAGAATTTTTTCACGCGCAATTTCAGGATCCTCATAGTTAACCGCCTCAACCTTCAACAGCGCAAAATAGCGTTCCGACTCTTTGGGCTGCCGAATTTGCCCGGAAACCGTATCGCCGGTTCGCAGGTTAAACCGCCGTATCTGTGAAGGCGACACATATATGTCATCAGGCCCGGGCAGGTAGTTATAATCCGGGGCTCTTAGAAAGCCGAATCCATCTGGGAGTATTTCCAATGTACCTTCCCCATAAATCATACCATTTTTTTCAATCTGGGCTTGCAACAGCGCAAAAATGAGTTCCTGTTTACGCATTCCGGCCGCACCGTCGATGTGAAATGCGCGCGCCATTTTAGTCAGCTCATTAATTTTTTTGTCTTTAAGCTCTACGATATTCATTTAGTCTATACCTCATATTGAATTTAAACGCTCTCCAGCAATCGTAACTGTGAAATATACCCATTTCTTCAACTTCCGCTGGATCGACCAATCCTCGGAAGCGCAGTCATGGGGTCCCTAATGGCATATGCCTGGGTTAACATCTTCCAGACTATTTGAAAACGTTAGGATAGAAAATTTAATTAATTTAAAACCTTCGGCTCCCTTTATAAAGGCGATGTTTGGACTGGATCCGCACTGGCTTGATAAGAGGAATAATTTGTTCTGTGAAATAGATAGAAGATATTTAAGGGTGTTAAATTAAAAAGGCGGGTGTTTCACCTTTCCAAGTTTTCTATGTAGAACATGAAGATAAGCCTGTCAAGTAATTTCCTCTCTTTTTTTGGATGCAGTGGCTTTAACTATGCGCTCTACCGCCTGGATCACCCTTTTTTTTGATCCATCGTTGTTAATGACATAATCGGCATGTTTAGATTTAACTTTATCTGAAATTTGAATATTGAGCAAGGATTGCGCCTCTGCTGCCGAAACATGGTCGCGTTGCATTAAACGTTTAATTTTAATCTCATCCGGAGCCACGACCACGATGACCACATCATATTGATGTTGCAGGTTCAGTTCAAATAACAGGGGTATTTCCACAACCACTCTGGTCTTACCTTGGCGCCTAAGGGCATCTATTTCCAGCTGCATCAACCGCTGAATTTCAGGATGAATTATTTGCTCCAAAATTTTACGGTCAGCAGTATTTTTTATTATGGTTTGACGCATTATCCTGCGGTTCAGGCTACCTTGGGCCGTCAACATTTTTTTCCCGAAATAATCGACAATCAGTTTTAGACCGTCCGTGCCCGGCGCAACCGCCCGTCGCGCTAACTCATCGCTATCAACCACTTTGAGACCGTGCGTTTTAAAGCAATCGCATACCAAAGATTTTCCCGATCCGGCGCTTCCAGTCACAACAATGCGCTTAAATGTCGTTTTAAAATTCGATGATTCTTTTGGGGTAGACATAATATTCGAAATGTGATCCAACCCTAATGCATGCGTAGAAATTTTTGCCGTTCATTCAATTCCATATAGTTGAGAGGCAAAACCGTGAAGCCAAATGGGGTTAGCTTTGAAGATACCAAAAATTACCATCTTTTTTAAGCCCTCAACGCCATGCGCCACATCAAAATGAAAAAAATATCTCCTAGCGCGCAGCCTTTAAATCAAAAACGGACCAACATGCCAAGCTCGCAAAGTAAAATTTATTAAGATAATGATCTGCTGCACATGGTTTCTGTTGATATTCAAATAAAGGGATTGCCGCAAGATGCCACTGCCTATCTGGTCGGCGGTTCCGTGCGTGATGTAATACTGGGCCATACGCCAACTGATTATGATATTGCGGTTGCCGGCAATGTTGCGACTTATGCCCACAAAGTATCTCAGAGCACCGGTGGAAAATTGGTTGTTTTGGGAAAAGCGCACCAGAAGGTTTTTCGCATCATACTGAACGATCGCGTTTTGGATATATCGGCTTTAAACGGGCCAACCATCGGCGAAGATCTTAAAAATCGTGATTTTACCATTAATGCCCTGGCGATTGATATCCGCGCTGGCCAGATCATTGACCATCTCGGCGGTTTAGATGATTTACATGCTAAAAAGGTTAAAATCGTCTCTGAGCATGCTTTTAAAAATGATCCTATACGAATGCTGCGCGCGTTTCGTATTGCAACTGAATTTAATTTCGAAATCACAATGCCGACTTTAAACGCCATCCGTGCGTCGGCCCATTTGATTCATCGCAGTGCCGGCGAAAGAATCCGAACTGAATTGCTTAAAATGCTTTGCTGTTTGGATGCATACCCATATCTGTGTCAAATGGCACAGACAAGGCTCCTGCCCGCCCTCTTATTCGATTTTGATTTGCGCCAGGAGCTATCTGAATTCTTACAACAATACGGCAAAAATATGTTTAGGCATGCGTTGGCAACCATACGGCATTTGGAACAGACTGCCACAGCACTAAACGATCGGTTGCTCAAAATCCGCAATTTTCCTGAAATCACGATACCCAACCAGCACTTGTCGCTCTTAAAACTGACGGCCCTGTTAACGGCTGTTTTGCCTTCACCGGCATTTGAACATCAACTACCAACACATGATTATTGTAATGATGCGCAAGCGCCAGGCAAGCAATTGACTTTAATGGCCAATCGGCTCAAGCTTTCCAACAAAGAAAGAAAATTAATTACCATCATCATTCAAAACCGATCCAAACCGCGATACTTGTTTAACTTAAGTCCGAAAAGCTTATATGTTGACCTTACGCTAATACATTTTTATTTAGACTGCCATCAGTTTGCAACACTGGTAATGCTGTATGCCCTGGCAGACCAAGAAGCCGCTGTCAATAGTGCGAACAACAACCGGCATCATTTTAGCCAATTTATTCAAGAACTGCTTCATCACTATCATCAAGTATATCTTGCACGCCTGAAAAAGCCACCTTTGATCGAGGGAGATGATCTCATAAAATTTTTTGGATTGACCCCCTCGCCACTATTTAAAACAATCCTAAGCCGCATTGAAGAATTACGCCTGGTAGGTCAATTAAAAAATCGAGAGCAGGCCCTTCAAGTGCTGCCAGGTATTATATCTGAGTTAAGGCAAGCTGGAACGATGTAAGCGGGTAATTTAAACTACACGTGCATTCGTGGCGGAATCATTTAATATCTTGACACCAAATTATCTTTTGTTCATATTGCATGGGTTGTTGGCAAACAGAATGCGATACTAATGCTGCATTCATACTTAAGTGAACCTTTTAGTTTTCCATTTTAAGGTGACGATAAATCATATTTTAAAGGAGGAATTCAATGCGATTAATATTATTGGGAGGGCCCGGCGCCGGTAAAGGAACGCAAGCAAACTACATCAAGGAAAAGTATCAGATCCCTCAGATATCAACGGGCGATATGCTGCGAGCCGCCGTTAAGGCTGGCAGTGAACTCGGCGTTGAGGCCAAAGGCTATATGGACTCCGGTCAACTGGTGCCGGATGGTGTCATCATTGGATTGGTCAAAGAGCGTATCAAAGAGCCTGACTGTGCCAAAGGTTTTTTGTTCGACGGTTTTCCCCGAACCATACCACAGGCCGATGCCATGAAAGATGCCGGCGTGCCGATTGACGCCGTGGTAGACATTGAAGTCCCGGATGACGAAATCATCAAACGCATGAGCGGTCGGCGGGTGCATTTGGCCAGCGGTCGAACCTATCACATAACCTTCAATCCCCCCAAAGAAGAGGGCAAAGATGATGTCACCGGTGAGCCGTTAATTCAGCGTGAAGATGATCAGGAAGCCACTGTACGTAAACGCCTAGAAGTTTACCACGACCAAACCGAACCATTGATCGACTATTATAAAAAATGGGAAGGTGCCGGCGAAGCTGACGCTCCGAAATACGTTAATATTCAAGGCGTCGGTAAAGTCGATGAAATTCGCGACAGTATCTTTTCTTCATTGGACCGCCTGGCTTAATTCCAAATTTCATCCTCAAACAGAACGTTGTTTTCCAAGTAAAAGACGCCCGCAGGTTGCGATGGCCCGCGGGCGTCTTTGTGGCAATATTTACCGATATTTCTGCCAAAACCAGCTATATTTTGCTTGCCTTTAGCAAATGAATTGGTTATATAGACGGTTTAAAATATGTGATTATAAAAATAACCATCTGGAAAATTTATACATTTTCAGATGGAAGGAAAGGGTGAGAAAGATTTGAAAGCGATTGAAGTTAAGGTTATTGATAATGACCTTGAGAAGGCTATGCGCATTTTGAAGAAAAAAATTCAAAATGACGGGCTTTTTAAACGCTTGAAACTGAAAAAAAGTTATGAAAAGCCCAGCGAATACCGCCGCCGCAAACAACGTGAAGCTTTGCGCCGGCAACGCATTGCCGCCGCCAAACGCAGCAGAATGCGAAGGTAATTTGACGCCATAAAGTTTAGAAAAACCCGGTGGAGAATATTTCTCCGCCGGGTTTTTTGGTTTATCAAAGGTTAACCAAGGGTGGATGCATACCAAACATGTCTGCAAAAAATGTACGGCCTGCGCCGTTTCGGAATCAAGCTTGGACTGGATACCATCCAGCATATTCTGGGTAGCCTAGACAATCCTCAAACAGCCTTCCGAAGTATTCACATCGCCGGAACAAACGGCAAAGGTTCAATTGCATCCTATCTGGCGACAATCTTAAACAAAGCCGGATACAATGTTGGTTTGTACACTTCTCCTCATTTGGTCCGGTTTAATGAGCGCATCAGAATTAATGGCCGGCCGATAGCTGATAAGGATGTGGTCAAATCGTTTGAAGCAGTCCAGTCTGTCGGTAAAGGTACCCGCGAGCCCACTTTTTTCGAATACACAACGGCAATGGCCCTTTACTATTTTGGCCAACATCCTGTCGATTGGGCCGTTATTGAAACCGGCATGGGCGGACGGTTAGATGCTACCAATATGATATCCCCTGTGGTCAGCATCATCTCCAATGTATCCCTTGAACATAAAGATTATTTAGGCAATACCCTGGCCGAAATTGCTTATGAAAAAGGCGGTATCATAAAACCCAACACGCCAACCGTTACCGGCGTCAAGCAAAAAGCGGCGGTCGAAGTCATCACCACCATTGCCAAGCAACGATCGGCACCTGTATACCGTTCGGGTACCGACTTCCGGGTACGGCGACAACCGAATCTTCATTTTGCCTATTACGGTCTTGACCACAGCTGGCGGGACCTTACAACCGCCCTACCGGGCAGACATCAAATTGATAATGCGGCAATCGCACTGGCAGCATGTGAAATTGCCATGCGACAATCGACCCATGTCTCCGAAAATAATATCCGTGATGGTTTGCTGCAAACCCGCTGGCCGGGTCGCTTGGAAGTCGTCTCCCAAAAACCCTATATCCTTTTGGATGGCGCGCACAACTTCATGGCCGCACGCAAGCTGGCTGACTATCTGGTTGAGCTGCGCAAGAAACACCCAATCATATTGGTTATTGGAATTTTAGATGATAAGCCCTACCGCGCCATCCTACATACTCTACTGCCGCTGTGCGACCATGTGATTTTGACCCGTCCCCGAATTGATCGCGCCCTGGCACCTGAAGTATTGCACACAGTGGCCCAATCAATAACATCAAGCGTTGAAATAATACCACATGTGCATCAAGCCGTACAAAGTGCTATGCGGCGTGCCAAGCCAAACGAGGCGATTTGTATTGCCGGTTCCTTATATGTTGTCGGCGAGGCCAAGGAAGTACTTGAAAAACAAACTTCTGATAATTGCCAATGATTTATCCGGTTGTATTTGAGATTCCGGCTTGACTTGATGGCCCAATTTATTTATCAAACCTATACAGGCGCCCGTAGCTCAGTGGATAGAGCGTCAGCCTCCGGAGCTGAAAGCCGCTGGTTCGAACCCAGCCGGGCGTACCAATAAAATCGATGGCTTACATATCAATGTAAGCCTTTTTTTTACATTTATTTTATTTCCCAACAACACACGATCTTATTATCATCAATCACCGGATCATTGATAGTTGGCTTCTTTAGCGTAATACTTTTATGCAACCTTTGAAATTTGCGCATTCACCTGCACCGCATCTATTTAGCAAGATCGGCTAATTTTACCATTCGTTGGAATGCGGCACGAACGGCTTTCAAAGCGATACCTTATGATCAAACAACCTATCCTCGAATCTCCGCGTCTGCAGCTTCGCCCACTTGAAAGATCTGATTCTTTAGCAATTCAACGGTCGGCCGGCAACCGTGAGATCTCAGATACAATGATCTCCATTCCACATCCCTATCCCACTGATGAAGCCTTGCGCTACTGCGCCCGGCAGCAGGATGAACGCAAAGCCGGCCGCGCCGTTACCTTTGTGATAGAACTCAAGGCGGAAGGAGCGTTCGGCGGTCTGGTTGAGTTGCGCGGTATCGACCGCGAGCATTTGCTAGGGGAGTTGAGTTTTTGGCTGGACGTCGGTGCTTGGGGGCATGGTTACATGACCGAAGCAGTCCGAGCTATCGTAAGATATGGGTTTGAGGACCTCGGCCTCAATCGGCTTTTTGCGTATCACATGGTGCGAAACCCGGCTTCCGGACGTGTCCTTGAAAAAAACGGCTTCAAACAGGAGGGTCTGCTGCGCCAGCGCGTGCGGAAGTGGGGAAAATTCGAAGATGTGGCGCTGTGGGCTATCCTGCAAAAAGAATGGCAGGAAAGTCCAGCG
>JASJAZ010000117.1 GCA_030066785.1 Desulfobacterales bacterium | reverse complement strand
TTGATGTGTTTCCGCAGGAGCCGCCGGGTGATGATCTGGCGCCATTGCTTTCCCATCCCCGCCTAATCGCCACCGGCCATTACGCCTGGTATTCGGTGCGATCAAGCCAAACCCTACAGCAACGGGCGGCTGATAATCTTTTGGCCATGCTTCAGGGAAAGGATATCGAAGACGAACTCACTGGTGAAATCAAAAATTCCAATTAAAATTTGAGGGTGCAATTTACAATTTTAATGGGTGTTATTAGGCAGATTGTTGGGTATGGAAGCGCCCATTTTGTCTTGGACAAAATTAGGTAGGCCAGCAGACAATCGCCTGTTAAGAATTATACTATCAAATAGATTAGTACTTGGCTAAAAAATGCTAGCATAAATGCTATTATAAATTAGGAGGTGTGGCTATGGCTGAAGTAGGTGAGATCACGGATGCATTGGTTGCCATAAACCAAGATCGTGTATTGCAGTTGGTCGAGGATTTTTTGAAAGCAGGCGTTGGTGCCGGCGATATTTTAAATAATGGTCTCATTAAAGGAATGGGCATTGTGGGTAAAAAAATGGAAGCCGGTGACATGTTTATTCCAGAAGTTCTCAAATCGGCCAAGATCATGAGTATGGCTGTGGAAATCCTCAAGCCGCACCTTTCTGATGAGGCCGTGAGCTCGGCAGGCAAGGTGGTGATCGGAACCGTAAAGGGCGACCTGCATGATATCGGCAAAAACCTTGTGATGATCATGCTGCAAAGTTCGGGCTTTGAAGTGATTGACATGGGCGTTGATGTGAGCCCGGATGCATTTGTAAGTGCTGCCCAAGAAAATACAGCCGATATCATTGCATTGTCAGCGCTTTTGACCACCACCATGCCGATGATGAAAGAAACCATTGATATCATATCAGCAAGCGGTTTACGTGACAGTGTAAAAATCCTGGTAGGGGGGGCTCCCGTCAATCAAACCTTTGCCGATGAAATCGGGGCGGACGGTTATGCACCGGATGCCGGATCGGCGACCAAGCTTGCCAAACGATTTTCGCCATCAGCTAATTAAGGCCAAACGGAAAGAGCAGACCAAATTACGGAGAAACTTAAGTAACCCTTTCGGGCTCAGCAATGTGCCATACCTTTCACGGGTGGTTGTAAATTTATGAAACTTAATGAGATCGGACTGGAAACGTGAAAGAGGAAAATGGTTTTACCGAAAGAGGGCACAGGGGATGTGCTGCGGTACATTCCTTCTTTTGTTTTATCAAATAAAATGACCGGATCATATATCGTAAAGGTAATGGCACACATCACAACCTTTGGGGGCCGCCGGCATTTTATTTTTGGCTTCCTGCAATGCCTGCAAGCGTCTGGGAGATGAGTCACTGGTTAGGCCTTCTATGATGTGGTCGTCGTGCGCCTGAACCCGGTTGGCAAACTGCTGGCGGTAATAGCCACATTTTTCCGATTCCCACAGGTCCAAAAGATCATTGTCCGGCAGTCGCCCGTAATGCACGGATGGCATGATCACTTCGCGACCCAGAAATGTTGTGGGCCCGCCGAGGGCCAGGTTAATGCAGGGAGCCACGGTGCCGTCGTAGCGAATGAACATAGAGTTGCGCGGATCCTGATCACAAACCGGCTGTTCCGAGGGTGTGAATGCAAAAGCGGTGGTGTGTATCCCAAGCTTTTTAGCCAAGCGCCTGGCTTTTGACAACGCCTTTTGCAGTCTATGTATCTCCTTGGTTTTCTTATCAGCAAATAGTCCAAAGCCTTTACCTCGTTCCCCCCGAATGACGTCACACTGCTTATAGTTGACCTGATCCACACCCAGCCGGTGGGCCAGATGAATAATTTCTTCGACATGATGCGCATTGATGGACATCAACACAAAATTGATCATCAATTTGGGTGATTTTTCAATCCGTAATTGGGATAAAGCAGACAGATTTTGCGCTACCTGGTCGAATTTGGATCCGATGCGAATCTCTTCGTATAATTCCGGTGTGGCACCGTCCATGGAAACGCAGATCCAGTCGATTCCCGCGTCGATTAGTTTTTTGGCTTGGCTCTCATTCAGCAGCAATCCGTTGGTTAAAATTCCGGTTTCGCAACCGGCGCCATGGGCTTCACCCACCCATTTAATCAAGTTGGGCTGCAACAATGCCTCTCCGCCGCCACTAAAGTCAATCGATTGAACCTGAGATAAATGCGGGCGGATGGCATTCCAAATTTCCTGAGTCATGAGACCGCGATTTTCACTTTTTTTCGCATATTCCGGCCAGGGGCACATCACGCAGCGCAGGTTACAGGCAATAGCCGACTCAACCTGCAGCAGCCGCCATCTTCTTTCTTTAAGCGATTTGGTTTTAACGACTTTATCTCTCAGCGGTTTTAATTTTTGTTCGGCATGGTTAGGCCAGATGAGCGCCGCCGTCGACAGCCAGCGGGCTTCGCGCTCAAGCCAATATTCACGCGGAGGTCCTTCCGCCGCTGTCAAGACCTTGTTGGCCACATCAAATCCTGGCAGGCCGCAACTTTCCCGCGAACATAACCCCGAGCGCTCTTCCTCCCGCAGGGCATTTTCCTCAAAGGCGGTGTCAACGGTGCCTGGATAAATGTTAATGACATCAATATCGAACGGCTCCAATTCCAATCGCATGGTATTGGCCATGACCGCCAAAGCGGACTTGCTTCCACCATAAACGCCGACGGTGGGAATTGGCACCCTGCCGGCGCAAGAGACGATGTTAACGATCCGTCCACCGCCGCGGACTTTCATCTGGGGAAGAAATCTTTTAATGAGTACCAGCGGCGAGAAGGTGTTGACTTCGAACAAGTGGCGGATCCGATCCTCCGAAGTTTCTTCCATCAGGGCAAAATACCCGACGCCGGCATTGTTAAATAACACGTCGATATGGCCGACAGCTTCCAGTACTTTATCGGCCAGATACTCCGCCTGGCCGGGCTTGGATAAATCAGCCGCAATGGCTACCGACCGTGTACCTTCAGGCAGAAACGATTGTAAATCAGACAGCGATTTTTGCGACCTTGCCGTAATAATCAGAACGGCGCCGCGTTCGGCCAACTCTCGGGCCAATGCCGTACCGAGCCCCCCACTGGCACCGGTAACCAAGACATGCTTGCGGTTAAAAGAGTATTTTTTCATTTTCACCCGAATGATTATTTGCGGTCTGATCTTTAAAAGACGTAAAGATGATAAATTAGCGTGACCCTGATTCTAACCACTGCAGATCAGTGACGCAAGAATCATCCCGCATCTGCAATATCGTTTGCACGCTTATTGCGTAACGGTTCCAATATTAAAGCTATATTGAAGAACAAGATAAATCAAATAAATCCCAAACAGCCAAGCGCCCTGCCAATGCTTGAACCGCCCATCTTTGTTCATGAAGATGAACACGCGGAAGGAGTAGAGGATCAGGATCATGGTCGGGAAATGGAAGTTGAAAAAGTTTTGGGGGATTTCGAGCGGTTTGGCGGCGGCAGCGGCGCCAATGACAAACAGACAATTAAGCACATCAGCGCCGACGACATTGCCCACCATGATTTCAGGATGCCCCCTGCGCACCGCCGTAATGGCGGTCATTAATTCCGGTAAAGAGGTGCCAAATGCCACCATCGTAGCGGCAATGACATCTTCAGGAACGCCGAAGCGGTGCGCAATTTCGGCTGCGCTGGGAACTAGCAAGCGGGCGCTGGCAACGACCAAAAAGAGCCCGATGATAATAAAGAACCAGCACTTGCCAAGTCCCATCAACCTGGAATGGTCGGTTTTTTCTTCCTCAATCGTCGTCTTTGAACCCTGTTTGGCCCAATAGTAAGTAATATACATGTATCCGCTCAGCAAAATGAGAAACAGAATGCCCACCCAGCGGTGCAAAACCGGCCCTTCGGCCATTGTGGCCAATGCTAAAAGGGAGATAATCACTAGCAAGGTTGCCGCTCCCACCTGAACCCAACCGGTTCGATTTAATATAAAACGGTTCACCGGAACGATGGTCAACATGCAGATCAGGCCAAAAATGAGTCCGGTGTCGGCAATAATGGACCCCACGCCGTTGCCCAGGGCCAATCCGGGGTTGCCCATCCAGGCCGCCATTACCGATACAAATGCTTCCGGCATGGTGGTTCCGAGCGATACGATGGTGGCACCGATAACAATGCGGGGCAATCCGGTCCGTCGTGCCAGATGCACAACGCCCTCAATCATCCAATCAGCACCTTTAGAGAGAATGATGATACACACCACCATAATCCCTAATAAAATAAAGGTGGGAAACTGCTGAACGAGTTGGTGCAGCAGTGTTTCATCTGCAATCCATCGAAATAGTTGCGAAAACATAATTAATTCTCTAGGCGCCGCTTAAAGCAATGGTCAGAGGCTTTTACTGCGAAATCCATTTTAGAAGGTTACCATTCCCAGATAAACGATGTAATAAACTTTCCCCGCCCGCGGGGCGGGGTATTTGCATAAAAGCTTTTTTGCGTTGTTAGCTCCGCAAGCAGCGATGAATTGAACCCATAATGATTAACCTATTTGTACTTGGCAATCATGTCTTTGAGACCTGGGATGGTATGGACTTGGTATTCTTGATCGGGATGAAAGTATTGTAACAGCGGCCGGCTGTTATCACCTACCAGAATAGTGAAATAGTACATTTCATAGCCCGGAGCGGCCACGACGGGGTGATAGCCTTTGTCGACAATGATGGTGCTGCCGTTCTTGATGTGAAAGATTGGCCCGAAATCGTCCTCTTTTTGGTAGAGAAATTGGGCACCAAACCCGTGGGAAGGATTGAAGCGGTACTGATAGACTTCTTCATGGGCCGTTTCGAGACCCTCTCTATTTTCATCGTGTTTGTGGGGGGGGAAACCGGACCACCCCCCGGCACCAACGGTAAACAGCTCATTTACCAGCAGTCGGCCAACTTTGCCTTCGGCATTTTGACCGAGGATGTGGAGGATTTTGCGGTGGGTTTTGGTCTCGTCACTGCCGTATTGAACGATATCCACTTCCTCCGGAGTGACTCTAAAAGGACTCAATTGTTTTTCATACTTACCGCCGGCAATAAACACTTCGGCCTCATCCGTGAGACACGTCACGGTGGCTTCGGCCGCAAGGGGTACGTAAACGGAATCCGGCTTGCCTTCAAAGATGCCCGTGCGCTTGCCGACCTTTTCATATTTAATCCCCTGCACGGTCACATCGCAGGTCCCTGATGCTAAAACGATGACCGATTCATGGGTCTCCAGGCAGTATGAAAAGGGTTGGCCCTTTTTGAGTTTGACGTCGTTAAAAAATGTGTTGGGCACCAGTGGGTTATCGATGTCAACGATGGGTTGGTTCTGATTGTCATGCGGTTTTACATGTCTTTCCATGCTGTTCTCCTTAATGTGATTTTAGTATCACCTCACATGCGTGAAAGTCGAAGGTGTGCCATATCCAAGGCGTCCAAGGCTGAAGCCGCAGTATACTACTGCAAAGCTTTGGCAACGCAGGAGATGGCGTGGCAGCGGCTTTCCCAGAGGCTAAACAAAATAGAGGCTATTTTTCAAAGTTTATATCGCTTTTAGTGAAAATCTATAAATCATGTGCTTACATTTTATAGCATACTGCAATTATCATCTTTTATAGTCTTTCTCTATTTTGTTGACGCTCAATTGAGGTATCAGTTTTGAGTTAAATAGCCTTCCTCGGCGTTTTTAATGGACGAACTTAAAATAGTTTGGCTTTGTCTGCATGTTTCTTCATTTCAGCAGCGGCTTTTATCACCGCACTTTTTTGCGAGACTTCCGGTGTGCCGACACGCCACCAGGTACTGTAACCTGGGGACATACTTTTGGGATCTGTATGTACCTCAATCAGGGTGCTCACCGCACTTTTTTGCGATTCTTTGAAGGCGGCTTCGAACTCTGCAGGGTTTGAAGCCGACCAGGTTTGACAGCCATAGCTTCTAGCGTTCATTGCATAATCAATGGGCAACACATTGCCGTCGAGTCGATCTGTTTTGCTGTTGCGGTACCGAAACTGGCATCCAAAATTCGGTATCCCCTGTGATAGTTGCAGGTTATCAATACAATCAAAACCATGATTGTTAAATAGTATAATGTTGATCTTAATACCTTCCTGAATAGCCGTGACGATTTCCGAGTGCAGCATCAGATAGCCGCCATCCCCCACCAGACAATAGACCTCACGATCGGGAGCCGCCAATTTAGCCCCCAGGGCCCCAGCGACTTCATATCCCATACAGGAAAAGCCGTATTCCAGATGATAGGTGTTGGGTTGGGCTGCGCGCCAAAGCCGCTCTAAGTCGCTGGGAAGACTTCCCGAAGCCGCAACCACAATGGCATCTTCCGCCAGCAGCCCATTATTTAACTGCCCGATCACACGGGTTTGAGCGTATCCGCTGCCGTTATCCAGGTTGTAAAGACGATCGACTTCGTTTTGCCATTTATCCCGTAACGTGCTGACCTCATCCCCCCATTTGGATTGGTAACCTTTTGCTGAAAGCTGTCCAGCGAGGGATAACAAGGCTTCACGGGCATCGGCCAGCAGCGGCAAGGAATCCATTTTGTAAGCGTCAAAGTTATTGACATTAATACTGAGAAGTTCCACCTGAGGGTTGTGAAAGTTCCACTTGGAGGCCGTGTGAAAGTCATTTAAACGGGTTCCTACGGCGATCACCAGATCGCTTTGATGCGAAATTTCGTTGGCGGCCCGGGTACCGGTTACACCAACCGCCCCCATGTTCAGTGGATGCGACCAGGGTATAACACCTTTGCCTGCCTGGGTTTCGCAGAATGGAATGTTGAATTTTTCAGCAAAGGCGGTCAACGCTTCAGCCGCATCCGAGTAGCAAACCCCTCCACCGCAAATTAGCATGGGCCTTTCTTTGCGAAGGATCATTTCAGTTGCCACGAGAGCTTCGACATCTTCCAGGGGTCGTCGCGCAATGCGGTGCACCCGGCGTTTAAAAAAATTGAGCGGATAATTGAAGGCTTCGGCCTGAACATCCTGGGGCAGACACAGGCAAACCGCACCGGTTTCGGCGGGATCGGTAAGCACCCGCATGGCATTGATGGCTGCGGTCATCAACTGTTCGGGTCGGATAATGCGATCCCAGTATTTACAGACGGCTTTAAAAGCGTCATTGGCGGTAATATTGTAGTCATAAAATTGTTCAATCTGTTGAAGCACCGGATCCGGCTGACGGCAAGCATAGATATCACCCGGTAAAAAAAGTGCGGGAATCCGGTTTACGGTCGCTGTGCCGGCGGCCGTAACCATGTTCAAGGCACCGGGACCGATAGAGCTGGTGACAGCCAAAATCTTCCGGCGTTTGTGCTGCTTGGCAAAGGCAATCGCCACATGGGCCATACCTTGTTCGTTATGACCCTGGTAAAACCTAAGCCGGTGATCCTCCGCTTCCAGCGCGTCTCCGAGGCCCACAACGCAACCATGGCCAAAAATGCCGATGACGCCTTCCACGAATTTGATTTCTTCATCATCGACAGTGATATACTGATTATCAAGAAATTTTACCAGGGCTTGTGCCATGGTTAGTTTGAGGGTGTCCATGATTACGGCCTCCTGTTTTCATTCTAATAAACCCGAATTTGTCAATGGACTGTATGCGCGTATTTTCATTTCGCGGCGGTTTGTTGCCTGAATCCTTGCAATGTTGGAAAATAGCTGCAAGTTATAAGTTAACCCTAACGTTGCAAAAGTCGGAGAGTTTCAGAGCCGAGGCGCCGAGGTTGAAGCCGTAGGTGTTCTACTGCGATTCCTCGGCAACAAAGGTCGAAGATCCCGCTTAGCGGGGTTCTGAAGCTCTCCCGGCTTTCCTCCGGTAAAAAACATGGCGACAAAATGCTACCAATCCCCGAATGCACCGGCTGTTAAATCCAAAACAGGTTACAATATGGTGACTCTTGCAGTGATGTTGCATGTTTCTATCATCTTCGCCATGTTTTTTATACAACGATGGGGTTAACTCCCCAGTATTGATCCATACGTTGTCGCATGTCTGCTGCTATCTCAAAAAGATCCCGCTCCCAAAGCTGCTCATTAAGAATCTCTCCGGATACAACGCCATCAAATCCTGTGTCCTTAATTGCTTTGACCCATTCATTCATCGGTATATCTCCATCCCCAGGGAGGAATCCCCGAAGAAGATTTTCATCCACCCAGGGCTCGCCCTCCGGCGGACGCTTGCCGTCGGCCAGATGCACGCCATAGATTAAACGCTTGTCCAGTCGCGCAAGCTCGGCAGGGGTGGTCTTCCGACTGGCCCATAGATGCCAAAAATCGATGACCAGTCCCACATTTTCGCGGTTAACCGCTTCGATCAGTTGCAGACACTGAGATAGGCTATGAATCGGCGTCCAGGCCGCACCTTCCACCTGAAATTGGATTCCGAAGGTTTTTCCCATATCGGCAATATCGGCAATGTTAGCGGCCGTCAGCTTCAAAATATCTTCCCAGGGTCTTTGTGCCAACGCGCAAAAAGCATTCAGTTGAATCGTGGGACAACCAATGGTGGCGGCCACTTCGCATAGGCGTAGTGCTTCATCCATCAGGCATTGGCGTTCATCAGGCGCACTGCGCTCGACTGCGCCGATGATGTCGATACAAACGGGCAAGATCCCGTGCTTTTGCAAAGTGGACCGGAGATCTTCGGCGCTGCACCCGGCATCAAGATAACGCAGGAGTTTATCCGTGTGCAGTTCAATCGCCTGGTAGCCGGCCTCCTTGGCGATACGGATATCGGTGTTGATATTGGAATAAAGCGTGGTCTGGCCATGTAGCGTCGCAATCATATTGATAGCACTTTCTCTTCTAAATTTTAAGAATCCTGATCGGCAGCATTCAATCAAGCGCCCATTAAGAACACCCCCACCACTTACCGAAAAGATTCAATCTGTGGCGTTAGTTAGACACAGCCCCTCTGACTAAAACATTAAATTGATATCGCTGCTGACTTCAACACCACCGGCGGTAATGTTATTTCCGTTCCGACTGCAGGCCACGGTATTTGTTAAAAATTGTCCTGACGCTCAATGAAATCGATCGCTTCCTGGCGGTTGGGAAAAACCGCGGAGCATCCGTGGCGGGTTACCGTCAAGGCGCCGCAGGCATTGGCCATTTCACAGGATCGCGCCCAATCCCATCCTTGCAAATAGCCATAGATGAGGCCACTGGCGAAGGCATCCCCGGCGCCCACCGTGTTGAGAACCTCCACGTTATATCCCGCACTGTGCATAATATCGCCCTTGGCACGATAGACGCTTACACCGCGTTCGCCACGTTTGACCACCAAAGTGCGTCGCCCGTTACCGCGATCAAGCAAGTCTGACAACAATGCTGGCAGTGCTTCGCGTTGGGCCTTGCTAACCGGCTTGCCTTCCATGATTTCTACCGGATCGGGATCCAAAAGGGCGAAGAACTCTTCTTCCGTGCCGATGATAACATCTATGTTGGGCATTATGGTGCGAACGTTCAGACCAAAGTCCCAAGGCGCTTGCCACTGATCGGGTCGCAAGTCCAAATCCATAAATGTTGTAATCCCGTTAGCCCGGCAACATTCGGCAACATACAGTACTGCATCGCGACAGCTTCCTCGGCTTAGTGCCGTTCCCGAAATCATAAAAGCGCGGATTTGGTCAAAGGGCAGATTCTTAGCATCTTGTACCGTTAAATAGATATCGGCAGGATTATCACGGTAAAATACCAAAGGAAACCGATCCGGCGGTTGGACCGCCACTATGGCCAGACCGGTCCGGGTTTTAGGTTTACGAGGTATAAACGCGGTATTGACACCCTCCCGTTCTAAGTACCGCAACACAAAATCACCCACAAGGTCTTCGCCGATCGCGGTTAAAACCCCGGAATGCAGTCCCAACCGGCTCACACCAATGGCTATGTTGACCGGGCTGCCGCCCACACTGGTATCAAATCCTTGGACATCTTCAAATTCAGCGCCGATCTGTTGGGCGAAAAGGTCCATCGAGACTCTGCCGATGGAGAATAAATCAAATTGTTTTTGAGACATATTTATCTCCTATGTGTTTATGGCGCAACTGAGATCACAATCCGATACTTTTCAAATAATGACGATTCCGCATGGCCATCTTTTTGGGTGATCCCATATTCGGCAGTACATCCTGTTCGACAACGATCCAATCATCATAAGCGATTGCCTGGAGTTCATTGAAAATACCACGAAAGTCCACTTCACCTTGACCCAACTCGCAAAATAAACCTTCGCCAACCGCTGTATTATATTCCATTTTCTCATTGCGGGCGATCGTAGCTATCTCAACATCACAATCCTTGAAATGAACATGCCGGATACGATCAGCATGTAGTTTTAAACCTGCGATGGGATCGCCGCCGCCATATCGATAGTGCCCGGTATCAAAACACAAACCAATTAGCTCCGGGTCGGTCAGCTCCAGTAACTGTGCGATTTCCCATGGTGCCTCGATCCAAGTTGAACAGTGGTGGTGAAACACAGTTCTAATACCGGTTTCTTCTTTTACTTTGCGGGCAATCAAATGCAGACCATCTATAAACACCTCCCATTGATCGGCCGACATGCTGTCTTGCTTTGTAACACGACCAGCCACCCGGTTGCGGACTTCATAGGCAAACAGGTTATCGCCAAGTATGATCAAGGGGGTTGTACCGCCGACAGCAGCCAATAAACCCGCAGTCCGACCTGCCCTTTGGGCACTTTCTTTATGGCCGTTGCGATCGATCAGCACAGATGTTACCCAGGACCCCACAAGGCTCAACTCCCGTTTATCAAGCTCATCCTTCAACCGCAACGGATCGGTGGGCATAAAACCCCAATCGCCCAGTTCGGTACCCTTGAATCCGGTTGCCCGCATCTCGTCCAGAACGTTGCGGTAATCCCCCGACCGTGATGATTCGAATGTTTTTTCGATGACACCCCAGGAACACGGCGCATTGGCAACCTTGATCATTTTTTCCGCTCCTTTACTCTGTTTTTTGTTGCCGAGACCCTTAGGCCTATGGACGTTAACAGGTTCCTCTGAGGATAAGATCCGGATCAAGAATAATTTTTGTAGCTTTCAACATCGTTCCGCCCCTGTTTTCCGTCTGCAGCTGTTCGATTAAAATCTCCACCGCTGATTTTCCCATGCGACTTTTGGGTTGGCGGATGGTAGATAAATTTATTGCCGGCCAAGAGGCGTAAGGGATATCGTCAAAACCAATAACAGCGATATCTTCTGGAACACTCAGACCCTTTTCCTTTATGCCCTGCAGAATTCCCATGGCTAAAATATCGTTGCCAGCGAATACGGCTTCCGGATAGATTCCTGCGCCAATCATTTGCTGGATGATGTCGTATCCGCTCTTGAGTCGCCAGTTCCCAAATCGAATGTAATCGTCATTGATGTCGATATCGTATCGATCCATGGCTTCCTTAAAGCCGGTAAATCGCCCGCCAACCGGGGATTCTTCATCTTTTCCGCTGATAAAACCAATTCGACGATATCCCTTTTCGATAAGTGTGCGGGTCGCCAGATACCCGCCTCTGACATTGTCAGTAAGCACAAAGCTATATTTTGTTCTTTCAGGCGTATTTCCCAAATAGACAAAAGGAACAGGCATATGTTTGCGTTGTTCAAACAGATTCGAATGGCTGGAAACGGGTGCCAAAATAATACCATCGACACGTTTTTCAATTAAATTACGCAAATACGATTCTTCCTTGGACAAATCATAGTTGGTGTTGCACAAAAAGGTGTTAAATCCCGCCAAACTCGCCTGCTCTTCAACGCCCCTTGCGATTTCGGGATAAAAAGGGTTGGTGATATCCGGAAGAATTAATCCCAACGTCCCGGTCTGTTTTTGCACCAAGCCACGGGCGACGGCATTGGGCGTATACTCCAATTCTTCCGCTATTTTTTTAACTTTTTGTCGCGTTTGCTCACTTACGCCCTTCAGGTCATTTAAGGCCCGCGATACCGATGAATATGAAATTCCGGCAGTTCTCGCGATGTCTTTAATGGTTGCTTTCATGAAACTTCAAACTGATTTTTATAGACCGTATTTATGAGACCCAAAAACATTAAATATTCTACAGCTTCGTTTGTAAGACAAACGTTTGCTCATTGTCAAGGAGAGAGTTCTTACTTTTCTTCATATTTGGCCGATATCTGCCGAAAAACCATGGACTATTATGGCGTTAGCGATAGACAAGCGATCAACTAAGCATCCAAGGTTAATCTCCAAAGGCTCGTAAAATAATGATCGAATTATATTAAAATTTAAATGATAATAGATGATTATAAAGGATACGGCGATAAAAAATTGTCTTGCAATAAAATGGTTGACGAAAAGCAAACGTTTGAGTTAGATTTTTTGTGATTATTGCATTTAATGATACTCTTGGTCGCCTGTGTGCTGTTTTATGTTTAAGTCGAAATTTAGGCACTGGTCCCACCGCGGCTGTCATATTTTCGCAAGTGCGTTGAGCGCCATATTTGGTACTTCCTTAGGCTTGCTCACCGGGATGATGGCACCTATAAAATTCTATGGACATGCAGACAATTGAAATTTTTCACCCACCCGTTTTTATATGCCGGAGATAGTCGGGCAGAAAGTGGGCTAGCTAAAGCGACCGCTTGTTTTAGGGTGTTACCGACAATTGAACGATCTTAGAACTAAGAGGTTAATATGTTTAATGAAGAGTTTAGGTTCAAGCAACCTTTAAGGTGGAGCATGGTCGGAGGAGGCAGAGGAAGTCAAATTGGATATATCCACCGAACCGCTGCCCGGCGAGATGGTCTGTTTAATTTAGTGGCCGGTGCTTTTGATATAGATCCTGAGCGGTGCGTACAATTTGGTCGAAATATTGGTGTTGAAGAAAGCCGTTGCTACGCCGACTACAGGGAAATGTTTCAAAAAGAATCGCAGCGTTCCGATGGGATTCAAGTTGTTTCCATTGCCACGCCAAATAAATATCACTATGAAATGGTTAAAGCAGCATTGGAAGCAGGCCTACACGTGATTTGCGAAAAACCGCTCACCTTTACCGTTTCAGAGGCGGAAGGATTAAAGGTGATAGCGGAGAAAAATAACCGCATCGTCGGTATATCTTATGGCTACACCGGGCATCAGATGATTCATCAAGCCAGAAATATGATTGAACATGGTGAACTGGGCGAGATTCGAATCATCAATATGCAGTTTGCCCATGGCTGGCACTCTGAACCTGTGGAGGAAACTGATCCGGGCACAAAATGGCGGGTTACCCCGGAAATCGCTGGTCCTTCCTACGTCTTAGGCGATGTGGGCACGCATACCTATTACTTAGCTGAAGTGATGGTTCCAAATTTAAAAATAAAAAATCTGATGTGCATGTGTCAAAGTTTTGTTCCTTCCCGTGCACCATTAGAAGACAATGCCTTTGTTTTGATGAATTTTGAAAACGGTGCCGTCGGCAACCTCTGGGCAAGTTGTGTAAATGCGGGAGCCATGCATGATTTGAAAATTCGCATCATTGGTTCTAGAGCCAGTCTGGAGTGGTGTGATGAACATCCCAATCAATTGCTTTTCGAGATTCAGGGAGAGCCAAAATGTATACTTGAACGGGGGCATAGTTATAATTACAACCAAGACCCGGCTGTAAGTGCGAATCGTATCGGACCGGGTCATGCGGAAGGTCTGTTTGAATCCTGGGCCAACATTTACCACCGTTTTGCCCGATCTATAGATATGGCTGAGGGGGGACAAGACAAAGCCGACGAGAATTATTGGTACCCTGACATCGATGCGGGAATAGTTGGAGTCCGTTTGATTGAACGATGCCTGGAATCCGCTGCGCAAGGTTCGATTTGGGTTGATTTTTAAATAGTACACCTTTCTATTTCCCCAATTGGGGTATGAAGAAGCTTATATGATTGTAAATTTAAAGGAGATACTGCCAGCCGCCGCATCTGAATCCTACATTGTACCGGGATTTAATATATTTGGTATGGATGAAGCCTGGTATGTTATGAAAGCGGCTGAAGAGGAGAATAGTCCTGTCATACTAATGGCCAACAAGGATATGGTCAAATTATACCCGGTCGAATTACTGGGTGCGATGTTACATTCCGTTGCAAACCAATCGAGTTGCCCGGTTTGCGTCCATCTAGACCATACCTATGAAGAAGCCATCATTTACCGCGCCATGGAATCGGGATTTAGTTCGGTCATGTTTGATGGATCTCAGCTACCGATGGAAGAAAACATTTCCCGAACCCGCGCAATCGCGGATGCAGCGCATGCCAAAGGCATTTCGGTTGAAGGAGAAATCGGCTCAGTACCTTATACCGATGAAGATGAAATTAAAGATGAGAAAACGACCCCCGAGCAGGCCCTTGCATTTTCCAAAAGAAGCGAAGTAGATGCCATGGCGGTCTCAGTTGGTAATGTCCATAAGTTGACCCAACCGGAATCGAAAATCGATCACACCCTTATGAAGAAAATTGAAGAAGTATCAGAAGTCCCTCTTGTACTTCATGGAACTTCTGGTATTTGTTCTGCTGATATGAAAATGATTATCAACAGCCGAGTAGCAAAATGCAATATTGGCACGCTGCTCAGACAAGCTTGGGGGTATACGCTACGACAAGAATTCAGTGCACAGCCTGATGTTTTTGACAGATTGACACTTACAAAAGGAGTGCTTCAAACCATTCAGCGCGTAGCAACTGAAAAAATCAGAGAGTTGGGAGCTGCGGGAAAAGCCTAAGCAGCTGAATACTAAGACACAATTTATCATGATCCTGATACCTGGAACGATGTCATAAAAGTTTCCATTTCGTTTCTGCTTATTTTTGGCATGACATAATCAGGTTGATAAGAATTGCCTTTTTCCCAAACCCATTTGGTGCTTCGAAAGCCTGTGACCAATACAAAGTAAATCCCCAATTCTTTGCAGGCGCCGTCGGCAATATTATTATCGCCAAACATGATCATTGCATCACTTGCAATGTTCAGCCGATTTAGGCCTTCCATAAAAATTCGAGGATCCGGTTTTTCCACACCAATATCTTCCGAAACGATGATGGTATCAAAAAAGTGCTGCAACCCGATTTTATCCAGTGTGGCCTCGACGCGGCAGTTGGACTCATTTGATATCAGGGCAATTTGAATTTTTTGTGCCTTCAGATATTGGAAGGTTTCGATAATATCCTGATCCGGTTGTATTTTATCCGTTAAGATGCGGCGGTATTTTTGCAGGATTTCCTCGGCTGAAATGTGGGATATGGATAATTCCGCCAACGTTTTCTCGAAAAAATCGATTTCGCCGAATGTATGGCTGATAAAGGGACGATTAATCTGATAATTGTTCTGCATGTACGTCTGGATAAATCGATTTGGAGAAGAAATAATGGAATTGCGGCCAAGCCATTGGCCCAAATCCTTCACACTCGCAGCGGTTAGTTTTTGGTCATTGATGAGGGTGTTGCCAAGATCAAACGCGCACCCTTTTATCAATCGCCTGGGTATATTATCCATCGTCATTCAAGCTATGTAAGACCGCACCGCCATTGGCACACGGAATATGGTGTTTTTTTTAGTTGGCAGAGCCTTTAACCGCCAAGGTTATCTATCCACAGGACATCCGGATATGACCCATTCAGTAAACGTTTGAAAGGCATCAAAAGACAAATCCGGGTCAGCCGCCAGCAGGCGGTCCCGATCCATGGTGCCCCACAAGGCGGCAACGCTGACCACACGGCGATCGCAGGCCTGCGCGGCTTTGATATCATGGGCATTATCGCCGACATACACGCAGACGCCATTTTCGACAGCGTACCTCTGCATGGCAAACTCGATACCGTCTGGAAATGGCTTGCGCCGTGGTACCTGATCTCCCCAAATAAAGAAATCAACATCTTGGGCCCAAGACATCTCCAGCACGGGCGCTGATCTGGAAGTCGGTCGTGTGGTGACCACCCCAAGTGCGTGCACCGCTTTGCGAATAACCGGCAGTGATTCACAAACATCTTCGTAGGCCGGCGAGAGCCTGTTGTGCATTTCATTATAAAAAATTGAAAATTCTTGATACATTTTATCGATGAGCGCTTCATCCGGGTTGCCGGCAGAGCGGGCAAAATGCGCGAAAAAGTTACGGGCAAATTGCCCCCACATCGGCAAGATATCGCGCTCGGAAATAGCGATATTTAAATGACGTTGGACGATCGGCGGTATCCCCTGGAAATAGAGTTGGGATGTGTCGATAATGGTCCCGTCAAGATCAAGCATTATCAAGGTATCGTTCATGCATGTGTCTCCGCGCGGCAATAGGTTCGCGGGTGTAACAATGGCGCTGTGTTGTCCACGAAGTTCTATTTGGTAAAATTTATTGGAAGTCGCAGAATTATAAAAAGATACTATTTCAGTCTTTGGGGGTAAAATCAACAGCATTGTAAAACCGATATATTCTTCAGCAATCAACTGATGCTAGTATCACATCGCTAGCAAATGAATTACTTTAGAATCGTTTAAATGACCGGCAGTATGAGGTCCTGGAGTTGAAGTCTCTGATTCAAAAAAAAGATTGACTTGAAATCTTAGTATGTGAAACGAATGTACAATATTAAACGCAAGCCTGATTTCTTTCCGACTGAAACCACCTTCAACTTCTTAAATACGACAACGTTATTCGCCAGGGATGCCTATCAATGACAGCCAAATATCGAGCTCAAGAACTTCAGACATTTGCCTTTAACCTGTTAAGCCAAAACGGAATGAATTCCGAATTTGCCGAAACGGTTGCCGACATTTTGTTGGAAGGTGATTTGCTTGGCCACACCACACATGGGCTTCAGCTTCTTGATCCGTACCTCAAGGAACTAGATGCCGGCGCCATGAAAAAAGATGGAAAACCCGTAGTCGTCCAAGATCATGGTATGTCACTGTTGTGGGATGGTTGCTACCTGCCCGGGCCGTGGCTGGTTTCCCGGGCCATCGACATCGGTCTTGAACGCATGGCGACGTATCCTGTATTTACGGCCAGCATTAAACAGAGTCATCACATTGCCTGCCTGGCCGCTTACCTCGAGCGAGTGGCCCGAGCGGGCTACCTGATTATTCTGACCACTTCCGATCCGACGCTGGGCTCCAAAGTGTCACCCTTCGGCAGCCGCACACCCTTATATACACCGAATCCGCTAGCAGCCGGATGGCCGCTCAAAAACGATCCGGTTATCCTGGATATTTCGATGTCCACTACAACCATCGGGCTGACCCAGAGACTCAGCCGTCGTAACGAACGGTTGCCCGGCAAATGGCTTTTGGATGCCGAGGGTAACGGCACCGACGATCCTGCCGTCATATTTCAGGAACCTTCGGGATCGATATTACCGCTCGGCGGTCTGGAGCTAGGACACAAAGGTTTTGCACTCGGGCTATTGGTGGAGGCCTTGACCTCGGGTTTGTGTGGTTTTGGACGCAAAGATCAACCTGGACGATGGGGAGCCACCGTTTTTTTAATGATGCTGAATCCGGAATCCCTCGGGGGACGCGAAAGGTTTATTCAAGAAACGACCTGGATCGCCGAAGCGTGCCGTGCTGCTGAACCGCTGGACCCTCAACATCCGGTGCGTCTGCCGGGTCAAGCCGCCTTAGCCAACAAACGCCGGTGTCTAAAAAAAGGGGTTGAACTAACGCCTGGCATCATGTCTTCCTTGGAAGCCTGGTCCAAATCCCTCAGTGTGCCACAACCTTTGCCGATGATGGAAGGTTGAATTGTTCAAACTACATTTGGTATCACATAAAATTCAAATTCAGCAGGAGATTGCCA
This sequence comes from Desulfobacterales bacterium, assembly GCA_030066785.1. Lineage (GTDB taxonomy): Bacteria > Desulfobacterota > Desulfobacteria > Desulfobacterales > JASJAZ01 > JASJAZ01. Next base: position 953 of record JASJAZ010000117.1, on the reverse strand, counting down.
ATGAAATATCGTTATCTTGGATCATCGGGTTTGCTCGTTTCACGCATCACCTTGGGAACAATGACCTTTGGGGCACCTGATTGGGGCTGCGATGCCAAAGAAGCGCATCTTATTATGAAAAAGTATCTGGACGGGGGTGGCAACCATTTCGATTGTGCCGATGTGTATGCCGGCGGTCAGTCAGAGGAAATCATTGGCAGCTTTATGTCCCAAATCAATAGAGAAGAGGTTATCATCGCGTCCAAGTGCTATTTTCCCATGGGTGAAACGCCCAACAGCTTTGGTGTTTCCAGAAAACGAATCATTGCTTCGTGCGAAGCCAGCTTAAAACGTTTAAAAACCGATTATATCGATCTTTACTACATTCATGGGCCCGATCCGGTGTCACCTTATGAGGAAACCATGCGGGCCTTGGATGATTTGGTGCGCCAGGGAAAGGTACGCTATCTGGGGTGCAGCAATCTGTTTGGCTGGCAGATTGCCAAGGCTTGCGGCATTGCCGCCAGGATGAACACGGAAGGCCTAATCGCCGGCCAATACATCTACAGCTTGGTGCATCGTGAGTTGGAGCGCGAGGTAATACCGGCGGCGGCGGATCACGGATTGGGTATGATGTGTTACAGTCCCCTGGGAGGTGGGTTGTTGACCGGCAAATATAAGGGCCAACGTGAACCCTCCGCCGGGACCCGATTGTCATTCAGAACCCAGGTGGATGGCCCCCGATTCTGGCATCCTAAGGGTTTTCGAACAGCAGAAATTGTTGAACAGGTTTCTGAGGATACCAATATTCCCATGATTAAATTGGCCATCGCTTGGCCGCTAAAACACCGTTTCGTCGCCTCGGTTATCATCGGTGTCCGAAACCAGGAACAGCTCGAGGCCAATATGGAGATGGGTGAATGGGATATGCCGGAGGAAATTTGGAACCGGCTGGAAGAACAGACCAAGCCGGA
>JASJAZ010000116.1 GCA_030066785.1 Desulfobacterales bacterium | reverse complement strand
CACCCGATGGCGGTGAGGTGACCATCAAGGCCCAAATAATTGACTGCGCAGTATCAATTGGCCGCCGAGAAACGGACCCGCACCACCCGGTGATTATGGAACCTTCCGGCGGCAGCGCCGGCGCAACCGAAAATGTATCGCCCTGCCTAAAAATTGCCGTCATGGATAGCGGTATCGGTATCCAAAAGGGGCATTTAAATCGCATCTTTGACCGTTTTGACCAGGTGGAATCCAGTGCCAGTCGTAAATTCCAAGGTTCGGGACTGGGTCTCTCGTTGGCCAAGAGCTTTGTGGAATTGCATGGCGGCAAAATTTGGGCGGAAAGCGATGGCCAAGGTAAAGGCAGCACATTTGCCTTTATTATTCCAACTCGCTTGGAAGAGGCCGTTACGATTCACCCGCCAACCGCAGCTGATACCGAACCTTTGCAAAAAGGGGGCATATCATAATGCCTGATCAGAATTGCATCCGCGAAATCGCCGCCGGCAATAAAGATCTTCCCACATTGCCGGGAATCGCTATCAAAATACTGGAAACCATCCGTAATGCGAACACCGGTATTGATGCCATCGGCGATCTGATTGCCAATGACCCGCCGTTGTCGGCCAAAGTGCTCAAGCTGGTCAATTCTCCTTTTTACGGCCTGCCCTCCAAGGTGACGTCGGTGCATACCGCCATCAATCTGCTGGGCAGCCACACTATCAAAAATATCGCCCTGAGCTTTTCCTTGGTCGGTAGCTATCAAAATAAAAATGGCAATCAGTTCGACTACCCTCTCTTCTGGAAAAATTCACTGATCAGTGCCATCACCGCCAAACTCTTGACCCAAAACATCTCGCCCGCTCTGGCCGAAGATGCCTTTTTCCTGGGCTTGATCCATGACATCGGCATATTGGCCTTGCTGCAATGCTTTGGCAACCAATATCAGCAAGTGCTGACCTATAAGGAAGAAGAAGGCTGCAGCTATCAGGAGGCTGAAAACCAAATCCTGCAGTTCAACCATCTGGAGATGGGCAATTTTTTGACCAAGTCGTGGGGCTTGCCGAAAATGTTTTACACCCCCATCCGCTATCATCACCATCCGTTTAAACTGCGCGATCAAGACCCTGAGCTGCATACCTTAACGCAAATTTTGCATTTGGCCTCGTTATTTGCCGATTTCTATAATCAGAAAAATAAAACGCTCTATTTGAGCCTGTTTGAATGGTACGTTAAGGAGTATGAGTTTGGCCCCAAAATTAGTTTTGATCAATTGTACAAGCAAATTCATGCCCAGGCCCAGGCCGTATTTCCACTGTTTGAAGTGCGCCTGGAATCCACGGAAAGCTATGATGACATCATTGCGCGGGCGCGCAAAGAACTCGAACAACTGGCCGCAAATACCACCCCAAGCCTTGACAATGGCCATGGGAGCCAACAGACCGGCGAAGCCGCACGTCCGGCAACCGATCAAAAAACGATTTTAATCGTTGACGATGAGGTGCGTAACATCACCTTGTTGAAAGCCATGTTGATGTCGGATGAGCATCACTTGGCAGGTGCTTTGAGCGGTGAAGAAGCATTGCAAGCCATTGTTGAAAATCCGCCCGACTTAATTCTGCTGGATGTCATGATGCCCGGCATCGACGGTTTTGAGGTCTGCCGACGACTGAAAGCCAATCAACACACCCAGATGATTCCTATCCTGATGGTCACGGCCCTGAACCGCAAGGAGCATCGCGTCAAGGCCATGGAGGTGGGGGCGGATGATTTTTTAAGCAAACCGATCGATCGCACCGAACTGCAACTGCGCGTACGATCCCTGCTGCGCATCAAAGCCTACCATGATCAGTTATTGGAACGGCATCATGAAATCACCCGCAAAAACGCTAAATTAGAAGAGCTCGAGAAGGTCAAGGAAGGTTTAACCCATATGGTGATTCACGATATGAAAAATCCCCTCATGGGCCTCGCCGGCTATCTCGAATTGTTGTTGTTTGAAAATAATGATCTCACCGCCGACCAAACCAAACTGGCCAATCGATGCTTTACGTTGTGTGAAGAATTAAACCAAATGATTCAAAGCCTCCTGGAGGTGCATAAAATGGAGAACGACCAGATCGAGCTGCACAAAGAAACACTCGAAATCTCAGTTCTGGTCAAGGAGGTATTCGCCCAATTTGAAATTCAGGCCCAAAAGAAAAATATTTGCCTGTCGTTTGAAACCAAGAATAACAGCGCGGCGATCCAGGCGGATCGTGTTCTCATCAAACGCGTATTGGCCAATCTGATCAATAATGCATTGCGCCACACCCCCGCCGGTGGATCGATATCCATCTGGGCCCAACCGGCGGCGGCAAAAGATCAGCTGTGTCTCAGCGTGTTTGATACCGGCAGCGGGTTAATCGGTGAAGATAAGGAAAAGATTTTTGACAAATTTAAACAGGCTGAAAACGGCACCCTAATGGGATCGAGCGGATTGGGGCTGGCCTTTTGCAAGCTGGCCGTGGAGGCCCATGGCGGCAAAATATGGGCTGACAATCAGGGCGCGAAAAACGGCGCAATATTCAGCTTTTCGCTGCCCAATTAAGTACCATCACATCGCGCCTAGTGTCATTCCGGAAATTCCGGGATAGGAGATAAAAATGGAACCAAAAACGGTTTTGGTCGTGGAAGATAACGAACTGAATATGAAATTGGTGCGCGATTTATTGCGGTTTGCCGATTATGCAGTCATTGAAGCCTGGGATGCGGAGACCGGCCTTGAATTGGCGCAAATCCATCAGCCGGATCTCATACTGATGGACATTCAACTACCGGGAATGGACGGTCTGACCGCCACCCAACACATACGCCGCGATGCCGATTTAAAACATACCCCGGTGGTTGCCCTGAGCTCTTATGCCATGAACGGCGACAAACAAAAAGCGTTGGATGCCGGTTGCACCGGCTATCTCACCAAGCCGATTAAAACCCGCAGCTTTATACAAGACCTGGTCAGCATTATCGGTACACAACCGTCGGATAATTAATCAAGGGGAATCGTAAAGGTAAATGTAGCACCCTGTTCGGGCCCATCGCTTTTCGCCCAAATTTGCCCCCCGTGCAACTCCACAATACTTTTCGTCAAAGACAAACCCAGACCGGTGCCTTGCGTGTTTTGATACTCGGCACTTTTTAACTGTTCAAAAGGCTTGAAAATTGTTTCCAAATCTTCAGCTTTAATTCCAATACCTGAATCTGTCACCGATACCTGCATCTGTTTGGTATGATGTGCCGGAGCGGACGGTTCTGGGTAGGAATTATCAATGCACTTGGCTGTCAAAGCGATCCGCCCTCCATCAGGGGTAAATTTAGCGGCATTGGATAGTAAATTGTAAAGGATTTGTTTGAGTTTGCGTTCATCGGCGTTAATACGTTCCGGTATGCCATCCATGTCGATAGTCAGTTCAATGCCATGCCGCATGGCCTTTTCTTTGATCATGGTATGGCTGTTTTCCAATAACGTCCGGATGGACACCGCAGTTGTTTTGAGTTCGAGTTTTCCAGCCTCAATTTTTGAAAGATCGAGAATATCATTGATGAGTGACAGCAAATGGATGCTTGAATGATGGACATCGCCTAGGTATTCTTCCTGCGTCTCGTTTAAATCTCCAAAATTTTTATCCAATAGCAATTCAGAAAAACCGATGATGTGGTTTAAGGGTGTACGCAATTCGTGGCTCATACTGGCCAAAAAAACACTTTTGGCACGGTTGGCTTTTTCAGCAGCATTTTTAGCAATGATCAAATTTTTTTCAGCTTCCTTGCGTTCATTTATGTCAACAAAACTTTCTATTAAATATTTACGACCTTTCTTGAAAAACGGTGTTACGGTTTTGAGAATGCACAATAGATTGCCGGCATTCTGTATCAAGGTCCGTTCGGTATTTTCGATCTGTTGGCCTAAATCGGTGATGGGGCATTTACCAATTTCGGCAGGACAAACGAATTCATGACAGACTTTATTGATGACATCCTCTTTTCTTTTTCCCAACAACTTCAGAGCATACGGATTGATATCCGCAATTTTGTGGGAATCGACATCTATAACCATGATGCCGGACGGGGTTGAATCCCAGATGGCTTTGAGATGTCCTTCACTCTCTTTTAACGATTCCTTTTCTTTCTGTAATTCCGCCGTGCGTGCTTTTACCTTGTCTTCAAGTTCAAGCGCATACTTGGTTATTTCTTTTTGGTAGTTTCCCAGATCATCTAACATGTCATTAAAAGCAGAGCCCAATTGACCAAATTCATCTTGTGAGTTGATATCGACGCGCTGGGAAAGGTCGGTTTTTTCTTGGCGGATATCTTTAATGACTGCAAGCAAGCTTGTCAGGGGGTTGTTAATCGATCGGTACAAATAAAATGTTAAGACCATAAAGGCAGCAAAACCGATCGCAAAAATGGCCAACGTCTGCGCCCACACGCGAACCGTCATGTTGGAAATCGATGACATCGATTGTGCAAAACCATCTACGCCTTCTTCGCGGATTTCAGCTAAAGTGGCATAGAGTTCTTTTTGGAGCTGGTGGAACTTATGGGCTAAAACAGGTTCCAGATTCCATTGCTCATGCAGCGTCGCCTCAACCCACTCATATCCAACTTGCCTGGATGAATGATACAAAGTGATGATTCTATTTAACTTTTCCAAGAGATCGGGAGATTCTTGCACTAAATGCCGCACACTTTCATAGCTATTTTTTAGATGTTTCTCGATATCATCTACCGGTTCCAGCAAATCTTGCCGGCTGGCGGAAGCTGCGGCATTGATCGCCGCGAAAAACCTCTCGGTCCATACCTGAAGCTCGGTCGTGTTTACCGCTAACGGGTATGCGGTATGGTTTATTATTTGGGTTTGGGTTTTGATTTTAGTGGTGAAAAAGAGCGTGGTGGCGCCAACCATGACCATCAATACAATCATAAGGCTCATGGCAAGCCACAATTTAAATTTTAGGCTTGAATTTCTAAGCATATGATTAAAAACCTCAGAGATAAAAAACTACGGACACGCTTAAGATTTAACTACTGGCCGATGGGCATTCCGTTTTTGACCCAGGCATTAAAGCCGCCATCCAACCTCCAAACATCTTTGAACCCTTTTGAAACCAGATAGCGACCGGTCGTCAGTGTCAGTTTGCCTTTATGATCCACGATCACAATGGGGCGGTTCTGAGGCAAATGGTCCAGTTGACGATCCAAATCTTCAAGATCAATATTTAAGGCCCCTGCAATATGCCCCTTGTTGAAATGTGATTGGGGGCGTACATCCAGAATCATGGGACGAGGCCGTTTACTTGATTGAAGGTCCAGCGAACTGATGATGGGAATGTTCACTGCAGGATAGTGGGCCATTGATTCCAGAGGCCGGCCCGATTTAGCCCATCCCAAAATACCCTGGCGATATACCATAACATTGGTGTATCCCATTTTGACCGCCATACTGGCAGCCTTGGGACTATAGAGTCAAAGGGTTCCCATACAATAAAAAATAAGGAGCTGTTCCTTATTTTGGGGTAGCTTGCCTGAAGATTCGATCTTGCCAATCGGTATATTGATGGAACCTTCAATATGTTTGGCATCATGGATAATCTTGGGCAAAACATTGATTAGGCACAGTGGTTCGCCATCTGCCAGTTTCTTGGCGAGCGCTTCGGTTGAAATTACCTTATGGTGTGGATGCGCTTGAACCTGTTTCACATATACCATCAAAAAAATTACCAGGATAAAAACGCATAGCGACCGCCATGCAGTCTGCATCGCAAATCCCCCTTGTCCTTGCAGTTCAAAACCACTTTTACATTGTAATCCAGCCCTGAAACATCATCTTCGCTAAATCATAAAACTCCTCGAAAGACCATGGCCTCACACTATATGATCGTCAATATGTGATGAAACTTTAATAGGTTAAATCATTTTGGTGAAATAAATTTAGGATAGCTGCTAAGGGCAATAAAAGGGTATGGCAAAGGATTAAAAGGGCGTCAGAAAATTAAAATACCCGTTAGTTTGGCCCAATGCATTTCAACATTCTTTTAAAATGGAGTTGCTGAATGTCACTTATTTTTGCACTGGAATAACAAATCGTCATGCGTATACCTCCGGGTCCCCAAAATCTATCATCGGTTCAACTTTTTAAAAAAATTACCGATATATGCAAAAGCAACCTGTGGCCACAGTGACTGATCCGCAAATCATATCAGAGACCCAGATAGGATTGGCTCCTTAATAGAATATGAAAACTGTGCATAATTATGAGCGGCGCCGTCGTCTCCTGTTGCGCAATACCTCCATTGCATCGGTCGGCTATAGTTTGCCCGCGGTCGCCTTCGTCATCGTCAAAGTCCTTGATCTAGCCAGCTACACCTATCAACATCTGGCCATCCTGGCCCTTTGGATCTTAACATCCCGATTGGTGTCCAATCGGATCATCAAAGCCAAAAAAAAGGTTACCGTCAAATTTGCCAATTTTGTTCTATTTTATGAACTAACCAACTGGTTCTTCATTTTTTGTTATACGACCTCTTTTTTCAACGAGGTTCGCCTGGCCGCCCTATTCTGCGCATTTATCGGCCTCATTTTCCTTTTTACCAATGCCGGTACCCGCGTAGCCTTGTTATTGACCTCCGCGATATTCATTAGTTTCACCTCCATTTCCTATTATCAGACCCACCATGGTAACCAGGCCGGTGAGTTTACCTATGAGTTCATGTATGCGTGTTATTTCCTGTTTTCAGCCATCTTTCTTTCCCTGGCTGCCGGTGTATTTCTCAAACAAAAAAAGGCGCTGGTATTGGCCAAGCGCCATGCGGAGGCTGCCAATCGGGCCAAAAGTGATTTTCTGGCCAATATGAGCCATGAACTGCGCACACCGTTAAATCATATTATTGGCTTTACGGAATTGGTGGTAGATGAGCATACCGGCAAAATAAACCCCGACCAAAAAGAATATTTGAACGATGTGCTTGAGAGCAGCAAACACCTGCTGTCTTTAATCAATGATATCCTGGATCTCTCCAAAATCGAAGCCGGTAAAATCGAGTTGCAGGTGAGCAGTGTTAATATTCGTCGATTACTGGATAACAGCTTTGCCATCATCAAAGAAAAGGCTGCCAAAAAAAACATCCAGTTCAATACCGATTATGATGGGCTTCCGGAAAAAATTACGGCTGATGAACGCAAATTAAAACAGATTCTCTACAATTTGCTTTCCAATGCCGTCAAATTTACCCCTGAAGGCGGGCAGATCTCCCTTTGGGCTCGATTGATTGAAGATGTGGCCGGCAGGGACCAAGATCATACCCCAAATCGGCAGATGGAAATCAAGTTGATAGATACCGGTATCGGGATTGCACCCCAGAATTTAGAACGTATTTTTGACAGCTTTGAACAGGTCGAAAATGCCATGAGCAAACAGTATGAAGGTACTGGCCTCGGGCTGGCGCTAACCAAGATCCTGGTGGAACTGCATGGCGGTCAACTGTGGGCCCAAAGTGAGGGTGAAGGCCAAGGGTCAATCTTTGGTTTGAAAATTCCAATTTAAGCCGGCGGACCGTCATCGATCTAAACAGACGCCCATCGGCCCAAAACACATCAAAACACGCACCTACCTGAGTCTGACTGCTTCTAAGTATTCTTTGACCCGGGTGATGGTTGCAATAAACATCTTGGATCCGGTCATGAAAGTAAAAATATCATCCACGTTGCCGCAGGTGCGGGCAAATTCAGGACCAACCACCAAGGCCGGCTCCTGGGCGTCGGGCTGCTTATCCATGGCCGCAACGTACATATCCAGACGCTCTTTCAGAATTTGAAAGTAATCAATATCTTGACCAATCATCAAACCGGTGGTTTCAGACAGGCTCTGGGAGAATTCATATATTGCTTTCCAAAATAATTCTGAGATCGCTGTTTTATGCGGACTATGTTCCAAATAATAGGAAAGGCTCCAGCCCACACTAATAATCTTCAGGATCTGAAGCTCGTACGCCACCGTATTGCGCTTGATATCAGCCTCGGGCGCCAGATGTGCCATTAACCATTTGACGTCTTCACGATCGATGGCGTGGTTGAATAAATCCTCTGCCACCTTTTCAATATCTGTTTTTCGATCTTCTAATTTATCCATCAATAACCAAACGTTTTTTGGAATGCTTCTTTCTTCTCCAATACTCAGTTCCGAATACCCAGTGCGTGCAAGCTTTTACGGAGATCATTAATGTACCTGATAATTAAACCCGTTGGGCAGGCTTAAAAACAATAATTTGGTCTTCGGTCAAAATCTTTCCCACCAACCCGAGCTGTTTTTCAACCAGTACGAGCAGGTCTTCAAAAGTGGACAAGTCGGCAAACTCAAATGTGTATATATCCTCCGAAGTTGCCTTGATGACCAGGTCATAGCTATCGTCGTACGTTGCATTTATCTTCTCAAACAAAACCGCAATGATGTCATCAGCCGCCTGCGCCTTAAAATATCCGCTGTGCACGCCATTAATGCTGGTAATCCGGTAACCGGGACAGCCGATTAGAAACAAACACAAAATAATGGATAGCGGCAACTGCCGCGGCATCATTCCAGAGCATTTGAGATGCCGCCAACAGTTTGAACGTGCCTTGGGTGCCATCATAATAAACGACTACCTTCATGTTTCAGAAGCCATTCTTTACGCCAGAGACCGGAACCATATCCCACCAGGGCTCCGCTGCTGCCAATAATTCGATGGCAGGGCACCACAATGGAAATCGGATTCTTTCCGTTAGCGGCACCCACGGCTCTTACCGCCCGCGGACGATCAATGGCAACCGCAATTTCTTTGTAGGAAGCGGTTTGACCATAGGGTACCGTCAGGAGTTGCTGCCACGTTTGACGTTGAAATGCGGTTCCCTGCAATTGCAGCGGCAAGTCAAACTCCCGGCGCTGCTTGGCAAAGTATTGCCTAATTTGGGAGATTGCCCGTGTGATGATGGGATGGGTTTCATAGAGCTTGCGGGGCTTTTCCACAAAACTGATGCAATTGATGGCCGCCTCGGAGCCACCTATTTCAATCCAGCCAATGGGCGATTTGAAGTAGTCGTAGTAAACGTGTGACATATTTTCCGCTGCTTAAAAGTTTGGTGTTAGGAATCCTTATTCTTATGTTTTTTGATCTGGCGCCATTTTTCCATTCGCTGTTTGAGAATCTTTTCGTATCCCCGATTGGTGGGTTGATAGAACCGGCGGCCTTGCAATTTGTCCGGCAAATATTCCTGCACAACAAATCCATCTTCATAATTGTGTGCATATTTATATCCTTTGGCGTAATCCAAATCCTTCATCAGCTTGGTCGGGGCATTACGAATATGCAACGGTGTCGGCAGCGCACCACTACTGCGAATCTCTGACCGCACCTGCTTGGAGGCGGCATAGATGCGATTGCTTTTAGGTGCGGTGGCCAAATAGGCCGCGGCTTGGGTCAAGGCCAGTTCGCCCTCGGGATGACCGAGAAACCGGAAAGCTTCCATGGCGTTCAAGGCGACGCCCAGTGCCATTGGATCTGCATTGCCGACATCTTCCGTAGCAAACCGCACCATTCGCCGGGCAATATAAAACGGATCTTCACCGGCCACCAACATTCGCTCCAGCCAGTAAAGGGCGGCGTCCGGATCGCTGCCGCGCAAACTCTTATGCAGGGCTGAAATAAGATTATAATGCTCTTCGCCCGACTTATCATACAATAAGGCTTTATGCTGCAACGCTTTCTCTACATCCGCCAACGTAATGCGCGCTTGACCGGCAGGCTTAGTCTTGCCATCGCCTTCTGAGGTTACCAGTGAAGCCGCGATTTCCAAGCCATTAAGGGCGAAGCGCCCGTCACCATCGGCAATTTCGATCAAATGGTCCCGCGCTGCGGATTCCAGCTCCACCTCATTATTTCCCAGGCCGCGCTCCTTGTTAGACAGGGCATTATCCAGAATCGCCCCGATATCTTCGGCTGCTAAAGCCTGCAGGGTGATCACCCGGCAACGCGATAACAGGGGCGCAATGACTTCAAAAGAGGGATTTTCCGTGGTGGCACCAATTAAGGTGATCAACCCGCTTTCCACATGCGGCAGAAAAGCATCCTGCTGAGATTTGTTAAAGCGGTGAATTTCATCGACAAATAAGATGGTCTTGCGGCGCTGAATTTTTTGCTGATCACGGGCATCTTTAATGGTCGCCCGGATTTGTTTGACGCCGGATAATACAGCTGAAAAATGCACAAAATACGAACGGGTTTCCCGTGCAATGATTCGGGCCAGCGTGGTTTTGCCGCAACCAGGCGGTCCCCAAAAAATCATGGAAAAAATATGATCTCCGGCAATGGCCTTTTCAATCAGAGCGCCTGGCCCCACCACATGTTCCTGGCCGATAAATTCGGCTAAATTTATAGGGCGCATGCGCTCGGCTAGGGGGCGTGAAGAGGCCATGGCTTTCTCGGTTTGATATTCAAACAGGTCCATTGATTTTGCAGGTATTAATAAAAGTCTTTAAACTCTTAGGGTTTGGTCTTGCGTGCGCCGCCGCGTTTCCCGGAACGTTTGCGAAATGTAAGCCGCAGCGGTGTCTTATCAAGGCTGGTTTCCATGCGAATCTGATTGATCAGATAGCGCCGATAGGAAAAATGTACCGCCTCCGGATAATTAACAAAGAGCACAAAGGACGGCGGCCGCGTTGAGACCTGGGTACCATAGTAGAATTTGATTCGGCGTCCTCTGACAAGTGATGGTTCATTGCTCGCAATGGCACGCTCGATAATTTTATTTAACTTTCCCGTGCCGATGCGAAACGTATACTGTGCATATACTTCATCGGCCACAGCGAATATGCGTGCAACCCTCTGTCCAGTCAGGGCGGAAATGGTCAGCACGGGGGCGAAGTTAAGAAACTTGGCCTTCAAACGCAAATCTTCAATAAACCGTTTGGCCGTGTGACTATCTTTTTCAATGGCATCCCATTTGTTGATCAACAGTACACAGCCACATCCCCGTTCATAGGCATATCCGGCAATATGAACATCCTGATCGGCGACGCCCTGGACGGCATCTATCATTATTAATGCGATATGGCAGCGATCCATACTTTTAAGGGCTTTGATTATGGAAAATTTTTCTAGTTTCTTCGACACCTTTTTGCGACGGCGAATACCGGCCGTATCGACCAGCAGGTAAGATCGGCCGTTAATTTCACACAGCGAATCGATGGCATCGCGGGTGGTGCCCGGAACATCGCTGACCAGTAAGCGTTGTTGGCCCATAATGCGATTAATCAGTGAAGACTTGCCGACATTGGGGCGGCCCACCACCGCCAGTTTTACCACATCCGGCGCTTCGGTTTCCATGGCCTGGGGCAGCGCTTGGATGAGATCATCCATCAAATCATGGATGCCGTAACCATGCTCCGCTGATATGGGATACAGGGAATCGATGCCTAACGCATAAAAATCGTATAAGCGATCCGATTGTTCTTCACCATCGATTTTGTTGACGGTATAAAAGACCGGCTTTGCCAGTCCCCGTAGAATTTTGACGAGATCCTGATCATAGGGCGAAATGCCGCCTTTACCGTCTAACACCAATAGAATGATATCGGCGTCTTGGATGGCTTGCTGGACTTGAAACCGCACCTGTCCTGCAAAACCATCCGAATCATCGTCGCCAAATCCGCCGGTATCGACCAATGTGAACTCCATGTTGTCCCAGCAGGCATTGCCATAGATGCGATCGCGCGTTACCCCTGGAAAGTCATCCACCAACGCATTACGGCTACGGGTAATGCGGTTAAACAGGGTTGATTTGCCGGCATTGGGCCGGCCGATAATGGCAACAATCGGTTTCATGGATTCAATCGCTTGGAAAATGACGTCAATGGCCCGCAGCAGCGTCTTTCATTCAGGACAACTTTGGCATGGCATCCCATGTATGTTGTAAAAACACTTGGTAAATCGGTTAACAGCTGGATGATGGTAAAAAACTTCCGGTTTAATGACAACTGTTGGCCTTGTGATGTAGAAAATCGGATGAAGGCTGACCATGTATCAAAACAGATGCTGTCAGTGATACGTTGGTTTATGATCGTCGTCGTTTTTGCTTCCATCAACCACGGTAAACCGCGATCGCCTGCGTTTCATTTGCCATTCCATATATCGCAATCGAATCAAATTGGGATCAAACAGGTAACGTGGCCCCTGGAAGTAAACATAGCCGAACAGAATACCGCCCAGATGATAGGCACCGTGTGGATTCACCTTGGCCAAAAAGGTCAGCAAGGTAACAATGACCGTTCCATAGCTGATAAATTTGGCTTTTATCGGCAAAATAAACATGAGCAGTATGGTGGCCTCCGGATTGAGCAAACCAAACACAACGATCAGCGTCAACAAACTGGGCATCATACCCAAGAAGGCTGAATTAAAACCGGATACCAAGCTGAAGGCCAGGCCGCATAAAGCCCCGCCCAGCGCAGCCAGATAAAAAAGATATAAAAATCTTCGTGTCCCCAAGGCCTGCTCCACCGGCCCGGCAAAAAAATAAAAAACCAAGCAGTTAATCAAAAAACCGATGGGCGCATTCGGGTTATGTAAAAAAGGATGGGTTAAGATTTGCCAGACATGGAAACCGGATGAATTAAGCGGATAGAGTTGCAGGTATACAACAAATGGCATGTTGAACCAGTGCTCACAAAAAAGCTCCAGCACATAAATTACCGAATATAAAATTAACAGACGCTTGCCGATGGGGGTAAGCTGGGATCCGAACCCATAGGATGCGCGCCTATATTGGAAAGAACTCATCTATCAAACTCCTGTCATTGAATCATTTGTTTCCGCTGCTTATAGTGCCAAATAAACTTTTTTTCAAGCCAATACCCCTCCAAGGCTATTATTGACCGATGAATTTCAACCGCCTGGGTTAGGATGGCAAAGCACTGCGACACTGATTAAATTGATGGATAACAACCAGGGGATCTGTTATAAAACCGCTGATTCGAATTGAGAATCTTCGTCTTTCCCAACCATCAATTGGTCCGTGTCGATGCAATGGCATACTTTCTTTTGGTTTTAACTGTGCTCTTCTGGTCCGGCAATTTCGTGCTAGGCCGCGGCGTGCATGACCTCATTCCACCGGTGGCCCTATCCTTTTGGCGTTGGACCATTGCACTGGTGATCATATTGCCGTTTACGGCCCAAAAAGTAATCAACAGCCTGCCCGCCATTAAAAAAAATTGGAAGTTCTTTTTGGGATTGTCAATTCCTTCGGTAACCTGTTTTAATACTTTCATTTATTTGGCCCTACAAACCTCTACGGCCATCAACACGGTGCTGATCAATTCGATGATGCCGATTTTTATCGTGTTGATTTCCTGGGTTACCTTCAGAGATCGCTTGACGCTCGTCCAGACGATTGGGGTCTTAATTTCCCTGCTGGGACTTACCTGGTTGATCACCAAAGGCGACCCGCGTATTTTACGCTCGATTCAGTTTTCGCGCGGGGATTTGTGGACACTGGCCGCGGGAATCTCCTGGGCCCTGTATTCGGTTTTGTTAAGAAAACGTCCGCAAAATATTAAACCGGATGTTTTTTTAACCTGTCTCATTAGCTTTGGCTTGGTGTTGATTATTCCAATCTACTTGTGGGAATTACAGACCGGTGCCAACGTGGCGTTGTCATGGCCGGTTGTCGGCAGTATTGTATATGTAGCGGTATTTCCCTCCGTGGTCGCTTACTTGTTCTGGAACCGGGCCGTGGGAATCGTAGGCGCCAATAAGGCCGGTATTTTTATTCACCTGATGCCGGTTTTTGGAACGATTCTATCCATCATTTTTCTCGGCGAGCGGTTACTCGGCTATCACATTCCTGGAATTGCCCTGATATTTATCGGCATCGTCTTAACCACAGCCGACCAGCTAAAAATCGCTTTTTTATGGCGCAAACATATGTAATGTACTCTTGATTCAGGCAAAATAGACAATGGTGTCATTGACATTCTGATAGGAGGATTATCATGAGCAAAGCAATCCGCATATATGAAACCGGAGGCCCGGAGGTGCTGCGCTGGGAAGAGTATGATGCCGGCAAAATTCAGCCGGGTGAAGTATTACTGCGTCACAAAGCCATCGGCCTTAATTTCATCGATGTTTACCACCGCACAGGCTTATACCCATTGCCGGCATTACCGGCCATACCCGGCATGGAAGGCGCTGGTGTTGTGGAAGCGGTTGCGGATGATGTCACCGAATTTCAGTCCGGGGATCGGGTGGCCTATGCGGGCTTGCCCCCCGGCGCCTATTGTGAAAAAAGACGAATCCCAGCCCATCGTTTGGTCAAACTACCCAACGCTATCAGCGCGCATACAGGCGCAGCCATGATGCTGCAGGGAATGACGGCCCGCTATCTTTTGCTTGGCTGTTATAAGGTTAAAGCCGGCGATACCATTCTCATTCATGCGGCCGCCGGCGGGGTGGGGTCCATTGTTTGCCAGTGGGCCAGGCATCTGGGCGCTATTGTCATCGGAACCGTCGGATCGTCTGCCAAGGCCGAAGTGGCATCAAGCAATGGTTGTGATTATCCGATCATATATACGGAAGAAGACTTTGTGGCGCGCACCCAAACGATCACAGCTGGCCGCGGGGTAGACGTTGTGTACGATTCCATCGGGCAAACCACATTTTTGCATTCGCTGGACTGTCTGCGGCCCATGGGCACCATGGTGTCATTCGGACAAGCTTCCGGACCCATCCCACCAATGGATGTCGGGTTGCTGGGGGCCAAAGGCTCTTTGTTTCTAACCCGGCCAAGCTTAATGCACTACACCGAACGACGCGAAGATTTAGTGGCGCACGCCGAAGACCTATTTGAAGTGGTCGCCAAAGGAACTGTCAAGATTGAAACTGCCCAAACCTACAATTTGGCCGATGCGGCACAGGCCCATCGCGATCTGGAAGGCCGTAAAACGACCGGTTCCACCGTTTTGATACCCTGATCAGCATCTCAAGCACCTGATCACCTCACCACCGCTTTCTGAAAGGGCCTGGCATGTAAATGATGGTTAATATCATTATTTAGTAGGGGAGATATAACCGTATGACAATTCTGCTCGTGGATGATGAGCAAATGGTATTAGAGGTAACCCAACAAATGCTGCAGCATCTGGGGTATCAGGTTTTGACCGCACACAACGGTGAACAAGCGGTGCGTAAACTTCAGAATCAAAAGGATGATATCGAACTGGTTATTCTGGATATGGTGATGCCCGGCATGGGCGGCCGCAGTGCCTTCAGCCAGATTAAGGACATCGCACCAGCCGTCAAAGTACTGCTCTCTACCGGCTACAGTTTTGAGGGCCAAGCGGAAGATATTATGGAGAAAGGATGTGACGGTTTTATTCAGAAACCATATGATTTAGATGACCTGGACCGCAAATTGCGGGATATTTTGCCCGCCTGATCCGACCCTTATCACGGTGAGCCATATCTTAATTGGGCATTGAAAATTAACGGACATTATATGGGCATTCACCGAATTAAATCGGGTCTACGTGAACAATTACCCGATCAAGGCCCTCAATCTCTGACTTCAAACGCCCCTCGACTGCTTTGGCAATTTGGTGCCCCTTTAAAATGGTCAATTGCCCATCCACATCGATATGAATTTCCATCTGATATAGACCTCCCGAAGTCCGCACCCTGAGATCATGAACCCCAGCGATACCGTCAACCGAGCGCGCAATCCGCTCCATTTTCTGTATGATCCTGGGCGGTGGAGCGGTATCGATAAACTCCCGCAACGTCTGCATTAAAATTCCGATGCCGACTTTGGCGATAAAAAAGGAGACGAACAGGGCTGCGAAGGCATCCATAAAATGCCAGGCGGGGTTAATATATGCCGCCGTTACACCGAGCAAGGCCGCTACCGATGAGAAAGCATCCGAGCGGTGATGCCACGCATTGGCCAGTACCATTTGGCTTTTGATGCGCCGGCCGACATATACGGTGTAATGATAAAGGGCTTCCTTCATCACAATTGAAATGGCCGCCCCGCCAACCGCCAGGAGGTTGGGATTAGATTCGGTGTGGCGATGGATGCTGATGACCGCCTCGATGCCCAAATAAACTGCCGATCCAATAAGAGCCACTCCGATGAAGCTGGTCGTTAGCGTTTCAAGGCGCGCATGGCCGAACGGATGGCTTGGATCGGGGGGCTTGCTGCCCATTCGCGCACCGAACAACACCACCGCATCTGTCACCGAATCTGAAATCGAATGCACGGCGTCGGCCACCAGGGCCTGGCTGTGTCCAATTATTCCGGCTGCAAATTTGAGACCGATTAAAAAGATGTTGACCGCAGCGCCAACCAAGGTAACCGTCCGCGCGGCTTGGACGGTATCTGGGCGCGAGACCATTAGGGGCGTTTTGGATGGTGTTAGCTTGGCCATTCCGGAGATATTTCTTAACGAATTCTTAGATATATAGTTGAATCAAACCAAATGCTCTCATTTAATAGATTGGAAATCGTAACCTAAACAATTTCCTGTCTGGTTGCAAGAAATTCGTAACATATTTGAATTACAACACTTAATTGAATAATGACCGATAGTAACGAACAAGACAGAATCAGCATCCGGTCCATGTATCAAATTATTGCCCTTTAAAATGGTGATGAATTCGGCTCGCAGGACAATGCGACCGTGTATTTTCAGATATAAATGACGATGACTTCCATAGACTGGGTGAAAATGTTTGCGGTTATTCCCTTTATTCGCTTTCCAAGTTCGCCAGCGATTCTTTCCTTATAAAATTCAAAATATGTGTGTAGCTGATGCTTAATAGCAATGATTGCGAAGAAAATTTATAGCCGCCACCTCATA
This sequence comes from Desulfobacterales bacterium, assembly GCA_030066785.1. Classification (GTDB taxonomy): domain Bacteria; phylum Desulfobacterota; class Desulfobacteria; order Desulfobacterales; family JASJAZ01; genus JASJAZ01. The sequence goes on along the minus strand of JASJAZ010000116.1, from coordinate 2,003 downwards.
CCCCGGTACCGGTTATACAGCGAACAGATTTCTTTTACAGCAGTACCTGATTAACGCATTAAGGAACACTTTGTCGATTCAGCAGGTAATCTAGTCGGCAAGGTAATTGATTAGGAAGTGTGTTTGGGGCTGGAATCGCGGGTGCAAAAATAAAATCCGGTAGCTGCCAGCAAGCAAACCGCACAAGTAAGCAAGGCGGTTTTAAAAGCTGCCGGCCCCATGGATGCGGTCGGATACAGATACTGCATGATACTGCCCATGCCTTGCAAAAACACCGCGACTCCGATCATGGTGAAAAAATTTATTCCGGTCATGGCCGCTCCGGCCATTGACAACGGCAGCCGTTCCTTGATGTGCGAATACATCACACCCCCAGCACTGCTAAAAATACCGAAACCGATAAACAGCAGGGTAAGAATCCAAATCCCCACACCCACTTTTAACACAGCCAAGATTGCTGCCGTGGCGGCCATTGTAATCAAGCCAAATATCACTACACCTTTACGGGTTTTAACCACTGAATCGGAAAGATAGCCCCAAAACGGTCCGCCCACAATAAAACCGATGTTCAATGCCAAGATCAAATTGCCGGCCGTTACCTCAGAATATCCCATCAAAAACATTAAATAGGGACCGGCCCATAACGCCTGAAATGCTGCAAAAACGCCGTAGCGGCAAAAAGTGGCCAGGGATATAATCCAGTAATCCTTCATTCGAAATAGTTGTCGCAAACTATTTTTCGGGGGTTGTTGATTCGGCCCCGACAAGTTCTCAAGTGCTTCTGAGGCCGAATGCGGTTCAGCCGGCCGGTCACGTACGATAAAGAAAAACATGATGATCAATACGATATTCAGGCCCGCAATGGCGAGAAATGCACCCCGCCAGCCCAACCATTGCGACAACAACACCAACGGCGTTGTCGCGGCAATATTACCGGCCGTTCCCATTGAGAAAACAATCGTTGATAGGGTTGCAAATCGTTGGGGGGCAAACCAGTTGGTGATCAGTTTAAGCGGGCCCATTAAATTGCAAGCCATGCCGATGCCCATCAAAATACGCCCCGCCAGCAGCATGGCCGGACTCTCAGCGGCTGCAAAAAGAAACGCACCGATAATGGCCACCAGGGTCAGAGCCGTCATACACCAGCGCGCGCCGATACGATCAAGGTAGAGAACAATCGGAATCTGGGTAAGCGCAAAGGCGTAAAAAAAGGCCGCAGACGTCAAGCTCAGGCTTTTGGTGTCCAGCGCCAAATCCTCAATCAACTGGGGGGATATGACGGCCATGGAAGTCCGATAAAACTGGGAAATGATGAATAAGGAGGCGGCAATCAGGTAAATCGCCCAGCGGCGTGACATCATAAATGGTTTGTTTGCTATCCTCATGATATATCAGCGCAATCCGTGGCAGAAAACGAGAATTGGGTCCCACATTCGTATTTCATTTCCAATAGCATTGATCGCCGAATATCGACATTGTAACGGATACGAGTCTAACCATCACCTCAAACCATTTAGAAACCATAAACTACTATCGATTATACTGAGCATCGTCAAGTGACGATTGCGGCCCTTGTTTTAAGAAATCTTTACCAAATCCATTGGAATGCCCAAATCAGCTAGTTCACCGGTTAAAAGATTACTTTTTTAACTTAGATCGACGTGTTGAACAAACATGGTAAGTACCGGCATAAAATCCGGTTGACTTTGTTAGGTGCCTATGGTTTTGATCGTTTAGGTATTGAGCAGAACGCAGTAGAAGGATCGATCTAACAGAACTAAGGGGATTTAGTATTTCCGTTTATTGCCAATTGGGCAACTGAACGCCCCCATAGTCAAACCATTAACGGAGGGAGGGATCATGATGCAGGTAAAATGGCTTTCGACCTGGCTGATGGTCGGTGTGGCTGCAACCGCCCTGATAATTATTGGTTGTGCCGGAACGCAATCCGCCGGATACACACCGCAAGACGCGCCGGACGTATTTGATTGCGTGGCGGATAA
>JASJAZ010000123.1 GCA_030066785.1 Desulfobacterales bacterium | reverse complement strand
CGCTTTTGCGTCAGCTTACGCCTTGCTCTTGAACGTGATCTACTATTTTTGAGATGGGTTCTAAGTGGCAGCGGGAGGTGTTGTTCTGGCCCCCTGTTTTTTCATCTGATTTAGCTTATCCTGAAAGGTCTTTTCCAGTTTCCTGATACCGGCGATCCAGATCTCATCTGAGGCCACGTTTGGCTTCACCGCCGATCCGGCAATCTGATAAGTGGACAGCAATTGATCCTTTTGAGCCTGCCGCCGTTCGATGGAAAGCGTCTGAGCACTTTGGTCATATTCTTCAAACAAATTGATCAGGGAATTTGGATCAAGGCCGCAAATATCCTGCAGCAAATCAAATATCAGTTGATTGTCCTGATGCAACGCTAAAAAATTTAGAAGTTGATCTTGCAGCAAATTATGCGAATGCAATTCGCGTCGTGTTTTAAATTCATTATAGCGTTTGTTAAACATTTCTCTGGTAATAACCTGATCGTAGAGTTGCTGAATAAGCCCTTTGAGACTCTGGCGGGCTTCCTTTTCTTTTTGCTGGCGCTTTTCGTCTTTGCTCAAGGAAAGATGCTTGGTCTTTTCCATTACCAGATCAAGCGTGCTTTTGATTTCACTCATATCTCAATACTCCAATTATGATCGCGGTAAATGATTGCAGGTAATGATGCTTATATCAGGCGATCCAGGATCAGTCCGTTAAACTGTTCATTTTTTGACAAAAACTGCCAGCCCAGATGGGTCAGGCACATGCCGCACAGTGCCACGCGCCAACTGAAGCCGGCAAACCACGTAAATTCATCGGTCGGCACGCCGGTATAACCGCATCCGGTCACCACTCGAAAACACCCGATTTCATAAACCATTCCGTGCGGATTGGCAAAGGTGTGGGTGTGCGAACCGTTAATTACGGTACGTTGGGAAGGATGGGTGATGATTTGCCGACAGTGCCGGCAAAGAATATATTCCTCCTCTTCACGCGTTTCTTCTTCCGGTGTTTCCTCCAGGGCAATGTCCGGTTTTTGTTGATCCGGCTTATCGGAAGATTCACGCAAACATACCGCTGTATTTGGATCTTTGGTCAGCACGGGTTGCATCACATTTTTGAAGTTCACTGACAACGCTTAAGCGCTAAAGCTTCGGGTCACAACCCTTTAAAGAAAGGGTATCGGCTTACGGGTTCGATACGCAAGGGCCTGGCAATTGGCAATTAATTGGCCGTTGCCGTCGGTCACCTTGATATCGTAACTGGCGGTGCGCTTGGTGCAGGAGACCTTTTTCGCCTCGGCCCGCAACAGCGTGCCGGCTTCCGGACTGGCCACATAGGTGACATTGACATTCATGGCCACCGCAATTGTGCCATCGGTTTGCCCGGCGGTTTCAAATGCCTCATCGATGAGCGCATAGATGGCACCGCCATGAGCGCGTGCATATATGTTATTCATGACTTCGGGGTTGTAAACCATCTCAACAATCGAATGCCCCAGATTCAGCGTAACCAGTTGCATCTGAAAAGCTTGCGCCAGTGGTTCTGTTTTTACAGCTTGCACAATCGCTTTTTTGATCGTTTCATCCATGAATATTTCCCGGTGACTGTTTCATAAAGTTAAAGCCTATTGGAAAGTCGGCAATAGAATAAAGAAAAGACGAATGGCTGTCAATCAGCGATCAAGGGCGAACGAAAATGCCGATAAAATCATTCCGTCGATCAAATGATTATCAGTTAGGAAATTTCAAAAGAAGTTACAGACAAGTGGTGTGCCTGGCGAATGGTTTCCGGTAGACGATAGCCACGACAGCAATCCAGGACCAACTGCATGCTGGCGGCAAGGTTTACGCGATGTCCACTTGAGACAAACACCGGTTTGACATTGGTCCGTGTTCGCAGCGCGGCTCCAATGATCGTTTTTTTATCTGTAATCGGGGAATATTGTCCCTTTTGGTTGCCGGGTTCTTCGAATTGCCCCCACAGCCTCTTTTTAGCGCACCCAATGGTGGGCCGATTCAGCAGCAGACCTAAATGACAAGCGATACCGATTTGGTAGGGGTGAGCTCTGCCATGACCATCAAATATCGTGATGTCCGGTAAACGCTTTAATTTTTTGAGGGCCTTGAGGATAACCGGGCCCTCTCTGAATGCCAGTAATCCGGGGCGATAAGGAAAAGTTGCCGGTTGTTCGGCTAAAGCGGTTTCCACACATTGAAGCACCGGAAATTTGAGCACCACCACAGCGGCGTGTAGCTTATCATTGCGGATACAAACATCTACTCCGGCGATGGTATCAATTTGGCTGAAACGATTATCCCATTCGATGTGACAGGCCAAACGCCTTTGAATCGCCACGGCATCAGAAAGCGACACATTCCATGGATGCTGGTATATTGGACGCATGAAAAGCCAACAGGGTGACAGGTTTTGTTGAGATGGAAGTTGATGCTATTTAGACCATCGCAGCAATTATTAACACATTTCATCTCATACAATAAAGCTGAATGCGATTGGGAGCGGGACCTGTTGGCGCATCAATTGGGCGCCCTCGATACAAGTTACGCAAATTGTACTTGACAGCTATTTCAATAAAAGATAGAGGTGCTTTAAATTGAAAAGGATAGGGATTTTAAAGCTATGCAAACCTCTTGGGGCCGTTATTATTTTTATTTCTGGTATTATTTTAATACCGGCCTGCCTGGGGTGCGCTGAGAAAATCCAAACAAGCAATTAAACGCAATCAACCGTGGGCAGGCCTTAAATCCACGGTTTTTTTTTGCAAAGGCCGTGGGCAGCTGACCACGGCCTTTTTTAAATGCCGGGATGCGGTGAGCGCCAAACGGTTTTAAAATCAAACAAATGAATGCAAGCCAGGCTGCCAGCGTTCACCATTAATCAAAAGGATGGAAATTATGAAATCGACAGATGATGTACGTGTTAAAGGTTACACGCGTTTGATGGTGCCCCAAGTATTAAAGGAGGACATACCGGTAAGCCCTGCGGCCAACCAAACGGTTGTATCCGGGCGTGAACGCATCGAAAAAATCCTGCAGCGCAAAGACAAGCGCTTACTGGTGATTGTGGGCCCTTGCTCCATTCACGATGAGCAGGCGGCATTGGAATATGCTGAAAAGCTGAATGTTTTACGCCAACGCGTGGCGGACACGCTGGAGGTGGTTATGCGGGTCTATTTTGAAAAACCGCGTACGACCATTGGTTGGAAGGGATTAATTAACGATCCCCTCATGGATGGCACCTGCGATATTTCAGAAGGGCTGCGCCGCGCTCGCCGCCTTTTGCTTCAAATTGCCGAGATGGGCCTTCCCACCGCCACGGAAATGCTGGAACCGATAACACCCCAATACGTGGCGGATCTGGTTAGTTGGGCGGCGATCGGCGCGCGCACCACCGAATCCCAGACCCATCGGGAAATGGCCAGCGGGCTTTCCATGCCGGTGGGTTTCAAAAACAGCACCGACGGCAATCTGTCGGCGGCCATCAATGCGCTGGTGGCGGCCCGGGCGCCGCAAACTTTTCTGGGAATCGATCACAACGGCATGACCTGTGTGGTCCAAACCGGCGGCAATCCATGGGGTCACGTCGTTTTGCGCGGCGGCAAGCGGCCCAATTATGATCCCATCAGCATCGAAGAGGCGCGTTTGAAATTAATTGAAAAGGATTTGCCGGAAGCTGTTATGGTGGATTGCTCCCACGCCAATTCAATGAAAAAATATCAAGGCCAGGCCATCGTTTGGCGCAACGTCATCGATCAATACATTAGTGGCAGTGAAGCTCTGATCGGCATGATGTTGGAAAGTAATCTGTTTGAGGGCAACCAGAAATTTACCGGTGATTTTACCAATTTGCAGTACGGTGTTTCCATCACAGATGAATGTATTTCCTGGGAAACAACGGAACAATTGCTTTTAAGCGCTGATGAGCGCTTGCGGCAGGCAAACCCTAATATTATGCAACTGGCTTCCTGAAGTAGGCTATCGCAACGATATGAAAATTTTCACAGTCAAAGGCGCTGCGGGAACTTCCAGGATACTGGTTGGCGAGCGGCTGCAAAACCTATCCCGGTATGTTTCCGGGAAGCGACCGGTGATTATCACCGACACGAACGTGGCCAACCTGTATCAAAACTACTTTCCGCCTGCTGATGTCATCACCATCGGCACGGGTGAGAAAATAAAAACCCTGGATACAGTGCGAACCGTATATGATCGGCTGGTGGATATCGAGGCCGACCGCTTTTCTCTTATCATCGGCATTGGCGGCGGCATTGTGTGCGATTTGGCAGGCTATGTTGCCTCGACTTACATGCGGGGCGTGCGTTTCGGTTTTGTGGCCACCACCCTTCTGGCACAAGTCGATGCCAGCGTTGGCGGTAAAAACGGGGTTAATTTTGGCGGCTATAAAAATTTGGTGGGAACCTTCAACCAGCCGGAATTTGTCCTTTGTGACATGGCATTATTGCAGACATTACCCGACAGCGAGATTGCCAATGGGATGGCGGAGATTGTCAAACACGGTCTAATCGCCGATGCCAAGATGTTTGCGTTTCTGGAGGAAAACGGCCAGGCGGCGCTGGCCCTGGATCCAACCACCATTAGCTATTTGGTCTACAATTCCGTGACTATCAAGGCGGCGGTGGTGAATCGGGATGAAACGGAGCAAGGGGAACGCCGCAAACTAAATTTCGGACACACCTTTGGCCACGCGATTGAGAAGGTGACCGGCATGGGACATGGCGAGGCCGTCAGCATTGGCATGGCCATAGCCAGTGCCGTATCGGTTGCCAGGAGCGGGCTTACGGCCGATGAGCTAAATCGTATCAAACGCCTGTTGCCGGAGTTAAACCTGCCAACCCGTTTCAGGGCTGATTCTGCAGATATCATTGATGCCTTGGGCAAGGATAAAAAACGGGCAGGTGATTCCGTTCATTTTGTGCTGCTCAATCGTATTGGTCGGGCCGAGGTAAAGACACTCCCTTTGAAAGAATTGAAACATATACTGAATGAGTTCAGTACATCCAGTTAATAAGCGCTAAAAAGCGTTCGATTCAAGCGACCGTTGCGGCGGTCTAAACTGTGTAAGTGAACCAGATGACAATAGATGCCCATACCGAACTATTTGGTGTTATCGGCAATCCAGTGGCCCATAGTTTAAGCCCCGTCATGCTCAACCGGGCGTTTGCGACCATCGGCTACAACGGCCGTTATCTGGCCTTTAACGTATCGGATTTGCCGGCGGCGGTCAATGGCATGCGGGCGCTGAATGTCAAGGGTGTCAGCGTGACGATACCCCACAAGGTAGCGGTTATGGCGCTGTTGGACGATATTGATGAAATGGCGCAAAAAATTGGTGCGGTGAACACGATCGTGAATCAAAACGGTCGGCTGAAAGGTTATAATACCGACTGCCGGGGAGCCATCGCCGCTTTGGAAACGGAAACAAGCGTTACAGGACAGTCAGTGGCATTGATCGGGGCTGGTGGCGCCGCCCGCGCCATCGGATTTGGCGTCAAGGCGGCCGGCGGCCATGCGACCATTTTTAACCGGACCGTTTCCAAAGGACAGCAATTGGCCAATGATTTAGATGTTGGCTTTAAACCGCTTGCAGATTTTAAAACATGCAACTGTGATATTGTCATCAACACCACGCCGGTGGGAATGGATCCCCAAGTTGATACAAGCCCCATTCGTCAAGACTGGCTGGCACCGCCGATGCTGGTGATGGATATTGTCTATAATCCGCTGCAAACCAAGCTTTTAAATGATGCCCGGGAAAAGGGGTGTCACACCATTAGCGGTGATGTCATGTTTGTGCATCAGGGGGCCATACAATTTGAACGCTGGACCGGCCGGCCGGCCCCGCTGGATCAAATGCACCAGGCCGTCTTGAATGCATTGCAAGGCCGCTGATCGAGATACGACGAATATCATGCTTGAAATTAAATGCCGCCCCATTGTCGACAGCCAGATACAGGTTCCGGGCTCCAAGAGTTTGACCCATCGGACCTTTATTGCGGCAGCCTTATCAGATGGTTGCTGCACCATTGAAAATGCGCTGGTTGCCGATGATACCCAGCTAACCCTGCAAGCCCTAAACCAAATGGGCGCCCAATTTGAACAACGGGACGATCAGTTTCAGATCCACGGGCTGAACGGTCGTTTACAGGCCATAAATCAGACCATTTATTTGGGCAACTCGGGCACTTCCATGCGCCTGTTGACCGCCGTGGCGGCCTTGAATGCCGGCACCTTAACACTTACCGGTTCTGAGCGCATGGCCCAGCGACCCATCCAGGATCTATTGGATGCGCTGCAGCAACTGGGCATCCAGGCCCATTCATTGGCAGATAACGGTTGTCCGCCCGTGACCATAACGGGTGCGCCGATTACGGCCGGCAAGGTCAAGATCAACTGCCGCACTAGCAGCCAGTTTCTATCCGGACTTTTATTGATGGCGCCGTTCAGCCTTCATGGTATCGAGATTGAAGTCGTTCAAGGCCCGGTTTCCCGGCCCTATGTGGATATGACCGTGGCTATTTTAAAACAATTCGGGGTTGCTGTGGCGCGCGACGGCTACCAGAAATTTGCGGTCCCGGGCTCCCAAGTCTTTCGCCATGGTGACTATCGGGTGGAACCAGATTGTTCCCAGGCGGGCTATTTTTGGGCCGCGGCTGCTATTGCCGGTGTTACCATTAAGGTCACGGGGGTTTCCAAAGATTCGGTCCAGGGCGATGTTCGCCTGGTGAATCTATTGGCAAAGATGGGTTGTACGGTTAATGAAACGCCTGATGGCATCGCGGTTACCGGCAATCCGTTAAGCGCCATTGAAGCGGATATGGCCGATATGCCGGACATGGTGCCGACCTTGGCGGTGGTGGCCGCCTTTGCTGAGGGTACCACCGTTATTCGCAACGTGGCCCATTTAAAGGTTAAGGAAAGCGATCGATTATCGGCGGTTACCACCGAACTTGGTAAAATGGGGATTGAGGCTAAAACAGCAAAAGATGCGCTGGTTATTACGGGTGGAAAGCCGCATGCGGCAACGATTGACACCTATGACGATCATCGCATTGCCATGAGCTTTGCTTTGGCGGGACTAAAGGTGCCGGGCATCTGTATCCGGGATGAACACTGCGTGCGCAAGTCGTTTCCCAACTTCTGGGAAGTCTTTGATAGCCTTTATGGTGATGATTAAATTTGAGCAAAGATGAATATTTTTCTAATCGGTTACCGTTGCACCGGTAAAACCTCGGTTGGCAGACTTCTGAGCCAAACCATTGACTGGCCGTTTACCGATACGGACGATGAAGTTGTCCAAGATGCCGGCCAATCGATTACAAATATCGTCAAAACGGAAGGCTGGGAAGGTTTTCGCCGTCGGGAGTGCGAAGTGCTGGCCCGCTTATGCCGGCAAAACCATCAGGTCATTGCGACGGGAGGCGGTGTGATTCTGGATCAGCGCAATGTGACCCACATGCAGTCCGGCGGCCATGTGATCTGGCTGCGGGCAACGGCTGCAACCATTCAAAAACGGATGAATAGCGATGCTTCCACTGTAAATATGCGACCTGCACTGACATTCGACAATGCATTAACCGAGGTGGAAACCGTTTTGCATCAAAGAGAAGCGCTCTATGCGGCGGCCCAGCACATAACCATTGATACTGATGATCTTGTTGTTGAAGCAGTTGTCGATCGTATCGTAGCCTTTGGCGACAAAAAAGGCATTTTGAATTCTGGCAGTCAAGGTCCGGGGGATTAAAACATGGCCAGTACATTTGGAACAATTTTTAAAGTTACCACGTTTGGCGAGTCACATGGTCGGGGTGTGGGCGCCGTTGTCGACGGCTGCCCCCCAAACACTGCGCTTAGCGCAGACGACATCCAGTTACAGCTGGATCGGCGCCGTCCCGGCCAGACACGCCTCTCCACTTCCAGAGATGAGGCCGATCGGGTTACCATCTTTGCGGGTGTTGAACAGGGCAAAACCTTAGGCACGCCGATTATGCTGATGGTATCCAATACCGATCAACGCCCGGGCGATTACCGTAAATTTCGTAAAATTCCACGGCCATCACAAGCCGATTACACCTATCAGGTAAAATACGGGACCCAATCGCGCAGCGGTGGAGGGCGCGCCAGTGCCCGGGAGACCATTGGTCGCGTGGCCGCCGGTGCGGTGGCTGAAAAAATTTTGTCCGCTGATTGTGGTACGGAAGTGGTTGCGTGGGTATCGACGGTGGCCACGATTGAAGCCGCGGCCGTGGATCAGGCCACGATTACCCGCAAGGCGGTTGACCACTCAGCGGTGCGCTGCCCGGATCTTGAAAGTGCCGCCCGGATGGAAGCGGCGATTTTAGAGGCCAAGGAAGCCGGTGATTCCCTGGGCGGCATTATTACCTGCGTGTGCCGCAACGTACCGGCAGGTCTGGGTGAGCCTGTGTTTGACAAAGCCGAAGCGCTTCTGGCACAGGCAATGTTATCGATTCCGGCGACCAAAGGCTTTGAAATCGGATCAGGGTTTGCCGGCACGCGTATGCGCGGCTCCCAGCACAATGACCCTTTTATCCAAAAAAAAGACCGTTTGGGCACGCTTACCAATTACAGCGGCGGCATTCAGGGAGGGATTACCAATGGGGAACCGATTGTTTTCCGGGTGGCATGCAAGCCGGTGGCCACCATCAGCAAGCCCCAGCGTACCGCCGATTACGACGGCAACGAAACGGTATTGGAAGCCAAAGGACGCCATGACCCCTGTGTGTTGCCGCGGGTCGTGCCGATTGTGGAAAGTATGGCCAATCTGGTATTGGCAGATCTGTGGCTTCAGCAAAAAATAAGATCTACCTAAAAGAACTGTCAGGAGTGCTTCTTTTAAGGTTTGGTGGCTAGTTCTGTGAGTGGTCATTGAGGCGTCAGGAGCCAGAAGTTAGAATATAGAAGCAATGGTTATCCATCCATTTTTATTCTGTATCCTATCTTGTCTTACCAAGAAGATTTTTGGCGCAGGGGCTAAGGATCATTAATAGAAAATCTGATAATAGCAGACTGGATCGAAATGCACATATCAACTCGAATTCGATCAATTGAGGGCTCGCGCACAGTGGCCTTTACCGGTCTTATTGAGCGATTGCGACGCGATGGGCGCCACATCATCAATTTTGCCGTAGGCGAGCCGGCATTTGAGACGCCGGCCAGCGTGATCGCATCGACCAAGACGGCCCTTGATCAGGGCCAAACGCGTTATGGGCCGGTGCGGGGCCAGCCTGAATTGCTTGAGGCCCTGGCTTCTCGGTTTGAGGGATATTGCGCTGATAATATGTTGCTTTCCAACGGATCCAAACAGTCCCTGTATATGATATTCCAGGTGATTTGTAATCCCAGGGATGAGGTCATCATTCCGGCTCCCTGCTGGGTTAGCTTCATACAACAGGTGAAACTTGCCGGCGGTCATCCGGTGCTGGTTCCCACCCGCAAGCATCAATTGGATTATGACCACATCTCCCAGGCGATCAATGATAAAACGCGGGCGATTTTGATCAATTCGCCCAATAATCCCACCGGTGCAGTTTATCCAAGGGCTGATTTGGAAAAAATTGCAGATCTGGCCATAGCAAATGATCTTTGGATCATTGCCGATGAGGCCTACGACGTCTTTGTGTTTGATGGCCAGACCTATACCAGTATGTTTGACATCACGACGGTGCGCGATCGCACCATTGTTGTGCGCAGTTTTTCAAAGGGCTACAGCATGACCGGGTTCAGGCTCGGGTTTGTCGCCGCACCCACCAAAGTTGTAAGCGAGTTGGCCAAACTGCAAAGTCATCTTACCGGCAATGTCTGTTCTTTTGCGCAGCACGGTGCCCTGCAAGCCCTGGCACTTGATAGCCGCTTGCACAATGATTGGCGCCGTGAGCTGCAGCACAAGCGCGATATCGCCTATGATTATGCTTCGAATCTGTTTGAATGCATTAAGCCCCAGGGTGCGTTTTATCTTTTTCCAAATGTGTCGAACCAGATACAAAATGGTGCAAGCGCCGAAGATTTGGCGACGCGCATTTTAGAGCAGGCCAACGTTGCCCTTGTGCCCGGCGAAGCATTCGGGCAAAGCGGACACCTCCGCATTTCGTTTGCACTTGCGGAAGAAGATTTGATTGAAGGATTTGAAAGGATTGCTAAAATTTTATGATTGGTATCATCGGGTTTGGACGCTTCGGGCAGCTCACGGCCCAATATCTTGCCAAAGATTTTGAGGTCTGGGCCTACAACCATCATAGCAAGTCAGCAGAGATAAAAAACAGTGGCGCCCTTGAAGGCTCTTTTGAAGAGGTCTGTCGTCAGAAAATCATTATTTTGGCCGTTCCCATTTCCCACCTGGAGGAGGTGTTGCAACGCATGGCGCCCGTTGTTCAAGCGAATGCCGTGGTCGTTGATGTTTGCTCGGTTAAGGTCTTGCCGCTGAAATGGATGCACGCCCTTTTGCCGCCGCAAGTATCCATATTGGCAACCCATCCCATGTTTGGACCCGACAGCGCGGCCGAATCCCTTAAAGACCGGAAAATATTTCTCGTTCGAGAGCGGGTGGCGCAAACAACCTATGACCGCATCGTCACCTATCTTAAAAACAAAGGCTTGATTGTGATCGAGGGTAGCGCCGAGGAGCATGACCGCCAGATTGCGATCACCTTGGCCCTGACCCATTTTATCGGCCGTAGTTTATCTAAATTCGGCGCCGAACCCTTGGATGTCGATACCGAGGGATACAAGCGCTTGCTGCATATTTTAGGCGTGGTGGAAAACGATACGTGGCAACTGTTTGTGGACATGCACCGCTACAATCCCTATGCCAAAGAAACCAGGGAAACGTTCATGAACGCCATGCAATCCATCAGCTCACGTCTGGATCAATGAGGTTAAGCGCCTGCCGCCATTGGCGAGTTTAGACGAGCTTTTGTACAGTCCCGGCCGCATAAGCGCATATCCACTACATATTTTTAATTTATATTAAACCAATCTGCGATATGCGTAGGACTCTCGCCTCTTTTGTGATTGAATTCTGCGGTACTCGGTGAAAATATATAATCCTTTTCCCATTTTTCGATATTTTGTACAATAGATTGCAATGCTTCGAAAATATATTCTAGTTCTGCATTTGATGTTGTTGGATGAATAGACATTCTTACCCAACCCGGTTTCAAGGAAAGGTCGCCGGAATCTATTTTTTCTGTTATTTCCCGGGATTTTCCCCGGTCGACTCCAAAAAGAAAATGCCCATAGGTGCCGGCGCAAGAACATCCTCCACGCATTTGGATTCCATATCTGTCGTTTAATAATTTGACTATCAAATTGTGGTGAATGCCGGTGATATAGAATGAAAAAACCCCCAGCCTTTCGGTCATATACTCAGCCAGTATGTTCAGTCTTGGTATTTTTTTTAATTGTTCAAAAGCGATGCTATTAAGCTCAGATTCCCTTTTTCTAATATTTTCTACTTTCATTTTCTCTTTGAGCTTTATGCTTAGCGACGTTTTAATTGCTTGAATAAAACCTGGCGTGCCACCATCTTCCCTTATTTCTATATCATCAAAGTAGGCATGTTCGCCCCAGGGATTGGTCCACGTCACGGTTCCTCCGCCTGGATGGTCTGGAATCCGATTTTTATACAGACTCTTGCAAAATATTAAAACTCCGGAGCTTCCAGGCCCGCCAAGAAATTTGTGGGGCGAAAAGTAAATTGCATCAAGTTTTTTTGACGGGTCCTCGGGATGCATGTCAATCGTAGCATAGGGGGCTGAGGCTGCAAAATCAACGAAGCAATACCCGCCATGTGCATGCATAATCTTGGCTAGTTCGTAGACTGGTGTTTCAATGCCGGTAACATTCGAGCAGGCTGAAAAAGAACCTATTTTTAGTTTCCTATTTTTATATTTAACAATCTCTTTTTCCAGGCTATCAGTTTTAACCATTAGATTTTCGTCAGGTTCGAGAATAACAACATCTGCGATTGATTCCAACCAAGGGGTTTGATTGGAATGGTGCTCCATATGGGTAATGAATACAACGGGTTTTTCCTCGTCAGGTAAATGACAATAGGATAAAAGTTTCTCCGGCACTCTGATTCCAAGGATACGCTGAAATTTGGCCAGAGCAGAAGTCATACCGAAACCAGTTGTAATAATGACATCGTCATCATCTGCATTAACATGCTGTTTTATGATGGTATGCGCTAATTTGTACGCATTTGTCATCGTTTTGCCTGTCTCGCTCGATTCCGAGTGCGTATTACCAACAAGCGGACCAAACAAATTCGATATTTTATCCTCTATTGGTTGGTATAGTCTGCCGCTAGCGATCCAGTCGGCATAAACAATTTTTTGTAGTCCATACGGTGATTTAAAAAAGGAATCGATGCCGATAATATTGTTTCTGAATGATTCAAAATACTTTTCCAAACTCATTCTGGCCTCTCTGCTATGTCCTAACAACTGCGGTATGAAATGTACTATTTACCCTATCACAAGCGGTTAGATAGGGGCACCCTTTCTCTTTGCGCGAATGTAGCGCCACACGGGGATGAATAATATGGCCAAAATGCACACGATGATTATTTTCGCAACCACGCTGAACATATGGGCCCAAGCTAACCTGGCTGATTGACCAAAAAAGTACAAAATGAAACACCTGGGCAGATCGCGGAATTTCGTGCTAAATGTTGCGATGTTCAATAAATTACGGCCATGGCTTTCCTGATATCTTCTACCGGAATTTGTCCCGGCGATGACGCGTCTTTCCCCATGGCAAAAGTGATGTCCGAACCGAAAAGCCCACCGATAATTCGAGTTACAAGGCCTAATTTGCCCATGGACATGGTTATGATGGGGATCTGAAGTGTTTCGGTTCTTGCCTTTAAGGTCGCATTCAAAAGCACCATAATATCATTGTGGTTATTGGGCATCACCGCCGCCTTGGCAATATGGGCGCCCATATTTTGAGCCTGGACGAGCCGATCCAGAATGTCCGCTTCCTCGGGGGTTTTTTCAAAGTCGTGAAAGGAGAGGATGACCTTTGAACCATATTGTTTTGCATCCTTAAGAATGGTTCCAATAAAATATGTATCATTACACAACTCAATGTCCACGATATCCGGAATGCCGGTCTGAATGGCAGCTCTTATCAGCTTTAATCGCTTTTCCTGAGAGATTTTTTGAATGCCACCCTCGGTGTCGATCCGACAGGTGAAGATCAGTGGAACTGACTGCATTGCCGCTCGAAGATCGGCAAGGGTTTGAAGGCAAACATCAATATCTTTTACATCATCAAAACCATCGATCCGCCATTCGATAAGATCTGGTGCAAGAGGTCGGAGTTCTTCAGCTTGGCGCAAGAGGGCCGCTTTTTCTTTGGCCACCAAAGGAAGACAAATCAGAGGAATGGCGCCGCCGATTGTTCGGTCCTTTACAGCGATTTTATTTTTGCACGGCAGTCTCATTTATTTGGCCTAACAAGTGAGCCCCAACATAAGGATTCCAGGCACAATAAGCGGTGAATCCAAATTTAATCGATATCAGAAACGCGTATCATTGGCTATAAAATTATGCTTCAGTATCTGTGGCGTTGCCGGTGATGATGACATCGTTATAATCGATCGAATTATTTCATGGATGCATCTGGGTACAATTCTCCTGTTTCGATTTATGGATTAGGCCTTTTTAAAAATTAATTTTGCCGGTTGCCGCATGAACAGATAGGGTGCGAACCTTAAAAACGCAGGGCTGGCCCAAACTATAAATGGAACCTCAGATCCGAATTTTGCCAACTAATTTGCGACCGGCGGTGCCAATACGTTGGCAAGTCCCAAAAAAGACATCTTTAACCTTGTTGCTGATCGAGCCAACCTACACCAGGCTTAGGTTTAAATTTTTAGAAATTTCATCAAACAGCAGGGGCAGCGACATGGCTGGAATTGCCACCACAAAGGTGAAGGTAAACGCTCCCAGTGCAAGCACCAGCCATTTGTAGAAAGTTGATTGGGCATAATTTGTCCGCAGGATCATAAAAAACCATTAGATGGTGTATGCGGTTTAAAGAACACTCAAATGCTGTGGCCCTTCCTTACTCGCACAGAGCGACCGGCTACAGACAGGTGCGGGCGGCGAGGCGGCGTACGCCCCTTATCTTTGACAAAACATTAGTGGCGATGGTGATCGAGATGGTTAACGGTGGGGGTCGGGGCGAGCAGGTTTAACCTCCGACTTTCTGCTCCCAAAGCAGCTAATCCTCTCAGACAATGAACCTATAATAATTTGAAATCATATTACATTTGTTAAGTCACCCATTTTCATCATAGCTGTGCATATTGAGTATTGTACGAATAATATCAGTTGCTTTGCATCAGATGGGCGTGAAGATGCCACGTGCATAATTGCGCTGAGGATCACATAAATTATTTTGTTTTGGGGCTGTGAATAAGATTTTCTTTGGTCTCTCGATCAAAAAGATGAACATGGTGCGTATCAAACCACATTTCGTGTACATCTCCTGATTTTATTTGTAGCCCAGGATCGGCCCTGGCGATGTACTGATTATTGCCCGGTGTAAAGTAGACGTACACTTCATTGCCCATATTCTCTACCACAAAGACTTCTGTTTTAAAAAAGTTGTCGGTTGCTTCCTTGTTGGCCAGCCGGGAGCTAATATGTTCGGGACGAATGCCGAGATGAACCGGTTTTCCATCATAGTGTTTTACCTTATGCCCGATTTCATCTGGCAGTCTAAGATGCATGTGATCGGTATTGGCATAACAAGTACCGTCGTCAAATGTTAATTTGGCTTCAACTAAGTTCATGGAAGGAGAACCGATAAAGCCGGCTACGAATGTATTTGCCGGACGGTTATAAAGGTTGGTAGGAGAATCAACCTGTTTGATTCTTCCCAATTCCATAACACAGATCCTGTCACCCATGGTCATGGCCTCAACCTGATCATGGGTGACATAGATCATCGTGTTTTTTAGTTTATTGTGTAATTTTGAAATTTCCACACGCATTTGGACTCTGAGTTTGGCGTCCAGATTGGAAAGCGGTTCATCAAACAGAAAGACTTTAGGAGACCGAACTATGGCTCTGCCTACGGCAACGCGTTGCATTTGACCCCCGGACAATTGTTTGGGTTTGCGCGTGAGCATTTCTGTTAGTCCCAGAATATCAGCTGCACGCCGCACCCGTTGATCGATTTCATCTTTGGGTATTTTTTTGAGTTTCAAAACCCAGGCCATGTTTTTGTATACGGACATGTGCGGATAGAGGGCGTAGTTCTGAAATACCATGGCGATGTCTCGATCCTTAGGTTCCACATCGTTAACGACACGATCGCCGATCCAGATTTTGCCACCTGTTATTTCTTCCAACCCTGCTACCATTCGCAACGCTGTTGATTTCGCACAGCCGGAAGGCCCTACAACTACCATGAATTCACCATCCCTGATATCCAGATTAATACCATGAACGGCCTTGAACCCGTTGGGGTATGTTTTTTCCAACTTTTCCAGTTTTACACCAGCCATGATTGTATCCTTATTGTTATTTGTTTTTGAAGTGCGATTAAGTCTATGCTGCCGATCGATTAAGTGCCGAAAAACCTAATTAAAAGAAAATTGACCATTATCCTTTGACCGAACCGGCTAATAGTCCACGCACAAAATATCGTTGCAGAGATACAAACACCGTTAAAGGAAGAATCATTGAAACAAATGCTCCGGCGCAGAGTAAATGCCAGTCTTGTCCTCTCGAGCCAATCAGGTAGAGCAACCGTTGGGTCAAGACCTAGACCCCGGGTTTGCTTCCGATAAATACTAAGGCCACGAGAATGTCGTTCCATACCCATAAGAATTGAAAGATGGATAAGGATGCGATCGCCGGCACGGATAAAGGCAAGACCAGTTTCCAGAAGACGCCGAAATGTGAACAGCCATCAATAATAGCCGATTCAATGACGCTTCGCGGTAGTTGGCTAATATAGTTGTACATCAAATAAACAGACAATGGCAGTCCGAAACCGGTATGCGCAAGCCATATGGCAAGAAATGTTCCGGTCAACTCCAATCTTCCATAGTCTCTCAGCAATGGAATCAAGGAGATTTGCAGGGGAACGACCAGCAGGGCCACCACAATAATAAAAAGTAGTTTGCGACCTGGAAAATCCATCCATGCAAACCCATATGCCGCAAAAGAAGCGATTAATATCGGAATTACGACAGCTGGAATCGAAACCGTCAGGCTGTTTAGAAAAGCTCGATTTAAATTGTCGCCTTTGACGGTTTGCTTATTGCCTTCGTGATCCACCAGCGTGATTGTTTTGCCAGATAACACTTGTTTGTAATTATCCATGGTTAGACTGGCCTGAGACGGTCTTGTAAATACCGTCCACCACCCCGTCTTACTAACCACATCACGGTCTCTGAATGAAGTCATCAATAAACCAAAGGTCGGCAACGTCCATAACACACAAATGACTAAGAGGAGTCCATTGACAGAATATGAATTTACAAGCCGTTTATTCATCATTTAAAACCCTCCTGCTGACCGAATTGCCGAAGATTGACATACATGACCGGTACAACTGCAATAAAAAGTAAAATGGCGATTGCAGAACCGGTTCCAAAATCGTGTTGCGCAAACATTTGTTTATATTGCATGCTCGCAACCACTTCCGTGTCAAACATTCCTCCCGTCATGGTGTACACGATATCAAAAATTTTTAATGTGATTATTAAGATCGTGGTTGAAACCGTAACAATGGTTCCAGCAATATAGGGTATTACGATGGCTAGGATAATTCGAACTTCCCCTGCGCCGTCAACTCTGCCCGCTTCAATTAACTGCGTCGGAACTCCTTTTAAGGCCGCGGAGTATATGACCATGGCATAGCCTGTCCACATCCAGACCATAATGAAAACCAGAAAAATAGTATTCCAGGGTGAGATCATTAGCCAGGCCTGGGGTTCACCACCGAATGCTGTATAGATGGCATTCAACAGGCCGATTTGATCTTCGCCGGCAGGCTTATATTCATAAATAAACCGCCAGATTACCCCCGCGCCGATAAAAGATATTGCCATCGGTAAAAAAATGACGGTTTTTGCCATCTTCTCAAATCTTGAACGGTCTGCCAAAATTGCGATTAAGAGACCGCATCCCGATGCCAAGCCAGTACCAAAAATAAGCCATAGCAGATTGTTCCTATATGATATAAGCATATCCTCATCCGTGAAGCAGAAGAGGAAATTGTCCAAACCCACAAATGCGGTGGATGCATCATTAAAGAAGCTGAGATATAGGCTTCGAATCGTTGGCAGGAAAAGATACCAGGCTAAAATCACCAGAGCAGGCCCGACAAACAGATAGGGTAATATTTTTCTATTCCATTTGGCTGATAATTTTGACAGCAACCAATATGACAAAAAATATAAACCAGCAACGCCGCCCACACCCCATACAATGGCTATGAGCGTCATGACGATCTGGGGCGCATCGCCATCCCTAAGGAAAATGAATATTTTGAAAAAGAAATAAAATGCGGTAATGGGGACAAATAACGTAAAAAATACTCTACCGACAGTTACGAGTAAATTATCGAAATAGCTTTTTTCCGATTTGCGCTGTTCCATGCCCATCGCTCCTGTCTGAGAAATTGAAGAGTAGTGAAAGAAGCCCAATCTTTTTCACTTCTCGGAAGATTGTTCAATAAATCGCTTGCTAGGCGAGTGGTTTCGGACCTAAACTCATAGAGACTTGTCGTTTGCTATTCATATTCCACTTTGAAGAAAATGAACGCCATCCCGTACACGGGTGTTGGTTTGTTCGAAACTCATTATTTCGGCCAGCTTTTTTCGATTTTTTTAAGTACTCTATCCGGTTTTTTGCCACTCACCAAATCGACCATTCCCTTCCAAAATGATCCCGCACCGACTTTGGCAGGCATCATATCTGACGCATCAAATCGAAACACTTTGGCATTGAGCAGCATTTCTGCTTGGGCGCGCGAGAGTTTGTCCGGATATACATCCAGATTCTGGTCTTTATGCGGAAACAGAGCACCACCTGCTCTAGCCCAGGCTTCGCCGGATTCACTGGTGGCTAAAAACTCCATGAATTTGCGGACCTCGGGACGATCGTTGAACATCACATATTGGTCACCACCCCCCAATACCGGCAGACCCCATTGGGGGTCTATGGGGGGCAAGCCGAAAACGCCGACTTCCTCCTCTAAATTATCTTGAATATTTTTTGGGAAAAAACCGGTTATGAAATTACCCTGTCGATGCATCCAAGCTTTTGGTGGATTCTCGAACATTACTTTGGGTGCATCACCAAATGACGTATTTA
>JASJAZ010000122.1 GCA_030066785.1 Desulfobacterales bacterium | reverse complement strand
GCGGCAACCATGAATTGCTTGAATATTTAAAGAGATAGGGTAATGTTGCGGTCATTGAAGAATAGCAAGGGATTCACGCTGATTGAAATTGCTGTGGTAATGATCATCATCGGTCTTTTGGCCGGCGGCGGTGTCTCCTTGATGCGAATGCTGTCACAGCGCAAAATGCGTCAGGAAAGCATTGCTTATCTGAATCAGGCCAAGGATGCTTTAATCAGTTTTGCCAGTATCAACGGGCGCCTTCCATGGGCCGACACCAGTGGCAACGGCAATGAAAACACCGGTGCTACCGCTGGCGACCTGCCGTTTTTAACCCTAAAAATGCCGGCTGCCGATTCCTATCGGCGTGCCTTGAAATACGAGCTTAATCCAGGTTTGGGAAACAATTTAAGTGCCAGTTGCACGGCCCTCAGATCCGGCCTTGCGGGCGATCCGGATATCGTGGATGCTGACGGCAGTTCTACGGCTTTTGCCGTGGCCGCATTGGTGGTCAGTGCCGGTCCCACGGATGCCGACGGCAACGGCAACGTTTTTGATGATATTAATTCAGGTACCCATCAAGGCGACAATACCGACGGCAATCCCAACTATTTACGCCATCCGCCTATCGATACGACCTTTGACGACCTGGTCAGCTTTATCGGCGAAAACGAGTTATACGCCAAAATCTGCGAGTACCTGGCATTGGCGGTTAATAACAATTCCGGTGTGAATGTTTATGTGCGCAACCTGACCCTTGGTGTGGATTTGGGAGGTCCGCTCGCGGACGGTAATTCCGGGCTTTACTATATCCAATCGGGAACCCAGATCGCGCTGCGCGATGCTGGTGGTAGTGCCATAAATTCAAATCCACCAACGCCAATTTTTTTGGCCGGACAGGGCTATACGCTCAACGCGATACCCTAGTCGCCGCAACGCAAACGACATTACGCTCTGATTCAGGTTAACAGATAGAAGTCATAGAAAATCTGCCTATCTTTGGATAATGACGCATTTATTGTCGCAGATTTTTCCAGAACACTTTGCTTGCTATCGCTTCCCGCGTGAGAATGACAACATACTGCGTATCGTTACAAATCCATCCTTGATTAAATCTGCCAGATGATCAATAAACTTTACCCACCTGACCAATCACATCATATAGCGGCAGCAGGATGGATAAAATGATCAACCCGAAGACGCCGCCTAGCAGGATAATCGTCATGGGTTCGATGGTGCTGACCATGGCTTGCACCGAGCGCTTGACTTCGTTGTCATAAAAATCGCCTAAGCGCTTGAAGGCATCATCCAATGTTCCGGTGGTCTCTCCGTTTTTAATTCCGCCTAAAAGCAGGAGCGGAAATCCACCCGCCTTTTTAAAACTGGCCGCAATATTCTGACCAAGCTGCACCTCGTTATAGGCAACCTTGACTCGGGCCTCGTAATATTTGTTGCCGAGAACGCTGTCGGTCAGAATTTCAAAAATGGCATTGATGGACATACCGGCGCCATACATGGTAGCAAAATAATGGCATAATCGGGCCAGGGCAATATTGGATATCACCTTGCCGATGACGGGCACACGAATTAAAATCCGTTGAATTTCAATGCCCCCTTTATGGGTTCGCTGAAGCCCCCATAAACAGACGACCCCTAACACAACCATGCCGATTAGCCATGGCCAATTTGTTTGGATGAAAAGGCTGAGGCTTAAGATGGTTTGGGTAATGTCGGGAATTGCGACGCTCATCTCTTTGAGCAACACGGCCATCTCCGGCAAAACATATCCGACCCAGACGCCAATGACAGCCACCAGCGCGATAATGATAAATGCGGGATAAATGGTCGCCTTTTTGATCATAGAGCGAATATCGTCCTTCCATTCGTGGAAATCAGCTAGATCTTTGAGGCATTGGGGGACCACACCGGTTTGCTCGCCCATATTGATGATGCCCAAATCCAGCCTTTGAAATACCCGCGGAAAGCGGCGCATGGCTTCATACAAGCTCTTACCGCTCTCAATTGATACACGCACTTCATCCAGTACCCGCTTTAACATTTTAGACGGCAGCAGTTTGGCATTTTCTTCAACCGCAGCAACAATCGGCAATCCCAGCTCCAGTGTTTGGGCTAAACGGCGGTAAAGCTCGATACGCAATCGCGTTTTGACACCTCCCATCTGAAGTGCCGAGCCTAAGTGGCGCTCTTTCAACTTTTTGGCATCGATTAACGTGAGACCATCTTTGCGAATGCGGTCCTCAGCATCTTTGGCGCCAAAAGCAATCACCTTACCGCGCTGCAGCTTGCCACGATCGTCAATGGCCTTATAGGCGTAGTTAGGCATTGGCCACCACCCTGAATATTTCTTCTATGCTGGTAATGCCGGATTTAACCTTTTGCAGCGCTTGTTTGAACATAAGGTTGGTGCCAGCCTGCATGGCACTGTCCTGGATCATGCTATGCGTCGCGTTGGTGGCGATTAGCTCTTCCATGTTTCGATCAACACCCAGGACTTCAAAAATGCCGGTACGACCATTGTAGCCACTGTGGTCACAGCTTTCACAACCCACCGGTTTGGATGTTTCCATCGGAGGTTCCAGGCTGTGTTGGATAAATAATTCTTTGTCCGAATCGGTTAATGGTTGCACCTCGACACATTGCGGACAGAGTTTACGCACCAGACGCTGCGCCACCACCATGATGAGTGAAGAAGCCAGGATACTCGTGTTGATTCCCAGATCAAGCATGCGGTTGATGGCTGAAGCCGCATCGTTGGTATGCAGGGTGGATAACACCAGATGGCCGGTCATCGAGGCGCGCAGGGCCAGTTCAGCGGTTTCTTGGTCCCTGATTTCACCGACTAGAATAACATCGGGGTCCTGGCGCATGGCCGATCGCAGGGCACTGCCAAATGTTAATCCTGTTTTGGGATTAACGGCGGTTTGTCTGATAGTTGGAATCACATGCTCGATGGGATCTTCAATGGTTAAAACGTTTATATTGGGATTGTTAATTTGCATGAGCGCTGAGTACAGGGTTGTGGTTTTACCTGATCCGGTGGGCCCGGTGGAAAGAATCAAACCATAGGGTTGTTTGAGATAGTGGAAAAAACGTTCAAGATCCTCGGCTTCGAGACCATGTTTGGCCAAATCGCCCACCACATCGCTGTACTTAAGCAGACGCAGCACGACCGTTTCACCTAAATGGGTTGGGAAGGTGGAAACGCGCAAATTGATTTCACCCACACTGCTTTGGTATTTGAAGCGTCCGTCATGGGGAATGTTGGTATTGGAAATGTCCATGTCACCCATGATCTTGTAGCGGGTTGCGAGGCTTTGTTGAAAATTTTTAGGGAAAATGTATTTTTGTTGCAGCACGCCATCGATGCGGTAATAGATGCGCACCAATTTGTTATCTGGTTCCACATGGATATCGCTGGCGCCCAATACATTGCCTTTTTCCAGCAGCAAATCGGCTAATTTGATAATTTGGTCCTCGGCGAAATCCTCTTGGCCGGCTTTGGTCACCGTTAGCTTCTCAATTTCTTCATCGATGGCCCGTGCTCTTTTATAGTGCAGTTCAATGGCATTGGCGATCCATTCTTTGGGGGCCAGATAATTTTCAACGCGTAAACCGGTCATGCGGGCCAGTTCGTCCTTGGTTAGGACGTCAAAGGGATTTGCTGTTGCGACTTTGACGATGTTGTCTTCACGGGCAAATGGAAACACAGTGTGTTGGTTGACGAAATCCAGCGGTATTTTGGTAATTAATTCGTGGTCGATGGTAACCGTTGAGGTTTCTAGAATTTGTGCACCGCTTTGAACCGCCAAACCCATTTGAAGCTGTTCATCTGTGATCCAGTCCAGCCGCAGCAGTACATCACCAATCATGGCACCGGTCTTTTTGGCTTCCATCAGCGCCATCTCCAGCTGTCCGTTGTCAATAAACCCCATTTCAATGAGGACATCGCCGATACGTTTTTTCATGTTTATTGCTCTTTACGGTTTCGTTGTGTTTTGTTTGCTGGCCTGCACTTGCGCAGCTATAAGGTATGTTCGCAGGAAGCGAATACGATCCTCCACCGCGCGCCTTTCGGCCGGGTGGGGGTTAGATTCGGCGGCGTGCAAATATTGCTGATAATATTGCATGGCTTCAGGGTATTGAGCCAAATTATCATACACCAAGGCCATGTTAAAAATCAGCCGAGGATGCTGTGGCTGCAGTCCTTCGGCCTGCTGATACCAGGCAATCGCCTGTTTCGGCTGATTAATTTGGCTGTAGGCCGCCGCACGGTGAAAACAAATTTCAAAACGCGAGTGCGGCTTTAGTTTTTCGGCACGCTTGAGATGTTCCAGAGCCGATTGACCCTGGCCTAAGCCGATTTCAGCAATGGCCAGGTTTATCCATACATCCGCATTGTTTGGTTGACGGTGCCTGAGCTTGTGTAACACTGAGTGAGCCTCACCATAAGCCGCTGTTTGAATGTAGGCCGAGGCTAGATTCAGCAGGGCGTCTTCATGGGTCGGATTGCGTTGCAGCAATTGTTGGTACATACCAATCGCCAGATCAATTCTGCCCTGGCGATGATAGCTGGCGGCTTTATTGAAAAAGATCTGCTCCTCTTTGGAAGGCCTGGGAGATTTTGACGGCTTTTTAACCGGCTGACGATGGCGGGCCACGCTGGCCACCTTGCGGTGTTTCCGTTTGGGACGTGGCGACAGCGTCTGCTTTTTTTGAGATATTGGTTTATCAGCCGCATTGACCGTCGTGGCCGTGTCAGGTACTTTGGCGATTATTTTTGCAGGGGTCGGCTCTGGTACGGCTTTTTTTATGGGTGGGGTGGTTAGATCGTTAAGAGGGACATTATTTTTTGGCGGCGATTGCTCTTTAGTCGGCGTTTCATTGGATGAAGTGACAGCGCCCGGCGGATTGCTGATGGCGGCATTGGCTGTGGCTTGGGATCCAAGCGGTGCCTTCCAATAAAAATAGCCAATTCCGGCGATCGATAAACCTAACAGCCCCAAGCCAAACGCAACAAATACAAATTTTTTACGGTCGCGTTTTGAAGCGGGAGCCGGCTTTTGAAAAAAACCTCTGGGGACGCTTGATTCCCTGGTTTTTTGTTTTTTGCGCAACGCATCGTTAAGTAAACTCATCGCCAGCTCCCGAAAAGCATCCGTTGTTTCTGTTTAGGATGTATTTTATTCGTTTGAGTCGCATCATTGGCATTACCACCGGACAACCTGGGCGGATGTTTCAAATACCCGCAAACGGCCGGCCATCTTTTGGGCACCGCTTTTCGTTACAAATGCCCCGCTCATTAGCCAAATGTGATCGTTGTGGCCATATATGGCGATATGATCTAATTGATGCCGCCGCAGTTTGGCAGAAATCGCCTTAATAGCATCATGAGAATCAAATACACCCAATAATACCGTCCAAGGATTTTTGGCGATTAAAGCATCATTGAGCGCATGTCTGTCTTTAAATGCCAAGGCTTCAGCTTTGGTTTTAAACCGGCCGGTATATATACGATACCAGATGCCACGTTCTCCCAGATTGACCGGATTCCAGTGAACGCTTAAGCCATGCAAATAGAATTGATGCATGGCTTGCATGGCACGTGTATAGGTTTTAAAGGTCCCCAATTGAATGACATACGGGTGCTGGGTCGGTGTCCAGAGTTTGGCGGTGCTAGACGTGCCGGCTGTAATCGCTCCGGCTTTGGCATCTTTTTCTATGGACGATCGATCAGAGGGTTTCACGGATGCCATTTGCAGCTGCTTGGTGGTGCCGGTCGGCTGGCCTGGTTTTTTATTCGGTGCGAACTTATGGGCCGTCATTGGCTGAGTGGTGCTGCGATTTGATGGTGGTTCTTGTGGAAACGTCAGCAGCGGTGGTCGGGCAGGTGTCTGCGTTAGCCAGATCAACACCAACGCCAAGCCGGTAATGGCCGACAGCAAGGCGTAGCGTTTGAGCCGGTCAATTACCGAATGGATGGTGAATTTTTTATGACCAATACCTTCCATTTCAACCAGCGCCTTTTTGACATGTTTGGTCTCAATGGCATTGGCATCTGCGACATAAGCGGCAATTAACGCATAATCGCATATTTTGTTAATCATGCGTGGATTACCATTGGAAGCTTTGGCGATGTGATGTTTGGCTTTAGGTGTAAATTCAATGTGGCCATTGCTGCCTGCAACGAATAGGCGTCTTTCAATATAGCCTGCGACTTCATGCTTCTTTAAAAACGCCAAACGGCAATTGATCGTTACACGTTGCTTAAGTTGACGTAAATGTGGCTGAGACAGCTGGCTTTCAAGTTCAGGCTGGCCCACCAAAATGATTTGCAGCAGTTTGGCTTTATCTGTTTCCAAATTGGAGAGCAGGCGCATATCTTCAAGGGTGGCTGCGGACATGGTCTGGGCATCGTCTATGATGACCACCACCGGTAGCTGGTTGTCGCGGGACAAGAGGTAATGATTAAGACGATCGATCAGCGTTTTTTTAGATGGTTCAGAGGGATAATCAATACCCAAATCGTCAAGAATCCCGGATATGAGCTCTTTTCCTGAAAGAGATGGATTAATAATATAAACGAGCTCGGCCTGTGGATCCAAATTATCCAATAGCAGCCGGCAGATAGTTGTTTTGCCGGTTCCGATTTCGCCTGTTAACACCATAAAACCCAGGCGATTATTAATGCCGTAGGTCATCTTTTCAATGGCGTTACGGTGGGTTTCGGAAAAAAATAAAAATTCAGGATCAGGTGTAATGGAAAAAGGAGCTTCTTTTAATTGATAAAAATCAAGATATAAAAGGCGGTTTTCCGACTTTGGAGGCGAACCAATTGGCGCACTGATCATCTTGGCATGGTTTGGCAGATAGGGGGTTGATTCAGCTATGCTCATATTGGCGGTTTGTTCAGTTAACATTTGGTCACAACCTCCTGTTATTCGTATGGCGGAACCCACCATACGATTTCATCAAATTCTATTCCGATGTCGATACCATCGGGCTTTGTGTTGATATCTTTGATGACGCCGGTAGTTTGTTGCTTATCGGCGATTCCGGGAAAGAAGCAGCTCAACTCAATCTGATCTTCGAGATGCAACTGGCTGCCCTGACCCTTGAAGACTTTCAATATACAGCGACATCCCTTTTTACTGATGTCTTTAATGACACCCTCATGCTGTGCTTGGTCTTGTTTTATTTGAGCAGGAATAAAGCAGGTAATGCGCTGATAATCTCGCATTTCATATTTGGTGATCGACTCCGGAAGTGCCAGTGTCCATAGGTCTATCGGATCGTTCGTGTAATTCAGCACTTCAGTCTGAAACGCATACACTTGCCCATGAAATATATATTTAATTCCAATCGTGCTGCCGACCGGTGGTGGCGTTTCGCCGTCGGCATCGTCAACAGGCGCCGTTACAACCATATATTCTTCGTCTTTTAATCCAACGAAAACGGACTTTTGCGCCAGCTCCTGGCCCTCTATGGTAAGTGTCAGCCAAGTGCCATCGGGAATGTAAGTGATATTTTGGCGGTCCAATAGCGTCAAATTTTTGACCATTCATCGACTCCTTTGGATATAACCTATCGATATCTTTTAATTTATATTTTAGGAAGAATGGCTCTAAACGGTCCTGTTATGATTCATGCAATATAAGTGCCGATTGAAGATAAAAATCATTGATTTTAGAGACTTAGATTCATAATCGTAGCGTTGTGGTAATCGGACCGCAAATTGAGCCCAGACGCATTTTGATGGTTGCAATTTTTCATTGCGGTTTATATTCAAAACCTTTGATGAATCATTTTAGTAGCTGGCATTTCAATCATTTTCCAAGCAGGAGTAAAATAAATGGCAAATATCAGTGTTAAGCACCAACCGGGCGATGACCAATTAAACCGCATCGGCGTCTTTGATTGGCCGATCTGGACCAAAGAAGCTTCCCAATTTCCCTGGCAGTATGATGAAGAAGAAACGTGTTACTTTTTGGAAGGCGATGTCACGGTAACGCCGCAAGACGGTGAACCGGTCGTTATGGGCAAAGGTGATCTGGTCACATTTCCGGCCGGCATGGCCTGCACCTGGGAAATTCGTCAACCGGTTAAAAAGCATTACAAACTGGGCTAATCGGTGTCTGTTAGCGGCCCAATTGGTTTTGCGCCGCCATTCACCCTGCAGCACCACTGTAAGAAAGAAACTCGGTCTTGAATTCAAAACACTCAGTTGCGTTACAGCAGATAAAGCGCAAGGCGCAATCCATGTTTTCCAATGCCACCGGCAGCCACGACTGGGAGCATACCCAGCGCGTGGTGCAATTGTGTCAACACATTGGGCCCATCGAAGGAGTTGATATGGATGTGCTGTTAGCCGCAGCCTATTTGCATGACATCGGTCGCAGATTTCAGGATGGCTCCAATGGCAAGGTTTGCCATGCTCACAAGGGCGCGGAATTGGCCGAGCCGATTATTGCAAAAACGAGCTTTACTCAGGAACAGCAACAAAACGTCTTGCATTGTATCGCGGCGCATCGCTTCCGCAACAACACTGATCCGCAGACCATGGAGGCCAAGGTGCTTTTTGATGCCGATAAGCTGGATGCCATTGGTGCCGTGGGGGTGGCGCGGGCCTATTTATTTGCGGGAGAGGTCGGGGCTTGTCTACACAACCCGGATATCAACATAGAAGACACCGAACCGTATTCACGCAACGATACCGGTTATCGCGAATACAAAGTTAAATTGTGCAAAATCAGGGATCGGGTTTTAACGGACGTGGGACGACGTATGGCCAATGAACGCCATGCTTTTATGGAACATTTTTTTGAACGGTTTTTGTATGAATACGAGGGAAAGGGGTAGCCATCATGACCATTAATGTTGTTGAACGTATCGATGCGCAAGTCCGCATTGACCATGTTTTGGTAAGCGTTTCAGACAAAAGTGAACTGGAAACCTTCATACCCCGGCTGCGGGAAGCGCAACCCGGTGTAAAATTCTTTTCAACCGGCGGAACGTTTGGGCGATTGCAAGAGATTCTGGGAGAAGCGGCCCCCACCTGTTTAAAACAGGTATCGGATTACACCGGACAGCCTGAAACCCAGGGTGGTTTGGTAAAGACACTGGATTTTAAGATTTATCTTGGCTTGCTTACCGAGACGTATAATAAAGCCCATCGAGGCGACCTGCAACGCACCGCAGCGGTGCCAATTGACATGGTGGTGGTCAACTTATACCCTTTCAAGCAGACCATTGCCAAATCAGGTGTAACGGTAGAGCAGGCCCGCGGCAACATAGACATCGGCGGCCCCTGTATGATCCGGGCCGCTGCTAAAAATTTTATTCGGGTGGCACCGGTGGTCGATCCGAGCGATTATGAAACGATTATTGCCGAACTGCAGGGAAATGGTGGCAGCCTATCTTTAGCCCTGCGCTTCAAACTGGCACAGAAAGCCTTTGCCCATACCGCTGAATACGATCGCACCATCGCTGATTATTTAAACAATCAATCAATTGATGATATCAAAGGTCTCTATCAGCTTGCTTAGCAACTTAATTTTTACCGGTTTGTAAAAGGAGATCATTATGGCTGAAGATTTAAAGAAGATGTATCGGACCATTGTAGACGATCATTTTCCGCCGAAAATGGAAATCAGTTTCGTTGATGCGGACAAACGTCAAACCTTGTTTTATGAAAAAGTCCTTTGGACCATCGATGAGGTTCAAAAAGGATTGCGCTATGGTGAAAATCCGGGTCAGGAAGCCGCTTTATATCGACTGGTCAACGGAAACCTAATCCTTGGTGATACGGAAACGATTCAACCGGGGCGGTTTTTGGTTTCCGACATTGAATTGCTGCAATCCGGCAAGCATCCGGGCAAAACCAACCTCACCGACGCTGATAATGCCCTCAATATCCTGCGCTATTTGGAAAACAAACCAGCCGCGGTCATTGTCAAGCACAACAATCCCTGCGGTGTGGCCCAAAGTGATGGTTTGACCGAGGCTTATCGCAAAGCCCATATGGCCGACCGGGTGGCCGCCTTTGGTGGCTGTATCGCATTAAACCGTGCCGTGGATCAGGAGACCGCTGAGGAGATTTCCCAACAGTATGCCGAAGTAGTAGTAGCGCCTGAATTTGAAGACGGCGTGATGGATATTTTTGCCAAGAAAAAGAATTTACGGATTATTCGCATCAACGCCATTGAACGCCTGCAGGAATTTGTCGGCCAGCGTTGTGTTGAATTTAAAAGTTTAATAGACGGCGGCGTGATTGCCCAGTGGTCTTTTGTTCCTAAGACCCGTTCCAAGGACGATTTGACATTGGCTGCATGCGAATATCAAGGCCAGGTGCATACAATCAAGCGCCCCCCAACGGATAAGGAATATGATGATCTGATCTTCGGGTGGTTGGTGGAGGCCGGCATTACCTCTAATTCGGTGATTTATGTAAAAGATCTGGTGACGGTGGGCATCGGCACCGGGGAGCAGGATCGCGTGGGGGTGGCCGAAATTGCCCGTGACAAGGCTTACCGCAAACGCGCCGATCGGTATTGTTATGAGACCACCGGTATCGCCTATAATGAATTTGATGATGAAAACCGCAAACGTGAAATTGACGAACGTGTGGCCCATGAGAAAGGCGGACTCATTGGCAGTGCCATGGTCAGCGATGCTTTTTTTCCGTTTCGCGACGGCGTCGATGTGGGGTTGCGCGAAGGCGTAACCGCCGTAGTGCAGCCGGGTGGATCAGCCAATGATTATCAATCCATTGAGGCCTGTAATGAGGCAGATGCCACGATGGTGTTTACCGGTCAGCGCAGTTTTAAACACTAAGTTGCACGCAGACACTTTTGTCATCTGACAGTAATTTCGGTATATTGTGATAAAGCGGTTGCAGGGGAGCGCGGCAACAGATATTATAATAATCAAATTGAATGAAATCTGACGATAAACCACGGCAAAACCGTGCGTTGTAAAAAGGAGGCGATCATGCAAAAAATTTTCCGTAAGGGAAAATCTTTATGGTTTATCATTCTGACCGTTCTGGTGTCTGGTTTATTTGGCAGCAATGCCATTGGATCCGATACGATTCGTTTAGGCATTGTCTATTCGCTATCCGGCACCGGTGCAGCAATGGGCGAGCAGCAGCTTGAGGGCGCCAAAATGGCCATAAACGATATCAACGATGCCGGTGGTGTCACCATCGACGGTAAGCAAATAAGAATCGATCCACTTTACCGTGATGATGCAAGTCAATCGGAAACGGCATTGAAGCGTTTAGACGAGCTGGTTAATAGCCGTAAAGTGACGGCTATTGTCGGTGGCACTTTAGCTGAAGTTTCCATGGCATTGAATGATGCCTCCAAGCAGACGCCGGTATTTTTTATGGCCACAAACCTTGTACCGGAACGCTTTTATACCCGCAGCGCCAAGTCGCCCACAGCCCTTGGCATAATGGGTGCTGAAGAATGGCTCGGACGCGGTGCCGCGGCCTATATCGCCGATAAGATGAAAGCCAAGAAAATTACCAATTTTTTGCCGGACAATGCCGATGGCAAAAGTGTCTTGAACGGGTTCGAGGCCGTTATCAAAACAAAGGAAAAAGTCAAGTATACCACTATTTGGCAACCAGCACCCGGAATGGATTTGACCAGCTATTTTGAGAAAGTGCGCAAAAGCAAACCCAAAGTACTATTTGTCAGTAATCAGGGCAGTGGTGCCGCCGACGTTTTAAAACAGGGTCATGAAAAAAAGATTACCAAAAAGATGAAAGTCTATCATGGGTTTATGTCCAATTCGCTGGCCACAGCTGTGCCGGCCGATGTTTTGCGCTACATCACCGGTCAAACATTCTGGTACCATGATTTGAGCGAATTCGAAGATGATGAAGAATTGGTCAAAGCAGTTGATGCATTTGTTGAAAAATATATGGGGATGCACGATTCACCGCCAGGCGCCTATACGGTAATGGCCTATTACGGTGTCAAAGAAACTGTTCGGGCGATGCAATTGGCCAATTCCACTGAGCCGGAGAAGTTGGTCGCAGCCTTAATGGGCAGTCCCAAATGGTCGGGGGCCAAGGGTCCGGCCCAATGGCGCAAAGACGGTAGCTGTTTGTACCAGTACGGTCAATGGGTGATACAGGGCAAACCTGAAAAGAAACGCAAAAGTGAACGTTTTACACCGCAATATGACTATGCCAAAATTATAGATTTCTATGGTGCCGATGTCTACGCACCACCACTCAATGCCTTGGGCTATTAAGAAACCTACAGTGACCGGCAGGCGTCAGAACATGCTGCCGGTCACTGATCAATCCAAAAGTTCGCACTACCGCAATAAATGACATAACCACGGTCAATCATCCGCAATGAACTGCACGGACAGGCCATCACCTTTTTATCTCCATTTTGATAATCCTTTGATGTTTCTTTTAAAGGAGCGCTATTATGGCAAAGCTTTTATGGGAGCCATCTGAAGAACAGATCACCCGGTCCAACATGTACCGTTTCATGCAGCAATTAAATGCCGCCCACGCAACGAATTTCAATACCTATTCGCCCATGTATGAATGGTCGATCAACCATATTCCGGAATTTTGGTCTGCCATGTGGGAATTTGCCGATATTATCGCCTCTCAATCTTACGAGCAGGTGGTTGATGATCTCACTAAAATGCCGGGGGCCCAATGGTTTGAGGGCGCCCGTTTAAATTTTGCTGAAAATCTGCTGCGCTACCGGGACGAACAGATTGCTTTGATTTTTAAAGGTGAAGCTGCGGAACTGAGGCAATTGACCTATGCCCAGCTTTATGACGAAGTGGCCCGTTTAGCCGCATCGTTAAAGGCGCATGGCATTCAGGCCGGTGATCGCGTCGTGGGGTTTATGCCCAATATGCCGGAATCGATTATTGCGATGTTGGCCGCCACCAGCCTCGGGGCCACATGGTCTTCGTGTTCGCCAGATTTTGGTATTAAAGGCGTTTTGGATCGTTTCGGGCAAATCAAGCCAAGGATTCTATTTACAGCCAATGGCTACTCGTTTAAAGGCAAATCCATCGATTCCTTACAGCGGATTGCAGATATCATCAAAAAGTTGCCGTCCATTGAGAAAGTAGTGGTGGTGCCGTATACAGAAGAGCGCCCGGATATTGGCAAGGTTCCCAAAGCCGTTCATTACAATGATTTTCGATCCGCTGACGCAGGTCTGAAGATAAACTTCGAGCAACTTCCCTTTAACCATCCCTTATATATCATGTACTCATCGGGTACCACCGGCCTGCCCAAATGTATGGTGCAAAGTGCGGGTGGTATACTGATTCATCATTTAAAAGAATTGATGCTGCATACGGATTTAAAGCGCGAGGACACCATATTTTATTTTACGACCTGTGGTTGGATGATGTGGAATTGGTTGGTCAGCTCCTTGGGCGTGGGGGCTACCCTGGTCCTTTTTGACGGCAATCCCTTTCACCCGCATCCCGGTGCTTTGTGGGAACTGGCTGAAAAAACCAAGATATCAGTATTTGGCACCAGTGCCGGCTATATCGCTGCGCTTCAAAATGCAGGCGTCAAGCCGGGGCAGCAGTATGATTTGTCAGCGCTGCGGGCGGTTTTGTCTACGGGATCGCCGCTGTCCATTGAAGGTTTTGACTTTATTTACAACGAGATTAAATCGGATCTTCAACTGGCCTCCATATCCGGTGGCACGGACTTAAATGGTTGTTTTGCATTGGGCAACCCCATGGGACCGGTCTACTCCGGCGAACTACAGTGTCGGGGGCTTGCCATGAAGGTGGAGGCGTTTGGCAGCGACGGCCGACCGGTGATAGATCAAAAAGGCGAACTGGTATGCACCGCGCCTTTTCCCTCCATGCCGATCTATTTCTGGGATGATCCTGATGGGCAAAAATATCATTCGGCTTATTTCGATGTTTATCCTAATATTTGGCGTCATGGCGATTTCATTGAAATTACCGAACGCGGTGGTGTGATTATCTACGGCCGATCGGATGCGACCCTGAATCCGGGCGGCGTACGCATCGGAACGGCTGAAATTTATCGTCAGGTAGAACAACTTGAGGAAATTGACGACAGTGTCGTGGTAGGCCAAAACTGGAAAAATGACGTCCGTGTCATTTTATTTGTGGTGCTGGCTAAAGGGGTTGCGTTGACCGATGCGCTTAAACAAAAAATTAAACAAACAATTAGAGCAAACGCATCACCGCGCCATGTGCCGGCTAAAATCATCAGCGTGCCGGCGGTGCCCTACACCTTGAACATGAAAAAAGTTGAACTGGCGGTTAAGAAAGTCATCGAAAACCAGCCGGTGCTCAATAAAGATGCTTTGGGCAATCCTGAGGCGCTGGATGATTATGCTAATCTCAAAGAACTGCAGGAGGATTGAGAATAATAAAAATGGCCATCATGCATATTTTATCTTTTATATCTGCAGTTTGAAATATTGGGAGCGATCCTATCATGACACGTCAAAGCACTAAGACAGTTTTAAAACAAGGGTATGTTGCCGGAATACTAATTGTTTTTGCATTAACCATGGTGGCATGCGGTGGTCAATCACCCATTCGGGTGGTTGATTATCCCAAAAAAGATACCGCCCAGGATTTGGTCAATGAATCGGCCCTGGCCACAAAGGTGATGCGCAACAGCCCAAAATTTAAGTCGATCGATTTTTTCTTAAAACGTTGCAAGGGTGTTCTGATTTTTCCTGATTTGGTCAAAGCCGGCCTCATTTTTGGCGGTGAAGGCGGCAGTGGTGTTTTGGTGGCTCACAAACCTGACGGCAGCTGGAGTCCGCCTGCTTTTTACACCCTGGGCGGCGGTAGTTTCGGGCTTCAAATCGGGGTGCAGGAAACCGCCTTAATTTTGCTGTTTATGAGCGATCGAGCGTTTCAAGCCGCCATCGACAGTGGATTGACGTTAGGGGCGGATACCAGTGTTGCCGCCGGTTCCGAGGGCGCTGAAAGCGAAGTTTCCACAGCGACCGCTCAAAAAGATGTGTATTACTTTGCCAACGTGGGAGGGCTGTTTGCCGGTGCATCACTAGAAGGCAGCGTGATCAATATTCGTCAGTCATTTAATGATGCCTATTACAGCAGCGGTGCCAATCCCCGAAAAATCTTGATTGAACAACGTTTCGACCAGCCCGGCACACAAGTACTGAAAGATGCCTTGAGATATTAACGACGCCATCGGTTCTTACAACAAAGCAAAACGATTTAACACGCCCGCAGACCCAGGAGTGTGACAATGGAAAAACCGATTGAACATTTTTGGAAGACTAGATTGGCACAGACCAAAGAAGCCCTGGAAGCCAACAATTTTGAGGTCTTCATTGCTGATTCGCGTGAAGCGGCGGCTAAGATTGTATTGGAAGACATCATCCCCAAGCTCAAACCCTCATCAGTTTCCTGGGGCGGCTCCATGACCTTTGCCACTTCCGGAGCCTATTCCGAACTGAAAAGCCGCACCGATTTGGAGGTCATCGATACCTTTGACCAAAAGATTTCACCGGAAGAAAGCCTGGAGCGCCGCCGTCAATCATTGTTGGTAGATCTTTACATTACGGGAACCAATGCGGTGACCGAAGCCGGTCAGTTAGTCAACTTAGATATGATCGGCAATCGCATCGGCGGTCTGACATTCGGGCCCAAAAACGTCATTATCATGGTGGGACGCAACAAAATTGTGGCTGATTTGGATGATGCCATGTGGCGGGTAAAAAATTACACCGCGCCGACAAATGCCATGCGCCTTGATAAAAAAACACCCTGTGTCAAGACGGCCACCTGTGAGGAATGCAAAAGCCCCGACCGTATCTGCAACACTTGGACAATAACGGAAAAATCATTTCCTAAAGGGCGCACCAAAGTTGTGCTGATTAATGCCGATTTGGGTCTGTAGGATACATCTTTTTGTATGATTATGGTTCATGATGAAACACCCACCTGTGGCGATAACCTTTTACTTGTTTTGCAATTGATATATCCCATGGGTCAACAGGCCCGCGAAAATTGATAGCCAGGCCGTGGAGACCGGGAATCTTTTATCTAGAAAGGAATGACGAGTGGCTGTTATTACAATTACACCGGAATATGGGACGGAAAGTGGTAAAGTCGTCTCGCAGCTGTCTGAAAAACTGGGTTATGAATATATCGGTGAAAAACTGCAAAGCGAAATCGCCCAGCAACTCAATTTATCTGAAAGCGAAGTCGAGGTTTTTCGCAAAGCATCGCAATCAAAACTCATTCGATTTATGGACCGCTATACCTGCTCTTTGGTCCAAAAAGTGGTTGATCCGAAACATGGCTGTCTGGATGATGCAGACTATTATGCGACCACCACGAAATTGGTGGAAAAACTATATGCAGCGGATAATGTAGTCATCCTAAACTGGGGCGCCCAGTGTATTCTCAAAGGCAAACCCAATGCAGTGCATGTCCGCTTGACCCGCGACCAGGAATCCAAAATTAAACAGGCCATGAAATCTTTAGAATTGGATCAGACCGCTGCTGAAAAACATGTTGCGCAGGAGGAGCGCAATAGTGTCGATTATATCAAACAGTTTTTTGATATGGATTGGAACGATGTGCGGCTATACGATTTAGTCATTGATATGGATACGACTGCCCCAGAAAAAGCGGTCGAGATGATTTGCGACCATTTGGCACGCAAGCTACACTAGCGATTTAAAGAGCACGCGATTCACTGAATGTCTGATCATCCATCAAATTGCTGCCGCTATTGCTCGCCATCGGGGATGCGTTGCGGTGATTTGGCAACCGACGGCCAAGATTATTGCCAATGGCATTCAGAGTTCCATCAGGCCCCAACCCGCGCCAAGCAAAACCTTGAAAAGATAGCGCGGAAGAATGGGTCACTTGCTGGCTACCAGCTTCAACAAACCGATCATCAGGATGCCAATCTAATCGGTGCTGACAATGCTGTGTGAAATTGGGATTGCAGCGTTATTTTACGGTCTATTCGGTGTGCAACACGCTGATGGTCCGTTACGATTGTGGGGTGCCGATGTGGCTGTTGGCCAGGCTATTTTTAACCTGCTATATTTCAGCACGGTGGTCTTTACCACGGTAGGCTTCGGTGATATTGTGCCGTTCGGTACCAGCAAGATCGTTATGATGGTTCAAGGCTTGTCCGTCAGATTTTAATTGCTTTTTTTGTCGTGGCTTTGTACAAAAAATTAATGTCCCGCTAATCGATTTTGAAATTGAAAGGATCTACTCGTGGAAATTACACAAACTGAACAAAACGGAATTTTGATTTTGAAGATAATTGGCCGTTTAGATGCCGTAACAGCAACTGAAGCTGAGAAAACCATTGATACCATCATGGAGGGCGAGACCAGCAAGATCGTATTTGATTTTAGCCAATTGGAATATCTCAGCAGTGGAGGGTTACGGGTTATTTTAGGCACCGCCAAAGAGCTCAAACGCAGAGACGGCAATGTCGCACTCTGTTCCCTAAATGAATACGTCAAAGAAATTTTCGAGGTGAGCGGACTTGAGGCCCTGATTCCCATCAAAGACACCATTGATGAAGGGCTGCAGAGTATGTCCTAAGCTTCATTTCCAAAATCGGTTTCGCTAAATTCCTATCCGCCAATAGGCCATATTACATTGCGGTGGGTATCCATAGTTAATACCCGTGAGATTATCACGGGTTTTTTTTTGGTGGCCCCCATATTGCCAATCAACCCAATTAATGCCATACTCGCCCTGATTCATTGCAACAATAGGCCAGCACTTGCGGCATGTGGTTTCGAATGCCGATCACATCCATTGCCGGGTTTCAAATTTTAATCAATTATGTACAGCGTTTTCGAAATCATGGAGGTTTTATGGGTATAACGAAGGTTGCACAGTTGGCCAAAGACGCTGCTATTCAATTGGCTGCTGTTAAAAGTGGGATAAAAAATAAGGCGCTATCCGATATAGCGCAGTCTCTGGAAAAAAGGGGTGCCGAGATTGTGGCCGCCAATCAGGCGGATTTGAAACGTGCCGAGAGCGAGAGCTTGGCAGCGCCGTTGCTGAAAAGGCTAAAATTTAATGAAGCTAAAATCAAAGAAGCCTGTGAAGGCCTGCAAAGCCTGATAGATTTGACCGATCCTGTGGGCACAACCATAAACGCCACCGAGTTGGACCGGGGATTGGAGCTTTACAAGGTTAGCTGCCCGATTGGCGTGATCGGCGTGGTTTTTGAATCACGGCCCGATGCGCTGGTGCAAATTTCTTCCTTGTGCTTAAAAAGTGGCAATGCCGTACTCCTAAAGGGCGGCCGCGAAGCGTCGGCCACCAACCGGATTCTGACCGAAATTATTCAAGATGCCAGCATCCAGGCGGGTATTCCTGATGGTTGGTTAACACTTTTAGAGACCCGGGCGGATGTGGCCGAAATGTTGGCGTTGGATACGTATATTGATTTAATTATTCCGCGCGGTAGCAATGAATTTGTGCGCTATATCATGGATCATACCAATATTGCGGTTTTGGGTCATGCCGACGGCAT
>JASJAZ010000121.1 GCA_030066785.1 Desulfobacterales bacterium | reverse complement strand
TTGAAACGTCTTAAGGGGTGTTCAGATAGCATGATTTCAGACTGACAACCGCACTTTAGCATGAATTTCTGTGCAATGGCAACCTCTCCGGATAATGGCCCTTGACGCCGTAAACATTGTTTTATAAAGGTAGTATTTCTGTGTTAGGAAAGCATTACTATGGCCAAAAAAATCTGTATTGCCAACCAAAAAGGCGGTGTAGGCAAAACCACCACAGCCATCAATTTGTCCGCGGCGCTGGCCGTTTCAGAACAGAAAACGCTGCTGGTGGATTGCGATCCCCAGGCCAATGCCACTTCGGGGGTCGGCATCGACAAAAATGAGGTTGAAAAGACCCTTTACCACGGCATGATCGGTACGGAGAAGGTCCAAAATCTGATTGTTGACAGCGAGATCGACACCTTGAAAGTGATTCCATCGCGGGTCGATTTAATCGGTTTTGAAGTTGAAATGATGTCGGAGACCGACCGTGAACGGGCCTTGAAAACGCTGCTGGACGAAGTCGAATCTGAATTTGACTATATCATCCTGGATTGCCCGCCGTCGCTGAGCCTGCTGACCATTAATGCCATGACCGCTTCGGACCATCTACTGATTCCGCTGCAATGTGAGTTTTATGCCCTGGAGGGCCTCAGTCAGTTATTGCAAACCGTCAAACGGATTAAGAGCTACCTGAATCCGGGGCTTAAAATTGCGGGTATCCTGCTGACCATGTTTGACAAACGGACGAACCTCTCATTTCAAGTTGCTGAAAATGCAGAAAAATATTTTAAAAACCTGGTTTTTAAAACAATTGTGCCACGCAATATCCGATTGGGTGAGGCCCCTAGTTTTGGCAAGCCGATTCTGCTGTATGATGCTAAATCCGCCGGCGCTAAAAGCTACTTCGAATTAGCCCGTGAAATTTTAGATAAATCGCATCTTTGGGAAAAACCTGCCGAACATGAAGTGTTCTCCGAACCCGGATACTCCTAGAAAGCTTCGCCATGCCGACTCAAAAATCAAGCCGCGACGCAAAACCAGCATCCCGCAAACGCAAAAAAATGGCCCTGGGCAAGGGCTTGGATGCCTTGATTCCCAGCTTTGAAGGCGTGGGCGACGAGGACCAGGATTATTTTTTCTGCAAAATCGACCTGATCCACCCGAATCGATATCAACCGCGCGCCCATTTTGCTGCAGCCGAATTACGCGAATTGGCCGAGTCGATCCAAGCCCAGGGAATATTGCAGCCCCTTTTGGTGCGCAAAGACAATATCGGCTATGAACTGGTGGCCGGTGAGCGCCGATTGCGGGCCGCTAAAATGATCGGCCTGCAGAAGGTGCCGGTGCTTTTAAAAGACATTTCCGATACCGCTTTGCTGGAGATGTCGATTATCGAAAATATCCAACGCGAGGACCTTAATCCGATTGAAGAGGCCGATGCCTATCACCGCTTAATGAGCGAATTCAAATTGACCCAGGATCAAGTCGCCGAGCGTGTTGGCAAAAGCCGTCCGACGGTCACCAATTTTTTAAGGCTCAGACAACTGCCGGATCACATCAAGGCTAGTATCGTGGATGGCCGCTTGAGTATGGGACACGCGCGGGCGTTGTTAGGGGTTGATGCCAAGGCCCAACTTGAAGCGGCCTGGCGAAAGGTCATTACCAAAGGCCTCTCTGTGCGTGAAACTGAAAATTTAATCCGCACGCTAAAATCCGATCGTCCCAAGCCCCCTGCACCCCGGCCAGTCAAAAGTTCAGACGATATCTACTTTGCCGACTTGGAAAGTAATCTTGCACGCCATTTTGGAACCAAAATCCGGATTAAACGCCATGGCAAGCGCGGCAAAATAGAGATCGACTTTTACAGCAACGACGATTTGAAGCGTCTCATCGACATGCTGCAAAGCTAACTGCTCGACGTTATCCCGATTCTATCACACGCCGCCTCATTTCCTGGATCTTCATTCGCCTTGCTTTCAGGCGTAGCATTTAGCACTTGATAAACGCCGGCCGCCTTTTTTCGAGGAAACCGATGTCTTTGCATATTATTATTGATGGCTATAATTTGATTCGACAATCACAGCAATTTAGTGAACTGGACCTAAAGGATTTGCAACTTGGCCGTGATGCACTTATCGTTGCCCTGGCGGCCTATAAACGGATCAAACTTCATAACATTACGGTTGTATTCGATGGCGCCAACGCACCGGGCCTTTCACCGCCCCGGGAGCAATTAAAGGGGATCAGAATTGTTTTTTCACGTCATGGTGAAACTGCCGATACCGTCATCAAGCGCATGGCGGCAGTTGAAAAAGAAAGGGCGCTGGTGGTCACTTCCGATCGCGATATCGTCCGATTTGCGGAAACACATGGGGCCGCTGTCATTGGTTCAAGCGACTTTGAAAACAAGCTTATGATGGCCTCCGTTGCCAACGGCAGCGCTGATGGCGGGGGCAACCGCGATTTAGAGGGTTGGAAACCGACCACCAAAAAAAAAGGACCACGCCGTCGATTGTCCAAGAAAGCCCGACGACAAAAAAACAAGCTCGGCAAACTATAAAGCGCTATCTGCAGCAAGGCAATCAATGCTATACGGTATTGAAACATGAAATTATTAATCGCCAAAGCCGCCGGCTTTTGCATGGGAGTACGCCGGGCGGTGGATATGGCCTTTGATGCCGCCAACAAACATAAAGGTCCCGTTTTTACCTATGGACCACTGGTGCACAACCCACAAGTGTTACGTGTGCTTCGCGAAAAGGGCATCTCAGTCCTGGAATCCATTCCAGAGCATTCAGCGGACACCGTATTAATTCGCGCTCATGGCGTGCCGCCGGAAACCAGGGCCCGGTTAAAAGCCGCCGGCTTTCGTATTTTAGATGCCACCTGTCCCCGCGTGGCACGCGTACAAGCCATTATCAAGCGGCACAGTCGTAAGGAATATGCCTGTATCATTATCGGCGATAAAGACCATCCGGAGGTCGTCGGATTACTGGGTTATGCCGGTAAATACGGCTTGGCGGTCAATACTCTGAAAGATCTTGAAAAACTCAAGCCCTTTGAAAAAGCCATCGTTGTTGCTCAGACCACCCAAAATACCCACTTTTTCGAACAAGTAACCGCATGGGTCCAGAAAAATCGCCGCCACTACAAAGTGTATAACACCATTTGTGACTCTACTGAAAAACGCCAGTCCGAAGTGCAACGCCTGGCCCAAACCGTTGATGCTGTTGTGGTGGTCGGCGGGCATAACAGTGGCAATACCAAGCGCCTGGCCGAAATCGTGCGCCAAAACCAGAAGCCGGTCTATCATGTGGAATCGGAAGCCGACCTTGATCTCGAAGCCTTAGCTGACGCAGAAGCGATCGGCATCACCGCCGGGGCTTCGACCCCCAACTGGGTAACCCGCAAAGTGTACCGGTCACTGGAGAGCATGTTTTATCACAAACGCCGTGGATGGCGTAGACGGCTGTTTCAATTCCAGCGCTTAATGCTGCTGACCAGCATCTATGTTTCTTTAGGCGCCGGATGCCTCACCTATGCCTGCAGCCATGTTCAAGATGTTGACCCTATCCTGCCC
The DNA here is from genome assembly GCA_030066785.1 of Desulfobacterales bacterium. Lineage (GTDB taxonomy): Bacteria > Desulfobacterota > Desulfobacteria > Desulfobacterales > JASJAZ01 > JASJAZ01. The sequence continues at coordinate 15,057 of JASJAZ010000121.1, read as the reverse complement.
TACGCCCTGATTGCCATGCTGTATGTGCTGTCCATGCACCTGCTGAACAATCTGTTAGAACGCAAGGCCGCCCATTACAACGACCCGGACAGGGCTTTTTTCCATGATGCCTATACACCGCTGCTGACCGTTCTGGCCCTAATGTCCGGTGCCGCGGGGTTATCGATCGCTTATATCATGGGGCACGCACCCTTTGTGATTCTAGTTGTGATGAGTATCCTGGGCTTATCCTACAATGTCACGCTAATTCCACCGCGTTTATTCAACAGCCGGTACCGGCGCATTCGCGATATTCCCGGCTCTAAAACAATTTTGATTGCCTTGGCCTGGGGCGTGGTAACATCCCTTTATCCCTACCTTTCCATTTCCGGCGGTCTGAATCCACAAACCCTGCTGATTTTTATACTGGCCGCTTTGCTGGTGTTCGTGCGTACCGCCTTTTTTGACATTCTGGACATGCAGGGCGATCGCATTGTGGGCAAGGAAACCATCGCTATTTTTCTGGGTGAAAAGCGTTCCATGCGGCTTTTAAAAACGATACTGGTGGCCGTTATCATTGTATTGGCCGTTTGCATGGCAATCGGCTGGATCAACCTGTTCGGCATCGCCCTGGCCTTTTGCCCGGTGTTTTTGCTCACCATTTTATATGTGTATGAAAAAGGTCATTTGTTGCCCGGCATCCGTTTGGAATTTTTCGTTGAAACCAATTTCTTGCTGGCCGGCATCATCGCTGGCTTGGGAAACTTGTTAAAGTAGACCTCTTAAAGGTGATCGGCATGCCATTTGATCTTCAAGCATATCTGGCCAACCATCGTGAAATCATTAACAACGCCTTGACCCGCATTCTGGACACAACCGGGCAAGACAACCGTCTGATCGAAGCCATGCGCTATTCTCTGATGGCGAACGGCAAGCGTTTGCGACCGATTCTGTGTATGGCGGCAGCTGAGGCGGTGGGTGGGCCAACAGGCGCGGTGGTACCGGCAGCCTGCGCGCTGGAGATGATCCACACCTACTCGCTCATCCACGATGATCTGCCGGCCATGGATAATGATGATCTGCGCCGCGGCAAGCCCACCAGCCATGTCAAATTTAATGAAGCCACGGCCATATTAGCAGGCGATGCCCTGCTGACATTGGCATTTCAGGTGTTGGCAACCGCAAAGAAAGGTGAACAGGGTGATGAACTTAAACGGTTGGCCGTCATTGCGCGTATCGCCCGGGCAGCCGGTTATTTGGGCATGATTGAAGGTCAAATGCAGGATATGGCCTATGAAAATCAGCAGCTGACCCAAGAAGAACTGGAAAAAATGCACGGTCTTAAAACCGGTGTTCTTATTCGCGCATCCATCGCATCCGGCGCCATACTGGCAGGCGGCAACGATCTGCAACTGGATCATCTGGATGAATATGCCCGCAGCATCGGCCTGGCGTTTCAGATCACCGATGACATCTTAAATGTCGAGGGCGATCCGACCATTATGGGCAAAGCCGTCGGCACCGATCATCTGCGTTCTAAAAGTACCTATCCCTCACTTTTGGGACTGGCGCCTTCCAAAGAATATGCCCGGCAGTGCATACAAAAAGCGATCAAGGCACTCCAATCTTTTGACCAACAGGCCGAACCGTTGCGCGCCATTGCCCGTTATGTATTGGATCGGCAGCGCTGATGAGGCGTTAAAATTTACGTGGCTGCAAGGTGTCAATAGATTGGCAAAAGAAAAACGGAAGAATTTGAACCCCAAACGGGTAAAATTTTATTGCTACTCAATTTTGCCCTTGGGCTCCGTAGCAGGCCTGGCACCCACAACCGGCTCCGTTCCCGCGGCCAGGCGTCGAATGTTATCGGCATGACGACTATAAATCCATGCCATGATAATCATCGCTGCAGCGGTCATAACCGCTGAGTGCGTGCGCAGCCACACCGCAACCGGCAAGACGGTGACAGCCGCCAGGGACCCCACTGAAACCCGCTTGGTTTTGTACACCGCCCCGCTAAATACCACCAGCGACGCCAGCAAGGCCAACGGCGCTATGACGAGAAAGCAACCCGCTGCGGTGGCCACGCCTTTGCCGCCGTCCTTGAATTTTAAAAAAATGGGAAAGAGATGTCCGGCAAAGGCCGCCATCGTTGTCAAGGCAACAAGCCATTGGTTGCCGGTGCCTGCTACGCTCATATGGTGGCAGGCCAGCCAAACCGGCACCGCCCCCTTGGCCACATCGCCGATGAGTGTCAAGATGCCCAGGCGCGTGCCCGCCAGGCGGCGTACATTGGTGGCCCCGATGTTGCGGCTGCCTGCCCGGCGTATGTCGATGGACGTAAATAGGCGCGTGACAATGATACCAAAGGGAAGCGATCCGGCCACATAGGCCAGAAGGACAATTCCCAGCGCCTCAGGTATTGTGTCGGCATTCACCGCTTCATTGCCTCAATTAATGTCAAAGTGTTGGATCTTTGCTGCCGCCCTATGATATCTAGTGACGATTTTTTTTCAACCCAATATCAAAGGTGGCCAAATTATGTCAAAAGAGCCGGTTCACATTCCCATCGACGGGGTTCTCGATCTGCATACCTTTCACCCGGGCGATGTGCCCGATCTTCTCAACGATTACTTTCAAGCCTGCCTTGAAGAAGGTATTTTCAATGTGCGTGTCGTCCATGGCAAGGGCACGGGCATGTTACGTGAAAGGGTTCACCGGTTGCTGGAGCGTCATCCGGGTGTTGCATCATTTGCTTTGGCCTCACCGGAATCCGGTGGCTGGGGTGCCACACTGGTTGAGCTCAAACGCCCTAAATCTTCATGAAATTGACTTTTAACGGCAACTCTATTATAATTTATAAAGATTACAGATAGATAGCCAACGGGGAAATGTAGTCTAACAAGTTCAAAAGAAATTCTAATGCCGCGTTTGGTTTAAAAAAGCGAGGAAATTTATTCGATTGCGCAACAAGCAAACGGTCCGAGTCATACCTTAGATGTAAGTGCTATGGATAACACCGATACCCTTCACTTCACATGCCCCCACTGCCAAACCCCCTATAAAGTGTCTGCCAAACTTTACGGCAATAACGTCACCTGTAAGAAATGCCGTAAGCATTTTAAAATCCAAACACCTGAAAAGGTTCCAGCGGTTCCCCTGGTCGGTCAACTGGCCCTCAAATACCGCTTTGTCACCAAAAAACAATTACAGCCGATTTTGGCCAATATCAACGCCCAGAAAAATCACTCAAGCCACACGCCGTTAGCAAACCTACTGGTCGATCAGGGTTTGATTTCAAACCAGCAACGCGATGTGCTATTGGCCGCCAGGGAGCACATGGCCAAGCGCCGCAAGGATTTACGCTTTGGGGCCATCGCCATTCAGCAAAAACGACTCACCCAACAAGATCTTGATCAGGCCCTTAAAATTCAGACCCGGGAATTCAAAGCAACCGGCATATGTCGGGGCATCGGCGATATTCTCATGGATGCCGGCAAACTCACCGCTGAACAGTGCGATGCCGTGCTGCAACTACAAACCCAACAGCAGCCCACGCTGCCGGAGCAAAATACCATTTTGGTGTCCGACAGCCCCCCGGCTGCGGCGAAAACCAATCTCAATGAATATGTTGATATACGGGTTTCCGATGATCGCATGACCGCATCACTTGTGGTAAAAAAAGATTTTTCGAACAAAATCGATCTTGAAACCATCAAAGCCATCATCAAGGCGAAAAAGATCCACTATGGCGTGGTGGCTGATGACCAGATTGCGGCGTATCTGCAGTCGCCCGCGAATCATTCAAAACCTTTTGCGATCGCTGCTGGCCAGCCTCCCCAGGCCGGACAAAGTGCCCGCATCAAATTTGGTTTTAATCCTGAATATTTGAAAATGGGTGCCCGCACAGACGATGGCATCATCGAGGTTAAAAACCGGGGGGATGTGCCGCACATTCAAGCCGGAGCGGTTATCGCCGAAAAAAAGCCCATGATCGCCGGAAAGCCGGGCGTTGATGTATACGGCCGACCCATTGAAGACACCAACACGCAGGATGTGGTGCTGCGCTGCGGTCGCGGTGCTAAACTGTCGGACGACGGAACGCAGGTCATTGCGGAAGTGGAGGGGCGACCTTTTTATTCCGTGGGCGGCAAATTTTTTGTTTATCCCGATCACCATGTGGCCGGCGATATCAACCTGAAAACCGGCCACATCGATTATGATGGCAATATCAGGGTTGACGGAACCATCCAAAACGGTTTTGGTGTTAAAGGCGGCAATCTCACCGCCAAGGAAATTCTGAAAGCCGAAATCGAAGTGCACGGCGACGTACACGTAAACGGCGGCATCATCGGAGCTTCGATTCGTGCCCAGGGCAATATCACGGCCCGGTATATCAAAAATGCCACTATCAGCGCATTCGGCAATATTGTGGCGGAAAAGGAAATCGTCGGCAGCCACATAGCGTGCAGCGGCGCATGCCATGTTGGCAAAGGCCGCATCGTCGCATCAACGATTGCCGCCAAAAAGGGCATCCAATCCCAGGGCATTGGTTCGAAGGTATCCAACCCCTGCGAACTCAAAATCGGCACCGAAGATCATCTTGAAACAGCCATCGCGGATATGGCCGCAGCGTTCAAGCAGTTAAAAGAATCGGTTCAGCAGCTGAAAACCAAGGCCAATGACCGCCGCAATGCAAACAACCGGTTGCACCGAAAAATTACCAAACTGGCCCAGGTGCAGGACCACGCCATGGTACAGCGCAAAAAAATAACCGCCGCCGTCCAAACGCTCCAAAAAAAAGGTGATGCCGACAAACTAACCCGGGCCCGGCAGATGCTGGCCGAAATCGCATCCAGGGAGAAAACCGCCGACAAGCAAATTAAAGCCTATTTTGACAGACAGGATACCGGCAAGGAAACGCTAAACCGGCTAAAGGCTAAAATAGCCACTGCTCAAAATCGGTTGGCGGAACTGGCCGAGGAACGCAAATCCATATCAGCCTGGGCCAAGAAAGAACCACCCGTTGCCCGCGCTGAGATATCCGGCACCATTTGGCCTGGCACCGTTATTATGGGTCCCAATTCCAAAGTTGTTATCAAAAACAAACACCAAAACGTCCGGATCCAGGAAGTCGCCCGGCAGCAGGCACACAAAGGTCTGACCTGGGCCATGAAAGTAGCATCCATGCCATGAGATGGTCGGATACGGCCCGAACAGCCTCATTTCCGCTAATCGGCTTTGCGTTTTCAACCCACCTGTAGTAAATAACAAGCCGAACTTCACCAATTTGAGTTAACCTCGAGAATATCGGACTTACAAGGATCTGCCATGAAAGGGCTTCTGCTTCGCTGGCTGGCGCTCACTTTCGCTATCGTTATCGCTTCCTACCTGCTGGACGGCATCCGCGTCGAAAGCTTTACTTACGCTATTTTTACCGCCGCCATCCTGGGCATTCTCAATGCTTTCCTGCGGCCGATTCTCTTTATTGTGACATTGCCCCTGACGGTTTTGACATTCGGCTTGTTTACCTTTGTGATTAACGCGGTCATGCTGATGATGGCCTCGGGTGTCATCGGTGGTTTCGAAGTCGACGGTTTCTGGTCGGCGGTTTTCGGCTCCCTGCTAATCAGCATTGTCAGCTGGCTGCTTAATTCTTTTATCAGCGAACGCGGCCGGGTTGATTATATTGACCTGCACCATAAAGGCGGCAACCGCTGGGAATAACACCATCCCACCATTATCAATTTGCGTCTTTATCCAGCTTAACAACTTCAGGAGGATGTTAAACAACCATGCCATCAAATTTTCGCAGAGGATTTGCCAGCGATAACAACGCCGGCGTGCATCCTGACATACTAGCTGCCATGACCGCAGCCAATACGGGACACACCGTAGCCTACGGCGACGACCCCTATACCCAAAGCGCCATCGCACAATTCAAGCGCCATTTCGGTGATCATATCGAGGTCTTTTTCGTCTACAACGGCACCGGCGCCAATGTACTCGGTTTGAATGCCGCCACCCGATCCTATCATTCAATCATTTGTGCCGAATCCGCCCACATCCACGTGGATGAATGTGGGGCCCCGGAGCGCTTTACCGGCTGCAAATTGTTAAGTATTCCCACCTCCGACGGCAAAATAACCGTTGACCAGATCAAATCGCACTACCATGGCATAGGGTTCGAACACCATGCCCAGCCCAAAGTCGTATCCATTACCCAGGCCACCGAACTGGGCACCGTTTACACACTCGATGAAATCCGCGACATCACCGCCTATGCCCATTCCAAAGATCTTCTGGTCCACATGGACGGCGCCCGACTGGCCAACGCGGCCGTATTCCTGGAAACCGATCTAAAGACCATCACCGCCGACGCCGGAATTGATATCCTGTCGTTTGGCGGCACCAAGAACGGGATGATGTTTGGCGAAGCGGTCGTGTTTTTCGAACCAAAATTAACTCATGATTTCAGATATATCCGCAAACAGGGCATGCAGTTGCACTCAAAAATGCGCTTCATAGCGGCTCAATTTGAAGCGCTGCTGCGCGATGATCTGTGGCATACAAATGCGCACCACGCCAATCACATGGCCCAAAAATTGGCAACCGAGCTGGCCGCAATTCCCCAAATTCAAATTACGCAGCAAGTCAAAGCCAACGGCGTGTTTGCCATTGTTCCGGAAGCCATTATCCCGTCTCTGCAGGAGGCGGTCTTTTTTTATGTTTGGGATGAAGCGCGGTCGGAAGTGCGCTGGATGACTGCTTTTGATACCACCGAGGCCGATATTGACAATTTTGTCGCACTGGTTCGAAACCAGCTTAAAATGCACCCATAGTCACAGGTAAAGTAGGAGCGAAAAATGACGTGATTTTGCTAGCAAATATGGGGGGTGTTTTTTTAGCGGCGCACCGAATCTTCCAGGAAGAAAATCCGACGCCGTTCGTACTTGGGGTACAGCTTGCTGATAGGACTTCGTCGCCGGTCGGTAACCAGCCGCCGGTCCATACCGGAACGCAATCCAACGAGAATACGCCGTCTTTCCTCGCCTGAGCGGCGCCCCCCGTTGTCACCCCAGAAAACCGGCTCTTGGCCCAATCTTCGCAAGGTGTCAATTTCGATGCCCAAATTTTCCCAATTCATGGCACCATCAGCGTAAAATGCTGCTCCCTGTTTGAAAAGCATCCTTTAATAATGTCATTATTTTAAGCATGTCAAATAAAAAATTGAAATGCAAGTATTTCGATCATCCCGAAGCTTCTGAAATATATTCCTTTATGCCTCTTGGCGACCCCAATTTCGTGTGAAACACACCGTCACCAAGCAAAAAAGGTGGCTCTGCGCTGGGCCACCTTCAAAATAAAGCGTTTTTACTTTGACCCCCCCATCCGTCATGCGCCATCCTTGCCTGCGGCCCCTTTTGCTTGGCGACCGATAGATTTAAATTAGTATATATATCAATAAGTTATACTGCATTGCGTTTTTAGCGCCTTCTGCCGCGCATTTCTTGTATGATGTCAGCATACACTTGTATGCTGACATCATACATTTTTGCCCATATTTTGTATGTCTTGGCCATACAATCGTATGATCAAAATGTACGTTTCAGGCCCATTTTTGTACGCCGAAATCATACGAACGTATGGCGCAAACATACGTTAATTCCGGCTTTTCGTATGACACATTCATACGAATGTATGCTATAATCATACATTATGAATCCTTTATCCGCTATTTTATCGTCCAAGGTGCGTGCTGAAATCTTCCGGCAGCTTTTCAACATCAACAACAAGGCCGCATACATGCGTCAAATGGCCCGGCGATCCGGTTTAGCCATCGGTACGGTTCAAAGTGAATTGAAGAGACTGGCCCAATTGAATTTGATTACCAAACGGCGCGACGGCAACCGGTTGTATTACCGCGCCAACCAGGAACACCCCTTATTTGAAGATATTAAGAGTCTGGTGCTGAAAACGGTGGGGGTGGTTGGTGTGCTCAAAGACGCCCTCAGTGGCCGGGATGATATCCAGGTCGCTTTTATTTTCGGCTCCATCGCCAACAAAGATGCCAGACCCACCACCGAGGTGGATTTAATGGTGATTGGCGATATTGCCATGCTGACGCTTACCAAGCTATTGCACGGCATTACCGATCAGATTGGCAGGGAAATCAACCCCTATGCCATGAAACCCAAAATGTTTCATCAGCATAAATTAAACGCCGAACCGTTTATAAGCCGCATTGCGGCCGATGCCAAAATTTTTATCATCGGTGATCAAACCGATCTGGATGCGGTGAGCTAGAGCCGGTGCGCCCTGCCCTATTTAAAAGGTAACGTTTACATTCCTTGAAACGATTTGACATATAATAACCACCAGCGTTTGTTTGCCACTCACAATTCGAGGAGCTGAGACATGTCGCTTGTCACCAAATTGATTCCGGTTCACCTGGACCGCGATGTCAACCATACCGAGGTTAACGCCACCTATTCCGTGGTGCATGTCGGCGATGGCACCAAATGTCTTCAAATCAACACCTATGGCTCGGCCACCAGTAAAACCCCGGGCAAGGTCAGCCAGGCAATTCGTTTCAGCCCGGATGCCATCAAGCAGTTGGGCGATATCATTCAAAAAGAGTTTTGAGGCCGACAGCAGTGTTGCGCGTGCAACCCCGCCGGAATTCACCCACTAAGAAGTTGCCATTTACCGCTGCCATCAAGGAGATATCCCATGACCGAGCGCCCCAAAAACCCTTCAGATATTGATGTTTTTTCATTTCAAGTGGGCATGATAAACTGTTTTGTAGAGATGGTTGCGGTTGGCGTTAAACAACTGGCGATCAGCCCGCCCCTGACACCGGTGGACTATGAAAAAATAAGGCCGTATTCGGATCAAATCGTCCATGGCTTTGGTATTCAATCATATTTGGAAACATCATTGCTGCAAACCGATTTGCAGTCGCCTGATTTCACGCGTAATAAATGGTCGTTGCTTTACTACCAAACCGATAATATCCTCGATGCCTATCAGGCATTAAAACAGAAACAAGCGCGATTGAAGAAAACTGATCGCTACGATGCAACTGCCCGTCGAGAAATATCTATTGCATTCATGCAGCTGCTCAGTTATCCAATGCCGGTTATTGAGTCCAAACTTTCCGGCAACCATCCGGACCCGTTTATTTTGGTCCGGACGTGAAACTGGAACAAAATCAAGCATACATCAACCATCAACAGTCATAGGAGATTGAATGGTATCTGATGCACCAAATCAAGCCGGCACCGATCGTGCCTGGCAAACCAAACCCACTGACCGCTTCGTTCTCAAGTGGATCAAGTGCAACCTTAGCGCCCGTATTACGCCTTGGTTAAACCGCTATCCAGGCATCAAACCCTGGCATGTAACGGTCAGCTCGACCTCCCTGGGCTGCCTGGCGGGACTGGTGTTTGGTATGGGTTTGGGCTTTCTGGCCGGTCTTATCGCCGCTGCCGCGCAGGTTTTAGACGGTGTCGATGGTCAACTGGCACGCCTGTCCGGGCGCGAAAGCCGGGCCGGTGCATTTTGGGATTCGGTTCTGGACCGTTATGCTGATGGGGCCATGGTGATCGGCATGGTGGTCTACTTGGTTAACCGGCCGGCCCAAGTTTCCACCGGCTGGATCCTGGTGCTGGGGGCCCTGGCGTTGATCGGCAGCAATTTGATCAGTTATTCCAGCGCCCGGGCGACCACGCTGACGATTGACACCGGTCGTCCCACACTGGCCAGCAAGGGTACCCGCACCAGCGTTATGATTGTATGCGCCTGGGCCAGCATCATCTGGCCCCAAGCACCCCTGGTGGCCCTTTTTTATCTGGTGCTGCACCCCAACCTGGCGGTGATTGTCCGGCTTATCAAAGCGATGCAGACCTATGGTCCACCATCATCAAATCATTAGCCCGACTGCGAGCAAAGGAACGACCATGAATCAAGCAAGTTTCACCAGCACCGACTTACAAAAATTTATTGATGCGCATCACATCAAGGCCACCATTTTACCCCTGGATGAACACACGCCCACGGTCAGCGACGCAGCCCGGGCATTGAAAGTTACCAATGATCAGATCATCAAATCACTGATTTTTCGAACCGCCGATGAGCCGCTGCTGGTGATCAACAACGGCCTGGCGCGCGTGGACCGACGCAAACTGGCGGCTTTTTTGGAGGTAGGCCGCAAGCGGGTTAAATTTGCCACTCCCGAGCAGGCCCTGGAAATCACCGGATTTGTGGTCGGCAGTATGCCGCCATTCGGTCACCGTAAAAAGCTGCGCACCCTGATCGATCCGACCGTGACCGATCAAGAGGTAATTTTTGGCGGCGGCGGCGACATCGACGCCATGATGCGCATGACCGCCACTGAATTGCTGCGCGTCACTGAGGCAGAGTTGGTGACCGTGTCAGAATAAACCCATTAAAAAAAGGAGCCGCACATGCAACCGATCGTCTCTTTGCTGCGGATATCAGTTTTCATTCTGATCTTTTCCACTATCACAATAGGCGGGATTACCGCGGCGCAGACAGCCCCTGAAAAAAAGCAACCCTCTGTCACCAACGTTTGCCTGGACTCCTTAAAAATCTTTGGCCCGGACAGCAATGCCATGCGCGTGCACTACCAGTACGACATTCAGGTCGCCTGCGCAGCGCCCCTGACAGCCAAACTAAAGGCCCTGGCCCAGGTGCTATCAGAAAGGCACTTTGCCGGACTTCCGGTAGTCATTTTGCGCATCGAACAGCGCGGTGAAAAGCAGGTGGCGTTTGTGGACCTGCGCGAAAAAAAGGGTCTGGTTACCAAATATGGCCATTCCGCCTCCTGGTCCACGCTCTATTTTCAAGGATCATCCGGCGGCGCCATGACCACCGGCACCTTGGTCTATTCGTTTTGGCAGAAAGACTACACCGGCGAATGGATCGACGGCGTCCGTTTTTTGTACGAAGGCAAGCCGCCCGAAGAATACTTCGAACACGTTGGATTTGATAACATCCACTGGCGCAAACACTGAAAACGTTTACTTAGGATTTAATCCATATGAATTTAGGCCTCATTATCATTCAAATCGTGGCGCTGTTTATGGCCCTGACCTTTCATGAGTTCGCCCACGGTTGGATTGCGCGGCAGCTGGGCGATCGCACCGCCGAAGCCCAGGGCCGCCTGACCCTGAATCCCAAAGACCATATCGATCCGTTCGGAACGCTGCTGCTTCCCGCCATGCTGATTCTCATCAAATCACCGGTGGTCTTCGGGTGGGCCAAACCGGTGCCGATCAATCCCCTGAATTTTCGCAATCCGCGCAAGGGCATGATGTGGTCGGCCCTGGGCGGACCATGCTGCAATCTGGCGTTGGCCGCCATTCTGGCCATCGTGTTTAAGGCCATGCTCGCCTTTGGCATCATCATTAAGCCGTTGCTGCTGTTTTTGATTGTGGGTATTCAGCTCAATGTGTTTTTGGCCATTTTTAACCTTATTCCGATTCCACCCCTGGATGGCGGCCGCGTTCTGGTGGGCCTGCTGCCGGCCAGACAGGCCATGGCCTACAGTAAAATCGAACCGTACGGTTTTATGATCGTGATCGCTTTGATGTATTTCAATATTCTGGATCGGTTCGTGTTTTACCCCATTGATGCCGTTTTGCGCTTTCTGGGAATTTACTAGCGGCCATCTTAAGATTTTTTTGCCCCTTCAAAAAATAATGCTCCACCTGTGACCGGATCTGTCACACCCTTCTGTTATAATCAGAACAAATGCTAGTGCTGTTGCGTTGGCGCAACAGCAGCAAAGGAGGGAAAACCATGACAATAAAATCCATCCGGTCCGTGGCATATCTCAAAGTGCTGGCAGTCGTTTTTCCATCCCTGGCCATCCTGTTGCATATGCTCAGCAGTCTGCCCGATTTTTTCAGTCCTCAAACCGCTTTGGCCCTGGCCGCGTTTGGTAGTCTCCTGGCCAGTGGAGCAGTACTGAAGATCTGGCATAAAATCGGCACTCCGACAGAAACCGTGCCGAATGGTGGACGCTGTCCGAATAGAGCTCTTCGTGAAAAATTAGCAAGCGATGTGGATCAGATCCGGCGCTTTAAAATGCAAAAGAAATTTGACCTGGCGCTGCGCAAGGCCGATGATGTGCTGGCCCGGGACCCGAATTTTTCAGAAGTGTGGTATCTAAAAGCCAATATCCTGTGGGAAGGATACCAGGATCCGTCGGCGTTGCTGGATTGCTGTGCAAAGATGGCTGCAAGCACTGCCAAATCAGATCCGCATCATCGCTGGTCACAGCATTTAATGCATCAGCTCAGCCGACATCCGGATTCTGCTGAACGCGCCCCGCAGGTATCGTGAAGATTCCACCGGGAAATAAAATTATTGCCAAGCCCGGAAAGCATCGCTGATTTAATGGAAACCAAGATATTGCATCAAATGGAAATATTCTTATTGTTTGCTTGTTGTACACCGTCCTGTTGAAGTTTGAATTATCGAATATTCTCACAAACCGAAAGGAGTTTCCATGGCTATTCAGGAAGGCAAAACCGCACCGTCATTCAGTCTGCCGGATCAAAACGGCAACCTAGTGGCGCTTAAAGATTTTAAGGGCAAAAACATCATTTTGTTCTTTTATCCCAAAGACAACACCTCCGGCTGAACCAAGGAAGCCCAGGGATTCCGTGACCTGATGGGTGAATTCCAGAAAAAAGAAGTCGTGATCTTGGGTGTGTCACCGGATAAAGAAGCCTCGCACCAGAAATTTATCGAACAAAACGATCTTCCCTTTACCTTGCTCTGCGATCCGGACAAAAAGGTCATGACCCAATATGACGCTTTCGGCGAGAAGAAAATGTACGGCAAGACCGTAACGGGCGTGATTCGCTCCACGGTGTGGATCGGGCCGGACGGCAAGGTCAAGAAGCACTGGCGCAAGGTGGCCAAGGCCGCCGATCATCCCCACAAGGTGCTGGAGGCCGTGCAAACTGCTTAAACTCACAATAAAGGCGTCTTACAACTTGGGGTCACAAACAGTGACCCCAAGTTTGGATTCCGATACGGACAAAGACGATCATGAACACCAAAGCGATAAAGAAAATCCCGGTTCCCATCGAAAATATCATTGGCAAAATATATTTTATCCGGCAACAGAAAGTCATGCTCGACCGTGATCTGGCCGAACTTTACGGTGTCGAAACGGCCCAGCTAAAACGCGCAGTGCGACGCCATCGCGACCGCTTTCCCGACGATTTCATGTTCGAGTTGACCAAGGCCGAATTGGATGATTTGAGATGCCAATTTGGCACCTCAAAATGGGGCGGCACGCGTTACGCGCCCTTTGCCTTTAGCGAACAAGGCGTTGCCATGCTCTCCAGTGTGCTTAACAGCGATCGCGCCATTAAGGTCAATATCCAGATCATCCGCACCTTCTCGCATCTTCGCAGTATGCTGGCCACCCACAAAGACCTGAAGCGCAAAATCGAAGCCATGGAGAAAAAGTATGACGAAAATTTCCAGATCGTTTTTGAGGCCATCAAGCAGTTGTTTGCCGAAGACCAAAAACCCCAAAAGAAAATTGGCTATATCAACAAACGCCAAAATAAATAGTGAAAAAAGCCGAAGACGGTTGAGACTGTTTTATTGCTGTAGAAGAGAATACATAGAACGATCTTGACATGATTTTGGATCTATTTTTATATTGTGTACGTAATATTCACGCACCACTCCCAGATGCTAATCTTTTCTTATTTCTTGTTGACTGATATCCGGATCGATCTATGCCGGTTTTGTAAGATAACAAATTAGTTAAACATAAATAAGTCTTGTCAATTTCGATTTTTATCCAACTTTGCTTCAGCCAAGCGCTTGCTGACAAATACGGTTTCTGAGCGCTTGCCGAATACGCGGTTACTTTGCCAGAGTCCAGCCTGATCATTGTTGCAAGCTATAACGCAAACAATTGCTTAAACTGCAACGAAACATTTCACAAAGGAGGATTGCGATGAAAAAAACATGGCTGTTGACCGGACTGATCTTAGTGGCCGGGATAATGATGTGGTCACCCGCATCCGCCACTACGATTGAATTTTGGACTACCGAAACCCAATCAGATCGGATGAAAACGATTCAACTGTTAATGGACACCTTCCAAGCGCTCAACCCGGATATTAGCGTGAAACTGGTGCCGGTGGATGAAAATGATATGCCGTCGCAGATGGCGGCGGCCTCGGCCGCAGGCACCTTGCCGGGACTGATCGAGGGAAGCTCAGAATTGATGCTGGCCTTTGGCGAAGAAGGCATCATGGATGTCAAAGGCGCCAGTATGCTGGTGACTAAAATCGGTAAAAACCGTTTTTTTCAGGGCGCCTTGAAAATGATGGAACTTCCCACCGGCGACAGTTACTATGCGCTGCCCTACCACGGCTGGGTGCAGGGGATCTGGTATCGGGCCGACTGGTTCAAAAAAGCAGGCCTCAAACCGCCCAACACCTGGGATAACATTCTCAAAGCAGCCCAAACATTCTACAAACCCAAAAAAAACCAATACGGTATTTTGGTGGGCACCAAACCGGAGGCGTATACCGAGCAGTGTTTTACCCACTTTGCCCTTTCCAACGGGGCCGGCGAATTCAACGCAGACGGCAAGCTGATCTTCAACTCAGCGCAAACCCTTGAAACGCTGAAATATTATGCCGAGCTGGCCAAATACAATCCCCCGGGACCTCAAACCTGGCGGGCGCGCGATTATTATCTCCAGGGCAAGCTGGCCATGTTTTTCTACTCCACCTATATTATGGATGACCTGGCCCTGGCCGAGGTGGCGGCCGGCTCACTGACCGATGCCAATTTCCCGCAACTGAGCCAAACGGCCTTTGACCCCCAATTGGTGGACAACACCCGCTTCGTGGGTACCATAACCAAAACCAAACCGGGCGCGTACGGCGCCATCGTCGGGCTGGGCCTGGTTGACCAAAAATCAAAACAAAAAAACGCCGCGGCCCGCAAACTGGTGGAGTTTATGTTCGAACCGGCCAGCTATATCACCTTTTTACACATGGCCCCCGG
>JASJAZ010000120.1 GCA_030066785.1 Desulfobacterales bacterium | reverse complement strand
TACGTTGAGGTATTTCCATGGCAACGATTTCTTTCTTGAAAGATCCATCGTTATTGGCGCGTTCGGCATTGTTATGGCTTCGCAAAGCAACCTCGTCCATTTCTGCACGGCTGATGTTCATGTGTTGCGCGATAAATTCAGCCGTATGGCCCATGATGTATGGTTTGCCTTTAAAGTAGCTCAACGGAGGCTGGTCGGCATCAACCGGCCCTTCCTCTGGGTGCGGAATGATGTGGGACCCACAGTGAAGCGCATGGATCATCGCATCGACCAGCAATTGGTCCTGGAGGCGTGCGCCCCAGCGGGCGCTTGGTACATGATAGGGTATCGCCGACATATGCTCGACACCGCCGGCTAAAATGATGTCGGCCATGCCGGCTTGAATCATGGCCATACCGGAAATAACGGCTTCCATACCTGAAATACAGACGCGATTGATAGTGGCCGCTGTTACGCTGTCGGGTATACCCGCCAGCAATGCACCCACGCGGGTGACGTTTAGAGCATCAGCGGGCTCCACACAACAGCCGTAGCGGACATCGTCTATCAGTGCCGGGTCGATGTCGGCACGCTTGATGGCTTCTTTCATAGTGACACTGGCAATAACGGCTGCATTGGAATTAATCAGGCTGCCGCCAAATGCACCGATAGCCGTGCGGCAAGCAGAGACAATGACCACGTCTTTCATGGTGAACTCCTTTGGTTGATTGGATCCAACTTGAAGTAAATAGTAGAGCAATCCCGCTCAATATTAATGAAATCGATGTAAGGGCGGTGATTGGAAACGCACTACCAAGATTTAAATATGCCACAAACCCACGATAGTTCGCCATATGATTGGTCTGTTGGCGCTGAATCGCAACTATCGGTTCGTGGCATGGTACGCAAATATTATAACCATGGTGTATCGTCAAGCCCGAATGCACACTCAATTAATCTATACCATCAGTACAGAGGGACGATTTATTTGCATCCATTCTTGATCCAATCCGGCTGGAGATTCTACCTTGACTCGCCGAAGGCCACCGGTTATGTTCGCCATTTGTTGTAGAATACCTGCACGGTTGTGAGAAATGATGACCTATGCCACTTTAAAATCCGACACACTGCTGATGCTTACCGCTACTATCTGGGGCTTTGCATTTGTTGCCCAACGGGTAGGAATGGATTTTGTGGGGCCTTTTACTTTCAATGGGGTAAGATTTGCTCTGGGAAGCCTGTCGTTGTTACCACTGCTCTTTTTTAGTCGACGGCAGCGTTCTAAAATCGATAGCATACTACCCCATCCGTCAACAAAGCAGGTTTTGTGGGGCGGTAGCTTGGCGGGCATTGCGCTTTACTTAGGGGCCTCCTTGCAGCAGGTCGGTATCGTTTATACGACTGCCGGCAAAGCCGGCTTCATTACCGGGCTTTACGTCGTGATTGTGCCGATTCTCGGCCTGCTTTGGCGCCAGCGACCAGGAACAGGTACCTGGGTGGGCGCATTTTTAGCGGTCGTGGGTTTGTATTTGCTAAGTGTCACCGAAACGCTTGTGATTGCTTATGGCGATTCTTTAGTCCTTGTCGGGGCTTTTTTCTGGGCGGGACATGTGTTATTGCTCGGATGGCTGTCTCCAAAAGTCAATCCACTGATGCTGGCCTTTCTGCAGTTCGCTGTTTGCTCGCTGTTAAGTTTGGTTACCGCCCTATTTACTGAAATAATCACATTACAGGCAATCCGGCAGGCAGCCCTGCCAATATTTTACGGCGGTGTGTTTTCTGTAGGCATTGCGTATACCCTGCAAGTTGTGGCGCAGCGCAAGGCCCGACCGGCCCATGCTGCCATCATTCTTAGCTTGGAGTCCGCATTTGCAGCACTTGGCGGATGGTTGATCCTGGGAGAAGTTTTATCCTTGAGGGGCTTAATGGGATGTTTGCTCATGCTGGCCGGCATGCTGTTTTCTCAGCTGTGGGGAATTTTAAAATCTCCATAAATTGACATTTTGCTCTATAATATCGGCGAAGCACACGCTGCACACACTCAAAAAGTGTGCCTCAAAACTATGAGATTTCTTCCCGTAAAAATCGGGGAGTATTGATTTGCCTATAAGCAAACAGTAACTATTTGGTTCTCTAACAGTTGGTCATATCGACATCAAAACGAGTCGAATATGAAAACTAAATCCTCCTCGAACATAGATACGGCAGAGATTGCCAAATTTGAGGCACTGGCTACTATTTGGTGGGATCGGCAGGGAAAGCTAAAAGCCCTGCATGATATCAATCCATTGCGTCTCGGCTACATTCGAAAACGTGTCGCTTTAAAAGGCCTACGCGTTTTGGATGTGGGTTGCGGCGGAGGGATTTTGGCAGAAGCCATGGCGGCCTGCGAGGCGAAAGTCGTGGGCATCGACGCATCTGACGCATCCATTAAGGCGGCACGTCACCACCTGCTAACCAGCCATCTTCAAATTGATTACCGGTGCATGACCACAGATATGTTGGTACAGTCAGACACGGAACCATTCGATGTCGTTACGTGTATGGAATTGCTGGAGCACGTTCCCGATCCAGAAGCGGTGGTGGCGGCCTGTCGCCTTTTGACCAAGCCTGGGGGGCATGTTTTTTTTGCCACCATTAACCGCAACCTTAAATCTTTTATATTTGCTATTCTCGGTGCTGAATATTTGCTGCGCCTGGTGGCTTACGGCACCCATCAGTATCGACGGTTTATTAAGCCTCGCGACCTTCGTCATTGGGCTAAGCATAATGGCTTAAGAACACAAGATACCACCGGGCTGCATTACAATCCATTTGTACGCCGCTATTCGCTGGGTGGAAACACCCATGTCAATTATCTGATGCATTGCCACCGTATCTTCTAAAAAATATTACGGCCCAATTCAGTATCTTAAAAGATTATCAATGACTGAGTATGCTGTGAATTGATAACGGGATGGATTTTACACGATGGGCGAGAATGTTCGTGGATTAGGCCGTTGATTTGCGCTTACGATTTTCAGCGACCATTAGATTGATACGATCAGCGATACCACGCAAATCATCTTTGTCGCGTACTTTTATTTCGAGATTATCGTTGCCGGTCAGGATATTGTCCAAATCGCGCTCCAGACGGTCAATCGGCCCAACCAGACGATTAGAGATATAAAGGCTCCACAACAGCATCACAATAAAAATAAGTACCAAACTGAAGCCCCAGAAGAATTTCAGCTGGTTAAAGATACTCATCAGGCTTTGATAAACGGCCACCGGCAGTAGTGAAAAATTATCCACAAACCATCGAAACAGAAACCAGAAGCAGATTGTCATCGTGATCATGGGAAACAGCATGGAAACAAAGACAACCACCAGAATTTTAGTTTGAATAGGGTTGCCGGAGTACCACCAGCGTTTAGCTGCCATTCAAATAATCTCCTCATAAAAAAAAGCGCTGTAATAAAAAACGCTGTTGTTTGATCGATTTGCTGACTCTAATACGTACAAAATTGGTTCTGCGTGTATCACATATCAGGGCTCCCAGACTAAACTTGAATAACATTCACACCCCGACGCGTTATAGTTTTTATCATACTGCGATTGCTGAAAAATGACAAATAAAAAGTATTTTTTCGCCGTTCATAATGATAAAATAATCAATTATTATAATTGGTTAAATTCTTTTCAGTCGTTTTTTGAGTGGTGCGCGTTTGATGATTTCAGGGGCTGGATACAGTTTGGATCATTGTTGCGGGGTGAATTGATCCGCCTCGCTACGGGAAAGGATTGAAATTCGCGAATGTGATGATTGTCTATCAAGGTTTTAAGCCCTGGGATATCATGATACGTGGGGTCCAACCAGGCGTGATGTGCCTCAGAGTTTAGAATAACCGGCATTCTTGAATGTATTGCACTAATAGATTCACTGGCCGCCGTCGTTAAAATCGTGCAGGAATAAAATTCTTGATTATCACTGCTTTTCCAGGTTTCCCACAAACCAGCCAAAAATAGTGGCTCACCGGAAACATGGCAAATATACCAGGGCTGCTTAAAGTTGGCCTGTTTTTGCCACTCATAGAAGCCATCGGCCGGTATAAGACAGCGGCGTGTTTTAAAAGCATTGCGAAAGCTTGGTTTTTCTGCGGCTGTTTCCACGCGAGCGTTGATCAAGCGTTTGGCAATGGTTTTGTCTTTGGCCCAGAACGGCACCAACCCCCAATGAAATAACCGCAACCGCATCCCGTCTTGGTATACAATTGCCGGGATCAACTGACCAGGTGCGATATTGAAGTTGCGTTGAATGTCGCAGTCGATCTGTTCAATGGCCAAGTAATGTAATAGTTCCGCTACCGGTGTGTGCTGTACAAATCTGCCACACATGTGCTGCCCATCCAATTTTTCGGAATTGATTCGAAAAGCATTAACAATTAATTAGCTTGATTCCATAACACAGCCCTTAAACAGCAGCAAAGTGGATCTTTGCAGATTTAGCAGAGCCTAAATGTTTAGGTTGGTTTTTGCATCTGTCGTCTGATGTTTGGGCAGTTAGAGGCACGTCAACTTGACAACATGTAGCCTTTGCGCGCCATGTGCAATGTCAACAATCCATCCAATAGATTGTAAAACACCAAAATGACGGCTGCCAAGATTAAGTGCATGCTGCCGACGCCAAATATAGCAGATACAATGATGGCCCAGACAAAAACCGATCCAATTATTTCCACAACACCTAGAAAACGGTGCCCTAGGTAAAAATCTCCCCAACCCGGCAGGATTAAAGATTTAAAGAAAGCGGTGCGCGGCTTCTTAAAGAGTGCCTGGCATTGTGAGCATTGGGTTAGTTTTTCTTCTATGGCGGCAAAACAAGAGGGACATATTTGTTCTAAACCTTTTTGGGGCGCACTCTTGGTAGCTACCAATTTCTGTCTTTGCAGAATCAGGTTTTGCATTTCCTTCAATAAGTAGCGTTTGATGGCCGTATAGACCTGGCGCCCCCCTTTGAAGCGTGTTAAAATCAGATGATTGAAAAGTAGTCCACGCTTGACTTTTTTGATATCTTCATAACGCATTTGTCTTATGTAATGGGTTGTGTGGGTCATACGGGTATTGATATTTACAAATAAAATCCGCTGATTGGTGCAGGCTATCGCATAATGATTATAGATGGTGGTTAAAAACCCGTTGCCTAGTAGTAATTCGGCGGGATAATAGGCTGTGCCTTTTGCGATGCGTAGTATCTTTTCTTCGCTTGCCAGGAGCTTATCAAATATAGCCTTGGTTGCGTTTAAAACCTTCAGTTTAAATTTATTTTTATAGTTTTTATAGCCTCCTTTTTTATTGGGTGAAAAAATATTGATCAATTCGTATTTGTTGGGGTCATAGTCATTTAGTTCCGGATAATCGGATAAAAGATCAATTGGCGTTTTGGCTACTGCTGATTTGCGGATTGGTTGGGTAGGCCGTTTCGGGGCACCCTTGGGTGAAGACTGAACTGACTTGGGATTTGCTGTCGTAGTTGTATCTGATTTTTGCGAGGTCTTTGAAGGTGGTGAGATAATAATTTTGCCATCACATTTTTTGCAGACGGTGGCTATTTTTTTGGACGGCAGTTTTTTTTCTGAAATGTTATAACTCGCATTACAGGTCGGGCATACAATTACCATGGCAAGCTCCAAAAAAAAGCCCCTTTTCTAATCAAAAAGGGGCATTCCTGTTAATGGTCGTAAATGTTGGTTGCAGATATTCTCCCCATTCAATGCGGTTACAATAACTTCATTGCAATCAAGTGGTTAGAAGCTTTATAATCAATCGCTAATGGTTGTAGAATTGGGGCTAAACCTCAGCGGTTGCTTCTCTGTAACCACAATTTGTCTGTGAACGAGTTCAACGCACAATTGATGCGGGTCAATTAGCGCTTGCAAGTTACGGGTAATGGTGTGCTATACGGTTTAGCATCACCTAGTCTAGATGATATCCCGGGCCTCATCCGGTATCTCGTACACTTCATCGTGTCCGCTGCCGGTGGTGCTGGACACACCCTGCGCCAGAATGAGTTGGACTTCCTTCATCATCTGGCATGATTTTAAACAGTCTGGCATGTTGAAGGTTTCGCAATCTCTACATGGGCTTTTAATCAATGATCCTACATTAAAATCGAAATTGTTGCGAATGAGTTCTTGTTCCATCATCTCTTTCACCTATTGCTTTCGTTTTAAGGGTTAGCATGTTTATTATCAGGCCCGGGTGCTGTTGCCTTCACTTTCGCGGTTACGTTTATTGTCGAAATCTTCGGAGGCGTATTTTTTTTTATAAACAATCCGTTTGCTAAAGATATTTTAGGAAACGTTTTTCATATCCTACAAAGACTATGCCAAAAATTTACATATTTTAATAATCAATAATTACAGCACGTTATAAATAAAAAAGTTTGAGGATAGCATAAACTGGCTGTAATTATTGGCATTTTTTACGTCAAAATATTGACAAATGACAATTTGCGTCACTTCTAACGGGAAAGCGGCTGACTTTGCTAGCAAAATTAAAATGCAAACAATGGCGACAAGCGGGGATAGAAGCCTAATGAGAGATGACAGGGCCAGCAGTTATGAAAAAAAGTGCACCGTGCTGTTTAGTGCACCATACACATTTGGAAATTAATGATACGTACGGATAGATTTTTTAAAAATCCCTTATATGGTAAGGCGCTCGGAGATTCTGATTTAGCGATGTAAATGGATGTGTTTGCAGATGTATGCGTAAATTCAAATAAAAGGAGGTAATTGTGGGAAAGCAAGACCACGACTTAAACGAAATGGTTCAGTTTGCGATGGATATCGTACGCGAGTCCGGGGAAAAGGCCCTGGCCTATTACGGCAAGGGCAAACATCATATGAAATTTGACGAAGGCCTGATTATTGAGACGGAGTTGTCACTAACCAATTTTTTTAATGAAAGACTGCGAGCGCATTATCCTGAACATCAGGTGTTTAGAAACAATATTGAGGATAAAGACTACACCCATGATCAGGAACGTTTTTTATGGGTGTTTGATCCAATGGACGGCGTTGCCAATATCCAGGCCGGGATTCCTATTTGGAGCATTTCATTGGCACTGCTTGATAATTTCTGGCCAATTTTTGGTGTGGTTTACATGCCGGCCACGGGCGATTTTTTCTCTGCACGTGCCGGTGAAAAAGCCTATCGGGGCGAAAGGGAAATCCGAATTTCGGACCAAGAAGCCATTGATGATGAAAGCCTTCTTTTTACCTTTTCGCGCTTCCACCATTATTACCAAACATCTTTTCGAGGCAAAATTCGTAATTTAGGGTGCACCGATGCTCATATTTGTTATGTCGCCATGGGCCGCGCCGAAGCTGCCATTATCGCCAATGAGTCCTTTCAAGATTTGGCCGCAGCCCGGATTATTATCGAATCTGCTGGCGGCCAAATATTTAAAATGGATGGTTCCCGTTTCTATCTAAATGATCATTTAGATGGCATCACCATTGACGACCATCTTTTGGTAACCGGGCCGCGTTTGTGTTCACAGGTTTGTCAAAGCTTGAGTACGATTCGCTAGCGCGGTGCTGAAAAAGAGATTTTTTATTAATTTAAAAAACCCGCCTCATAAATTAAAACGTACCATGGTAATTCAGTTAAAAGACGCGTAACACTATACAATTATAGCCTTCACGCAGAAGGACTTCCGGCATGCTTGATATTCGTGTCGAGCTAAATACGAATCGACTTTTTATCTCCATTTTTAATCCTGATGATATTTCCTTGCCGCAAGCAGTGGAGCAAATGGAGCTCAACTGCATCATGTTGAAGCGCAATTTTGCATGCATTACCGACCTGCGTGATTGCACGGCGTTTGCGTCTAGGCATACGGAATTCATTGATAAGATACAGAAAATTAAATGGGACTATGGCCTTGGCAAAACCGTACGGGTGATTCCCAATTCTACTTTTGGGCGTATCCAGCGTGAATTTTTGTCGAATGTACCAGCGCGATACAAACTTTCATTTGTTTATACATTGGCAGATGCCAAGGCGCAAATTGAAGCTTATGAACAAAAAACCAAACGTGATCGCCGGCGCCTGAAGAAACGTCAATTTCTGTTTAAAATAGTGGATACCAACGGATGGGAAGATACGACGCGTACCACCAGCTACGAAGAAGCTTCAAAGCGCTTGCGACAGATTCGTTTTGCCGGGCGCTGCGCGGCGATCATCGTGGATGCCGATACTGAAATAAGGCGACGAACCAAGCCCAAGTGACATTTTCAGCATGTTTTTTTAACCATGTGCTCGTGGACCTTTCCCGATATCTGCCAATTAATATCTCAAAAATTTCATGTTTTCGCATTAATTGCCGCTTTAGCTACTGATCTAACCGATTCGATGGTTTGAGCCGTATACGAACTTGTATCTGTATTTGCCCCACTAGGCGGTACCGTATCCTTGCTGTTAGAGGCCCATTTTTTTGACTTTAAAAACCATTTTTCGTATACTTGTATTAAATAAAGACTTCGAATCATCCGATTAATGACATGGGAGTTGATAGGTGGGAATGGCTTGGGAACAAGCCTTTTTTAATGGAAAGGGAATCTGTCTATGCGGATGCAGAAGTGTCCGGAATGTCGAAAAAAAATTAGCAAAAAAGCCAGTCGATGTCCATTTTGCGGCGTGGATATTGGAAAACGGTTTAGTCTATGGTGGTTCGCATTGCTTTTTTTGATTGCCGGCGGAATGCTGGCTTATGTGAAAATCGCCGGTCACCTGGAAGCGCAGCGATTGGCGCAGGAATTGATCGAGAAACAGCGAATTGCCGAGCAAAAAGAGCGGGAGCGGCAAGAACGCTTTAGAATGATTGTCGATGGTTTTTACGCCAACCAAGAGGATATAATTGCCAACTTACGAACGCTTATTAAAAAGAATAGCTTCGAAGAAGCCCGTGCTGAACTTGCCGATTATGACATTCCCAACCTGCAGGGTGAATTGACCCCTATTAAAAACGAACTTAAAGAAAAAGAGCTGGCAATTAAGGTTAAAGCGGTACCATCTAAAGATTCAGAGACCAATTACAAGTTATACTATCAGTTAGTTCAGCTAAATCCCCAAAAGAAAATCTACCAAAAAAAATTAAATCGCTACAAACCCCGCTATGCTGAAAAAAAATACCGGCAGGCCAGTCAATATTTAAAAAGCAGCGCTAAGGATTATCCAAGCTTGCGGGCCGCTTTTGAAGCCATCGATGAGGCCATCAAGCTTGATCCGCGACAAAAAAAATATCGTCGCGCCAAATATTTGTTGGAAAAGGAAAAATTATTGTATTATCAAGGCAATACCATTGCAGAAATGGCGGTCCGCGATGACGGTCGTTCCGGTAATGAGCGCCGCTTCTATGTTTGGATCAAAAATGTCAGCTCCCAAGTCGTCAGTGTGGATGCAAGCTATTTTACGTTGATTGGCAAAGACAATCGCAGTTATCGCTTTCTCAGCAGTGATATGATTTCCGTCAACTTGCAACCGGGCACCGAAACCGAGGGTCGGGTGTCCTTTAAAACCCGTTCGCTACCCCAGAAATTGATATTTGCCAATGACAACATCGGCACCATATCCCGTTTGTTTCCTTAGGGCTTTCGTAAACAATCAGCAGCGGGCGAGCTTAACATCTCGACCCGCTTTTTTTTGAGGTAAAGAGGCGTTATCAGCTACCAGGTATTCATTATTATGGTGATTTTTTGTTTGCCTCGGGATGTAATGTAGCCATTTCAATAATTTAATGCCAAACTTGCGGGAATCTTTTGCCCAAATTGCATAGACGGCACCATTTAAACCCAACAAAATCGTAATATTTAGATGCAGCTTAATTTAGATCAATTTCGGAAACAACCAGCGGGCGTATTATTCGGCATTTTAGGCGCGATAATTCTATTCGGATTTGCTGCCGGCAGCTGGTCAGCGGACCTTGCCATGGGCGATTGCATGACAGTTAGGCTGCCATCCAAGGGAGTACCCAATGGCGGTGTGTTTGTAACCGAGATTGATTTGCGTTTAGTATCGCCATTTGCATCGGGTTTCAAACTTTCCTTTATGGGGCGCGACTACCCAGTGCGGCCTCATCCCTCAAAGCCCCCCAACATTTTATACAGCCTGGTGGGCGTGCCCTACCGAACAAAAATTGGGCCCGCAAAGCTTTATCTCCATTGGCGTGATGAAAATGGCAGTCAAACCGAAGTGCTTCCCATTAAAGTAATGCGGGGCAGATACAAGTCCGAAAAATTACGGGTTAACCCCGCTAAAGTGATTCTCAACCGGTCGGATCAGAAGCGTGCCGTCAAGGAAAGCATTGCACTAAAGCGTGTTTACGCCAATAGTACCCCATGGCGTATGTGGCGTGAAACATTTCAGCGGCCGATGCAGAGTAAAATAACCAGCACATTCGGCAACAAAAGGATGTACAACAGACAACTCAAGCGGTTTCACAATGGGGTAGATTTTCGCGCCAGGCCCGGCACGCCTTTGTATGCGGCCAACTCCGGCAAGGTTATATTGGCAAAAAATCTGTTTTTTTCGGGAAACACGGTAATTCTTGACCACGGGCTTGGCTTATTTACTCTATATGCCCATTTAAGCCGGTTGGATGTAAAATTCGATCAAATGGTATCCAAAGGGCAGCATCTCGGTTTGTCCGGGGCCACCGGTCGTGTTAACGGTCCGCATTTGCATTGGGGTGTAAAATTGCACGGTCTAAGCGTTAATCCATTGCAATTGATTGAGGCCGTTGAAAAATTGTATGAATTCCCTTCGCAGGTGGCGACGGTACCCCCCCATTGAGGTTTTCGAAAAAGATAAGTTTGGCACGGCGTTTGACGGAAATTCATCCAGCTCATATGAATCAGCGCCGGAGACAACAAAGGCTAGATCCGGCGGCAGTGGCCGTTCCAGCTCCTGCAATCCTTCTCTTAATCGGGGTGTATATTGAGGTTGCGCATCACGCGAGATGGGAATATCAGTTCCCCGGTTATCGATCAAAGAATCAAAGCTGTTAAATTAATCCGGCAATTCTAGTATAATTTTGCCGATATTCTGATTAGATTCCATATAGCGGTGGGCTTCCGCAACCTCTTCCCAGGGCTGCACGCGGTCGATGATCGGCTGCAGCTGCCCGGTCTTAAATAACGGCAGACAGTTTCTGGTAAATTCGGCGGTTAATTTTGTTCGATAGTCCAAATTTCGATTGCGTAACGTTGAGCCGACAATTTTAATTCTGTTTAATAAGATGGGGCTTAAATCGACTTGGTCGACGTTGCGTCCCCCCATGAGAGCCAAAATAACAATGCGCCCATCAATCGCTGCACTGGTAAGATTCTGTTTGAAATATTCTGCGCCGCTAACATCTATGATCAAATTTGCACCGCGGTTGCCGGTTAACTCCCGAACCCTAATTGCGAAGTTTTCGGCTTGGTAATTAATGCCATGGGTTGCGCCCAAATCATGGCATCGCTTCAATTTTGCGGGGCTGCTCGCCGTGACAATAATGTTGGCGCCTGCGTTTCGGGCCAATTGAATCGCGGCTGTACCGACCCCGCTGGCGCCGGCATGAATGAGCACGGTATCGTTTCTTTTTAGTTCGCCCAGCCAAAATAACGCTTGATAGGCGGTTAAAAAAACCTCTCCAATTCCGGCGGCTTCTAAATAACCCAAGTTAAGCGGGATCGGCATTGCCAAATTTTGATGAACCACCACATATTCGGCATAAGCACCACCCGGTACCACCGCAAAAATCCGTTCATTCGTTTGCCAGCGGGTACATTTCGTACCACACTTTGTAATGATGCCCGCCATCTCAAGACCCATCAGCTGGCTGGCACCCGGAGGCGATGGATAAAGACCTTTGCGCTGCAAAATATCGGCGCGGTTGACACCGATAGCCTTTACTTTGACAAGCAGTTCTTGCTCACCCACATTTGGCGGCGGCACTTCGGCCACTATTAAGTTTTCCGGCCCCCCGGGTTTTTTAATCACAATTGCTTTCATTATGCTAAGGCTCGGCCAATTGCCAAATGGTTGTCTGGTTAAATTCTTCCCACCTATCGAGATTTGGCAAAATATGGCAATCTATTTTGGCGATACGCTGATACGCGGAAGTGTTCATATGATTATAGCATGAATCGGCGACGATAATTTGGGGCGCCTTTTCTTTGAAGGATTCCAGCAATCGGATATTGCCAGCGTCGTAGAGTACATCGGCGGCCGTAATAATATCCAAAGTATCCTGAACAGCTTCTATGGCAGCTACAGTTTCAATCTCTACTTCATTTAGCAATGCATTGATTTGGATGGCTTCAATGGCATCCCGATCATGATCGCATGCAATTACCTGACGGGCACCACACATGGCCGCTGCAATGGCGACCACCCCGGAACCCGAACCAACATCCAGCACGCGTTTGTCTCTAAACAACTGTGGATGCCGCGCGATAGTGTAGGCCAGCGCCTGTCCACTGGCCCAGCAGAATGCCCAGAAGGGCGTACGTTGTAAAATTTTTTGGGTTTCATGGCTTGTAAATTGGCTATGCAAGCTTTGCGCGTCAAGCAGGTGTAGTTTCAATTGCGGCATTAGCGGCAAAGGGGTGATAGTTAGTGATGCCTGGGACAGTATTTGGGAAAGAATCTGCTGCAGGCGGTTTTGCGCGGAGACGGTATTTGTACGGACCCATGGGGAGTGCATATTACATCAAACCGATGGGAAATATTTGTGCACCGTTGCGGTCACATGCTCAAGCCAGCCTTGGCGTTGCGCCAAAGTGCTGGTAACCATGACGCTAAACGTGTGTCGGTAAACATGGTGAATGCCGCAAAGACCAAAGATACAATTTTTCCAGAGAGTTTCAAGCGGATCGCCAAACACTTCTATTTCACGTTTTGCATTCGTATTGGAAGTGTTAAAGACAACGGCACGCTGGGCTCTCAAAAGACCGACCGGTATACCTTCGCCCTGATCACCCTCCTCGAATTCGTAGGTTACTCCCGGACGAAATACGCGATCTATCCAACCTTTTAAGACCGCCGGTGGTTGTCCCCACCAATTAGGGTGCACAATGATAATGCCGTCTACGGTAGAGATTTGTTGACAATGGGCAGCTATGGATGGATCGATATTACCCGCTTTCGGTATTTCTTGAGAGGGGAGCAAAGGATCGAACTTTTCTTTATATAAATCGTGATAATGGCAGTGATGACCATTTGACGTTAGCGCTTTCAGCGCGGTTTCGGCGATCGCATGGTTAAAGCTTCGATTGTCGGGATGGGCGAGAATGACAGAAATCCGCATGGATGCACCTTTTTTCAGGGTTGTGTATGACTTGCCAAGAAGAAATTTGGCAAGCGTAAATTCATGGGCTTACAAGGTGTTAGCTGATTTCATTGCCTATGCAGGGCCTTGTAGGTATCTTTATGTATAATCGATTTTAAAATTCAAGTTATCCAGTGAAGTATTCAGGCTTTTTATGTTAGCAGCATTTAGGGGGATATGCGGTGGCCGCATATTTAGCCAGTCCTGGCGGCCGGTATGATCAGCCAAAATCTGCTTAAGCGCCGGTATAAAGGGAAAAGCCTCGAGTGCTTCCCGGCAACGGGTTAAATAGGATTGAAGCTCAAGGGCTTCAGGTGTTTGCCATACAGAAAAAACTTGGCCGGCCAGTGGACACGTGACATTGGTAGTTGCTGATATACATCCGGCCCCACCACATTTTAATATGTCCAGTAAATAGCGTTCTGTTCCGGCGTATACCCGAAAATCAGGAAACTGCTGGCAGATGCGCTGCATATTTGCCCAGTTGCCGCTGGAATCTTTCATGCCGGCGATTATGGTCGGAAATTCAGTGAGTAAACGCTCAATGGCCATATTTGAAAAAGGCACGCCACTCATTTGGGGGAAATGATAGAGGTAAATTCGTAATTTATCGCTGCCGACCTGATTAATAATGGTGTCAAAAACCTTTAAAATACCGTCATCTGAGACCTGCTTATAATAAAAAGGGGGAAGAACCAGCACACCGCCGATGCCGCATGCCAATGCATGTTTGGTAAGTTCCACAGTGTCCGGAAAGGCACAGCACCCGGTGCCCACCAATAAGTTTGCAGGGGGAATATCACCCCTGATCAGCGTTTCCAAAAGCGCCATGCGTTCTTTGACGGTAAAAGAGTTGGCTTCTCCGGTGGTTCCCATCGGCGCCAGCCCATCGCAACCGTTGGCCAGTAGCCAGCGGCAATGGTCAACAAGGCGTTGATCGTCGATCGCCATATCAGATTTTTGAGGGGTCAGGTTGGCGGCAAAAACGCCATCAGGCAAGGATGAATTGGTATGTTTCAACGTTTACGGTTCCTTCGGTTAAATCACATATATGTGGATCTCATCGATTAAAAAGCATCCGAAGCGCCGGAACAGGGTCACGGTCCATCTTTTCTCCTAACAATAATGTGCTTGATCATAAACCACCCGATTACGGATTCGGCTTATCACGTGGAACAATTCCGATGATGTTAGGAATCGGAAGGGAGAAGCTAGGGGCATCCTTGAAATAGGATTCATAAAAGCCGACAAATTCGTGTTCACCGCTAGCCGTCATAACAAACAATTGGGCTTCAGCGCCGCCTTCGGTATACATAGCCCGGTCGATATCGAGGGGCAGTGATTGCAAAATGTTGATGAGATCATGGGTGCTGTAAGGCGACTGGACATGAATAAACAAAACCCGGTTTTGATGGTCGGTCCCAATGACCGCTGTACTGTACTTTTTTGATTGCGGCTGCCAGACATTGTTGCCTGTGCAAGATATCATCCGGATGCTTTGAACTTGGGTACGATATTGGTTTTTCCATATTTGAAAATCATCACACTCTCGATCGATTATTTTAACATGGGGGATGTCGGAACCTTTACGGCCGCAGGCTAAGATGGTCATATCTTTGGAAAGTTTGGGGTTGTTAATGTGTCCTTGGGTACGCATTAAGGATACGCTGGTTTTAAAATCTTTCTGATACATGCTGGCATTGATGGCGGCAGCCAGACCGTATTTGAGGCTCCATTGCTTGGTTGTCAGGGGTTGACCTTTTTCGATGGCAGAAGCGCTTAGCAGTCGAAACCGATAATACTGTGGGTCGATTCGCAGTACCCGGATAAGCGAATCGCCGATTTCTGCTTTTTGAGGGGATTGCAATACACCAAGTTCGAGGCCGGTGGCCAGGTTTTCCCATGAAACAACGGCAGGATGGTCGGCAGGTGATTTCTGGCTTTGGGCTTCAGCAAGGGCGGCGACATACAAAACTAAAAGCCACAGAATTAATATTGGCCATTTTTGATTCATACAGCTTCAAGCCAAAGTTGGTTTAACCGGTAAATTGACACGGCCTGATGTGGTCAAAACATTCCGAGTTCAGTAATAATTCGGGGTAAGTTTGTTTGTACGTCCCATTTCCCCTAAATTCTGTCAAGCAAAATGGCCTTTCAAATTGTCGCGGGTATAACGAATAGTTTGGGAAGTAACTTATGTAAAATTAGGTATGATTTTGTTTTTAGGTGCTTACTTAAAATTGTGCGCCACTTTGCCAATGATGCCACCACTATTTGGTTTCGGCCTCAGAGGTCGTTCTTGAAAACAGATCAACGCGCAAATTCTACCAGCGCGTGATTTTCACCTGCCAACGTTTCGTCAATGATTTTGGAAATGATTTGCCAGTCGCCGCCTGCCAAACCAGCCCCGATTTTGGGATAGCCAATTTTTTTGCCGGAAAAGATTGTTTTAACCGTTTGCATCACGCTGCGAACGGCGTCATAGTCGACAAGCACGCCGCTACCTTTGTAGTCAAATTGAGTATACCCGTTTACCACTGTTATGGTGTGATTGTCATGGGTTACCGAGGCATGGGAAATGGTGCCGAGTTTTTGCCGATCTCCTTTGGCCGTATTCAAATCTGCCGCATACGCTTCCGGAAATGATTTTTTAATTACCCTGGCAATACCGGCACCCATTTCACAATGGCAATTACACCCATGAATGATGACATCAAAACGCTTAGCCAGGGCTAACTGGATTAAATCACCCTTGATCACTTGCATGGAATTCCTCCTTGATATTTAATTCCATATCGTTTGATGATTTGGTTATGGCCGCTTTTGCATCCCTTTATCAAGGGATCAGATAAAGTATGTGCTTGGCAACCGAATCGACTTTTAAACGTGAGTAATAAAGGGGGTGGTGTTTAACGTCTATCCAGAGCTTCATTTGATCTGCATAATGCGGGCTGCCAAACATTCCGGACTGCCCGGGCACAATTGTGCCAAGGCTTTGATCCCAATTTTGTAGATCATAAATATGCCGGTGGCTGACAGTCCAACCATTATGCTTGAAATCCATGCCCGGAATGGCGGCCGATTGCCGTACGGTTGCAAAATGACCGCCGCCCGCATATGGGCCTAAGTTAAATAGCCTATCAAGTGGCTTCACTTGCCCCAGAAGGTGTTTGATTTCTACTTGGTGAAGATGCCCCCAGCGCCAATCGGCAGGCGTTGGACCTAAATTGTTTTTCAAAAACTGAGCGGTTTCTACCAAACTTTGCTCCAGAATATTTTGAAAATTCTCCTTGTCCGGCGTTTCTATGTTATCAAACCAAAAGGAATGGCGATCAGACATTAGACTTAACAATATGATACGACTATGCTGGACAAATCGATTTAGCGGTTCAATGGGAGTCAGGCCAACGCCGAAAAACATTTCAGACATGGACCCGAGCTCATCCTGAAAAGTATTTTCAATCAGTTTATAATAAAGGACAACGTAAATGGCACCACCGATACTGTCGGGGCTCAATACTTGATTCCAGGCGCGCAGATGTTTCAAAAGCGTTTGGGCCTCCGCATCTTGGACCCTGATTTGGTCCAGCGCCAATATAAAACGATCGGCAGGTAGACATTTTAAATCGCCTTGGAGTTTCTGGATGTCGGTGATTGATATTTTTTGCTTCTGTTCAAGCACTTCCATAATGCGGGCCGCGCGGTAGCCGGTAGCATAATCTTCAGCAAGATAATACGGAAACCTCTCATCAACGACCTGGTTATTGGCGGTGGCAATTAGCCCATTGGTAGGATTTAACATAAACGGTTTTTGATCGGGGGCCACAAAGCCGGCCCATTCATTACTTCCCGTCCAGCCCTCAAAAGGTCCCCGGCCATGCCCTTGCGCCCGTATCGGAATCCGGCTTGCCAAGACATAGCCGATATTGCCGCTTTTATCGGCATAGACCAGATTAATGGCGGGTTCGGCCCAGTGTTGCGAGGCGATTTTAAATTCCTGCCAATTACTGGCACAATTGAGCTGATATACGCTGCTAATCATATCGCCAGGTTGATCCGCACTCCATTTAAGAGATATGGCATATTCAAGATCCTGATCTTTGAGACTTTGCGGTGAAATAATCGGTCCATGTCGGGTTAACCATATCGAATGTGCGATCGGTTCGGCTTGTCCCTTAACCTTAATTTTTTCATCAATGATTGCCGCCTGCGACCATTGGTTTTTATATAAATAGTAGCCTTTGCGTTCAGGGTCGAGGCGCTCAAAAAATACATCTTGAATATCGGTATAGGCAAACGTGATGCCCCAGGCAATTTGACGGTTGTGCCCGGCAACCACAAGTGGAACGCCGGGCAGAGACAACCCGATGATATCCAGTTTGCCACCCACTAAATGGATTTCATACCAAGTGGAGGGAATGTTCAGCGGCAGGTGCATATCATTGGCCAGCAATGGCAAGCCGGTATCTGTCCTAGATCCGTGCACCGCCCAATTGTTGCTGGCACCGCCCAGTGTCGGAATGGCTGCCGTTATGGTTTTCATTTTAATCGGCCATTGCCCCATATCAGACAGGCCGGCAGGAACAGTAGGGGGCGCCCATGGAGCAATTCGATTTAAAAGATCGCGGGTTTTGGCCATTCCCACTTTTTTAACCAGCATTGAGCGAACAATTTCTTCCTGCCAATTCTTTGAGCCAAAAAAGGCCATGACCTTGGCCCAAGCAATTGAATCCTCCGGGCGCCAGGGATCCGGTTTAACTTTCAATAATTTAAACTCGAGTGGCAGAAAATTCTGTTTCGATTTTATGTAGGCGTTAACGCCCTCTGCAAAGGCGTTAAGGATTGCCATAGAAAACGCATCATAGGAGGCGATTTCTTGGCGGGCGGCCCTTAAAAAACCAAATGTCCGTAAAAGCTTGTCCACCTCGATGGTTTGTGAGCCGAGGATTTCACTTAGACGTCCGGCGGCCATCCGCCGGTTGACCTCCATCTGCCATAACCGATCCTGGGCCTGGACAAATCCCTGTGCCATAAAAAGATCATGCTCGTTTTTAGCATAAATGTGGGGCACGCCCCAGCGATCACGAATGACTTCAACCGGTGCGCGCAATCCCGCAATTTGAAGGGTCCCATCAGTTTGGGGCAACGGCATTTGAATGAAGTAATAGTATCCACTGCCACATATTATTAACAGCAGCATGATCAACCCACTTAAAAGCCAAATTAGTTTTTTGCGCATACCCGCCTTTCTGCTAGCCTGAACATTGCATGCAATCTTTTCAGC
>JASJAZ010000124.1 GCA_030066785.1 Desulfobacterales bacterium | reverse complement strand
AACAGGCGCGTTTATTTTACGAGTGGTCCTAATGTTGATTAGACTGATGATTAATGGTGCAGATAAAAGCGCGTGATTACATAACTTCTGTTACGGCGGCACTGAAACTAAATTTCTAGGAGTTATGGATATTTACAGCATAAGTACCGGACGGATGTGTGCAATGGCTTTATTCAGCCGCTAATGGTCGGGGCTGTCAATAGAATCATTTCTATGCTGTTGACCTCAGAAGGAGAAAACTATATAGGACAAAGAGCATGCTCAAGACATAAGGTTGCCGCCGGCCATTCGAATCATTTGCGCCGAATTAATTCTTAATGCTATTGCTTGCTTGAGTGCATCTCTTCACCTAAGACATCGGGGTTTGCGGCCATGGACATGAAGAGAAGTTATTATGAAGATATTCAGCTATTCTCTTCCGTAGTGGTTTTTTTCTGGTTTGCAGTCTTAATCGCATTTTTAGCGGTTTTTCCCTTTATATTTAAAAATTATTACGTTTATGTCGCCAATTATATGGCCATTAACATCATAGTGGCCATTGGCTTAAATTTACTGGTAGGCTTCACGGGTCAGATTTCGCTGGGGCATGCCGGTTTTTTTGCTATCGGGGCCTATGGCACGGTGGTGCTAATGGCCAAAGTCCATATGCCCTTCATGGTGGCTTTACCCATTGCAGCCCTCATATCAGCAGCTTTTGGTTTTCTTTTAGGCTTGCCGGCCTTGCGTCTGGAAGGCCCCTATCTCTCCATTGCCACCCTTGGTTTCGGATTTACCATTACGCAGGTCATCGGTCGGATTGAGTTCTTTGGCGGGCGCCAAGGTTTGCATACACCGGATCTTGCGATCGGCCCATGGCACCTTAATTCTGATCGCGACTTTTATTTCTTGCTGATTCCCATTACAGTTCTATTGGCAATAGCCGCGCGTAATCTTGTCAAAACCAAGATCGGCCGGGCCTTCATCGCTATTCGCGATGCCGATATTGCCGCCGAAGCCATGGGAGTTAACCTGGTTTTATACAAAACCCTGGCATTTGCGGTTAGTGCTTTTTACACTGGCGTGGCCGGTGGTTTGTATGCATTTGTTTTACGATTTATAGAGCCGGAAGTGTTTACCCTGCTTATGTCCATTATTTTCTTGGCCATGGTGGTTGTGGGGGGGCTGGGCTCTATATTCGGAGCCATTGCCGGCGCGGGGTTATTAAGTTGGCTGGATTTGGAGTTGCGCAATATTCTCAGCATTCCCTATGTTGGCCAATGGTTGGAAGCCCTTTCAAAAACCTATTTCTCAATCACCGGTGTTTCCAACATTCAATACATCATTTTCGGCCTCATCATGGTACTAATCATG
Source organism: Desulfobacterales bacterium (assembly GCA_030066785.1). Lineage (GTDB taxonomy): Bacteria > Desulfobacterota > Desulfobacteria > Desulfobacterales > JASJAZ01 > JASJAZ01. The sequence goes on along the minus strand of JASJAZ010000124.1, from coordinate 16,877 downwards.
TTGTTTGAACCGCTCGGAATCTATGGTATCTGGATTCGCACCAAAAAATATTGGAAAACCTGGCCGTTTTAATATGGAAAAGACCGCATGCTAGATTTTCTGCAAATGATTGTCAGTGGTATTGCCGTGGGCAGTTCCTATGCGCTCATGGGACTGGCAATGGTCATCATTTACAAAACTTCTGAAGTGGTCAATTTTGCCCAAGGTGAAATGGCACTGCTTTCTTCGTTTTTAACCTATATGGTGTTGGAATATCATGGGTTTTCGATTTATGTGGCGATTCCGTGTGCGCTGTTATTTGCCATATTATTGGGATGTTTTCTTGAATTTGCAGTGTTGCGCCGTGCCAAAGAACCAAATGTTTTAGGTCTTATTATCATCACCATCGGTTTGGAAATGATTTTAATGGGATTCGTATCCTGGAAATTTGGCGCGGATCATAAGACGATGCCGTTTCCCATATCACCTTATGACAGCGTGGCGATTGGCGAGGTTTTTATCAGCAGCCTAGAGATATTGAATTTGATCGTCGCAGTCGCCATCATGCTTTTCTTCTTTATCTTTTTCCGGTACTCCAAACTGGGACTGGCCATGAAAGCGACCCAACAAAATCTTGTGGCGGCCCGGCTGATGGGTATCCGCACAAACCGGATTCTGATGATAACATGGGGTGTTTCGTCTTTGGTGGGTTGCATGGCCGGATTGTTGCTATCACCTGTTATCATGCACCCCTACATGATGTGGGACCCAATGCTAAAGGGTTTTGCAGCGGCTGTATTGGGTGGTATGACCTCTCTGCCGGGTGCCGTCTTTGGAGCCTATATTTTAGGAATTATCGAAAATCTCTTTGGCGGTTATGTTTCGATTGAATTTAAATCGATAGTGGCATTTGTTATTATTGTTTTGGTCCTTTGTTTTAAACCCAGCGGTCTTTTTGCGCGCCATTATGTCAAAAAAGTATAATTCTAACCGTAACCCTTTTAACTATTCAAGGAGGGCAGCCATGTACAAATTTTTCAAAAACTTCGGTTTTGTTGTTTTGACTCTCTTATTGGCCATGGTCGGATTGGCCGGTGCTGAAGAAGGCGTGACGGATACCGAGATTCACATTGGACAATGGGGGCCCCAGACCGGACCGGCGGCGCCATGGGGATCTGTAGCGCGGGGCACTGATGCTTATTTTAAAATGATTAATGCCCAAGGCGGAATTCATGGGCGCAAGTTGATTCATCATATGTTTGATGATGCCTATAACCCGGCTAAAACTAAAGCTGGCGTCAAGCAATTACAGGAAGAAGTCGGGATGTTTGCCTGGGTTTCGGGGGTGGGTACATCTCCGGGGCTTGCGGTTAAAGACTATCTCATGCAGCGACGTATTCCCTGGGTGGGACCTTCGGCTGGATCACTGCATTGGATTACGCCGCCCCATAAAGAACTGTTTGCCGTTTATCCTTTATATTTTGCGGAAGCCAAAGCGCTTTGCCGCTATGCCATCAGCAATTTAAAGAAGAAACGGATCGCCATTGCCTATTTGAATGATGATTATGGCAAAAATGGTTTACAAGGTGCTGCTGAAGCACTGGCGGCCCATGGCCTTAAGCTGGCGGCGCAGGTTCCGGTTGAACTCAAAGACGCTGATATGAAACCGCATGTCATGCAGCTGCGTAAGGCCAAACCTGACGTGGTTCTTCTCTGGACACCCGTACCGCATGCCGTTAAGATCGTTGGCACCAGCAAAGCCATGAAATTCGCACCGCAATTTATGAGCACCAGCACTTGTTCGGATTTTCCGCTGATGTATCATATTTCCAAGGGGTTGTGGAAAGGCGTTATCGCGGCAACTTTTGCAGAATTGCCTGATTCAAATGATCCGTTGCTGATGCAGTATAAAAAAGAGGCCTATGGGCAATTTGCTGCCAAAGAAGAGCGCTGGGGGCTATTCTATTATGCCGGAATAGTATTTTCAGAGCCGCTGGTGGAAGGCTTGAAGCGCGCTGGCCGTGATCTAACCCGTGAAAGTTTCGTGGCTGCCATGGAGACTATTCAAAATTTCAAGGGTATTGGGGGCAAAGTGAACTACAAGCCTTTCAATGCTAAAGATCCTTATTGCCGTCAGGGCATGCAAGAAATATTTATCATTGAATGCCTGGAGGGTGGTAAAGCAAAGAAACTGACGAACTGGATGGCAATTAAATAAATCACAATTGATTTTATTTGCGCGCTTTCGGCTCTTTGAGCTAAAGCGCGCATTTGTTATTGGTAAGGTCAAATGACAAGGGGTACGCTTTAAATATGGCATTTTTCGGTGTCAAGGATATTTCGATTGCCTTTGGCGGATTGGAAGCCTTGTGCGATGTTAGCTTTAGCGTCGAGCAGGGAATGATCTTTGCCATCATTGGTCCCAATGGGGCCGGGAAAACCACACTGTTTAACTGCATTAACGGCATCTATCGACCGAATAAAGGGTCCATCCGTTTTAAAAACGAAGATATCCAGGGCAAAAAGCCGGATCAAATCGCACGGCGAAAAATTTCCCGTACCTTTCAAAATATCGAGCTGTTCAGCCATTTAAATACCATGGAAAATATTATGCTCGGTCGGCATATCTATATGCGAACCGGTTTGTTACGCGGTGCGTTTTTGGGGGGCAAACGGTCTTTTGCCGGACGTGAAGAAACTGCCCACCGGCGCAGGGTTGAGGAAATCATCAATTTATTGGATCTGCAGTCTGTGCGCAACAAAATTGTGGGGGGGTTGCCTTACGGTGTTCAGAAGCAAATCGAATTAGGACGGGCTCTGGCATTGGAGCCAGAACTACTTTTGCTTGATGAGCCCTGCGCGGGAATGAACACCGAGGAAAAACAAGATATGATCTTCTGGATTAAAGACATACAGGACGAGCTAAACGTCACGATCTTGTTGATTGAGCATGATATGAACATGGTCATGGATATTTCGGATCGTATTTTGGTGATTAATTTTGGTGCTGCGATCACCGAAGATACTCCTGATAGGGTACAGCGGCATCCAGAAGTATTAAAAGCTTATCTGGGAGAGGACACCCAGAGTGAAACCGTTGCTTGAGATTAAAAATATCGAAACCTATTACGACCTGATCTATGCCATTCGGGGTGCTTCTTTGGCCATTGAGGAGGGAAGCATTACTGCTGTTTTAGGAAACAACGGCGCCGGCAAATCAACCATATTAAAAACTACCATGGGTCTCATTGAGGACCAGCCGGATAAAGGCACGATCGAATTTAAGGGACAACGGATTGATGGGAAGGATACTGAGGAAATCGTGCGGTTGGGTATTTCGTATGTTCCCGAGGGCCGTGAAGTTTTTGAAGAACTTACCGTAAGAGAAAATCTTTTAATGGGAGCTTACACGCAACCTAACCGTCGCCAGATTAACACTGCTTTTGAGCGCGTGTATCATCACTTTCCGCTATTAAAAGATCGTGAGAATCAGTGGGCTGGTACCTTGTCCGGTGGAGAACAACAAATGTTGGCTATCGGTCGCGCGCTGATGAGCCGCCCCGAGCTTTTGTTATTGGATGAACCGTCATTGGGTCTCTCTCCATTATTGGTGAAAGAAATTTTCGATATTATTAAAATGATTCATGCCGAAGGTGTCACAATCCTGCTGGTTGAACAGAATGCGCGCATGGCGTTGTCGATTGCTAATGTCGGCTTGATTGTGGAAAACGGTCGCTTTGTGATGAAGGGACCTGCCAAGGACTTGATGGGCGATAAGGATGTTCAAGAATTTTACATGGGAGTGCGGTCTGAGGCTTCCGTAAAAGGCTATCAGCGCTGGAAACGCAAAAAAAGGTGGAGATAAATAGGTGATAGCGGAAACTATCCCGCAAATATTTCGCGCGACCGTAAATAGATACGGCGAGCGGGTCGCCTTCCGAAAGAAAGATTTAGGCCTTTGGCACGATTACTCCTGGGCCGAGTACGATCGTTTGACGCGGTTTGTGGCATCGGCCCTGATCGCCAGAGGCCTTCAAAAGGGAGATCGGGTGGCGATCATTGGCGATAATTGTCCGGAGTGGGTGATTATCGACATGGCTGTTTTATGTGCCGGTGGGGTTGCCTCCGGTATTTATGCTACCAATGCCTGGCAGCAGGTCGAATACGTCATAAATCACTCAGAAGCAAAATTTTTCTTCGTTGAAAATGAAGAACAGCTCGACAAATGGCTTCATTTCCGTAATCAGGCGCCGCATTTGGAGAAGGTAATTGTGTGGGACCTCGAAGGTTTGCGGCAGTTTAGAGATCAATTGGTATTAACCTTCGATGCGCTATTAAAAGAGGGGCGGCAATACTACGAAGAGCATCCCAAGGCCTTAGAGGAGCGGATCATGGATCTGCAGCCGCATGATCTGGCTATGCTCATATATACGTCCGGCACTACCGGACCTCCCAAAGGGGCAATGCTCACCCATGCAAATATGATCTGGATGGGACGGGCCATCAAAACTGATTTATCTATTTTCGACACCGATGAAATCATGTCTTTTTTACCACTCTGCCATGTTTTCGAGCAGCTTTTTTCGGTCATGGGACACATATACGCTGGTTATATTGTCAATTTTATCGAAAGCCCTGATACGGTAGCTGACAATATGATTGAGATATCGCCCACGGTTGGTCATGCCGTTCCGCGGGTGTGGGAAAAGTATTACTCAGCGGTAGTCATCCGCATGTCAGACGCCACCTGGTTTAAGCGGTTGGTATTCAAGATCGCCTACAAAATCGGAAATAAGCGTGCCGGCCTGCTGATGAATTTTAAACCGATACCCTGGTATCTAAGGGCCAGCTACCTTTTGAGCGATTTGGTTGTATTTCGTAAGCTCAAAGAGCGGTTGGGATTTGATCGCATGCGTTTTGCAATCTCCGGTGCAGCGCCGATCGCACCCGATGTGTTACGTTTTTTTCAAGCCATCGGCGTCAACTTGATCGAGGGCTACGGTCAGACTGAAGGCACTGGTGTGACCTGCGTTTCACGCATTGGCCGTGTGAAATTTGGTACCGTGGGCCCACCATTAACCGGTATAGAGGTAAAAATCGCAGCTGATGGTGAAATTTTAGTAAAATCACCTGGAGTGTTTGCAGGTTATTTCAAAAATCCTGAGGCTACCCGTGAAACTGTTATTGATGGTTGGCTGCATTCCGGAGATGTTGGTGAAATTGACGCAGGTGGTTTCATCAAGATTACCGACCGCAAAAAGGATATCATTGTTACCGCTGGTGGAAAGAACATTACGCCGCAATATATAGAGAATAAACTTAAGGCCAGCCCCTATATCAACGATGCTGTTGTCATTGGTGATCGGCGCAAATATTTAACGTCACTTATCATGATCGATGAAGACAATGTGATGAAATTTGCCCAAGACCACAAAATACAATTTTCGACATACAGGGATCTAACCATATCTCCCGATATTAAACAGCTGATTCAGGGTGAGATTGACCAGGTCAACACCACTATTGCGCGTGTTGAACAAATTAAAAAGTTTACCATTTTACCTAAAAAACTATATGAAGAAGACGGCGAAGTGACACCGACCATGAAAGTTAAGCGCAAACATGTCAATGAAGCATTTTACGATTTAATTGAGGCAATGTACCGTAACTAGAGTAACGTTTTTCTCCAATTGTAAATGGTTGATCGGCGTATCCCGAAAATCGGATTGCTCCCCGTTTATGACATCTTATTGAATTTCAATCTTTCATAATAAAAGTGATTAGCATCATTTCATTTGGGAAATACATGCATTTTGCATATTTTTATAATTTCGTTGCACCTCTTATGTTTAGATAAACTGAAAAGATAGGATCTAATTAACGGCGCTTTAAATGCTTATTGAAATATTATCAACCGGAGAAGAAATTCGGTCAGGGGCTGTCGTGGACAGCAATGCGGCTTATATTGCCCGTCAGCTTGAACAAATCGATATGCCGGCGGCAAGGCATACCAGCGTTGGCGATGAATTAGATATATTGGTTAATGTGTTGAGCGAAATTAGTCAACGGGCACAGTTTGCCATTGTTACTGGTGGGCTTGGGCCAACAGAAGATGATCGAACCATAGAGGCGGCGGCTAAAACTGCCGGTGTCGGACTGGAATTGTTCTCTGAGGCACTGCGAGCCATGGAAATTTTTTTAAAGAAACGCAACTTGGCACTAAATCCTTCCAATCGCAAACAGGCCTATTTACCGATTGGATCTGAAATGTTTATGAATCCGATCGGCACGGCACCTGGATTCGCATTAACCATCAAAGATTGTGTTTTCTTTTTTTTACCAGGTGTTCCCCCTGAGATGAAACAGATGCTAGCGCAGACCATCATACCTCGACTGATGGATTATAGGGGAAGAAACGCAATTTTCCAGACGGTGAAACTGCGTCTATTTGGTCTGCCCGAGTCGGGTGTCAATGAACGTCTCAAGGAATTTGAAACCGTATTTCCAAAACTATCGTTGCGTCTGCGAACGAAATTTCCTGAAATTCAAATTACGCTTTGCGGCTCAGAAGCTCAAATAGATCGCCTGCAAAATCATGTAAAAGACGCACAAGATTGGGTGTTGGAAAAACTGGCCCCCCATGTTTTTTCAAGTTCGGGTGAGCCCATGGCAAGCGTTATTGGAGATTTACTCCACAAGCAGGGGGCGACTTTGGCCATAGCGGAAAGTTGTACCGGGGGATTGATTTCCCATTGGATTACCAATGTGGCCGGCAGTTCCGACTATTTTATTTATACGGCGGTGGTTTATGCTGATGTTACTAAAGTAAATACACTCGGAGTGTCATCAGATACGCTGGAAAAATACGGGGCAGTTCATGAAAGAACTGCTCAAGAAATGGCCAGAGGCGCTCGCGATAAAGCGGGCAGCACATTTGGGCTTGCTACCACTGGTATTGCCGGGCCTGGTGGTGGGTCACATGCAAAGCCCGTAGGTACGATTTGTATCGGATTGGCCGGTCCGAGTTTTTTAGAAGGTTATCGTTTTACCTTTAATTTCCATGATCGTGGGATGCATAAACGTATTTTTGCAATGAAGGCTTTGGATATGCTTCGCCACAAATTGTTGGCAATGTAATCCAACATAATCCCGCCATTTACATAGGTTGTTTACTATCCAATCTGCAAACACCTGATTACGATAAATAGAAAATCTAATTTGCTTCATTTGAATTAACATGTTTTTGATCATTTATATTATTTTTACAATTTTTTAGCGTATCTGATATTGACATTAGCGGCAACGTACGCGGTGCATCAATTTCCGCGTTGGCCGATGCATGATCCGCCGGATTAGGGCCAGATTGAGGATTTTCAAAATCCAGCTCAAAACGATGGTATGCTGGAAGTATGGCGCATCACACCGGCACAGTCGCCCCGCGGCACCACCATTCCGGCCCACGGATGGCGACGCAACCGGGACCGAATGATGGGCCGCGCTCGGTTTTTTGGATCTTTAGGTTTTACGACCGTCATTCATAGTGCCCGCGATCACGGAGGGTCGAGCTCTTGCCGCTGGATGAACGCCATGAAATTTGCCGAAGACATCGAGGCCGTCAAGGTTTTACTAAACCGCGCCATCGGAAATTAATCTTTGTAAACATATGAAATTTAATCCGAACTATTTTGTTATCGCTGGGTGGCTAATCGATGGGAGCAACTGCAAAGTTCAGAAAGATGTCGTACTTGAAATTTCAGGGGAAAAGGTTTCAGGGATCCATGTAGCAGAGCCAGTTTTTTTGGATTACATTCGATCCCAAAAACAGAGAGTTTTTGATTATTCAAAGGATACGGTTTTGCCTGCTTTAATTGATAATCATGTGCACTTAAGCTTAGCTGGAACCACTAACCCGGAAATACGTCAAAACCAGCTAAGCCAACATCAATCACTTTCAAAGGTCTACCGGCGCATTTGTACCCATTTGAATTTACATTGTGATTACGGAATCGCAGCCGTCAGGGATGCGGGTGATTTTCGCGGTTTTGTTCAAGCATTTGTAGCTGCCAAAAGCAAGTGTTTACCCGCTAGCATCCGATTACAGTTTTGCGGTAAAGGCTGGCACAATACGGGGCGTTATGGACGAATGATTGGCTGTGCGGTTAAACGCAATACAGCGCTAGCATCTGAAATTGAAAATTCTAAAGAATTATGTGGTGGATGGGTCAAGATCGTAAATTCCGGCTTAAATAGCCTGGTGCAATTTGGGCAGGAAACAGCACCACAATTTAGCCGTGCGGATCTGCGAGCAGCCGTACAAACTGCTATTTCGCGGGGGTTACGTGTGATGGTGCATGCCAATGGTAAAATTCCCGTAAGACTTGCCATTGAGGCCGGATGCCATTCAATCGAACACGGTTTTTTCATGGGCCAATCAAATTTAAAACGGATGGCTGACAAGCAAATTACATGGATTCCGACGGCTACTACTATGGCGGCTTTAATACAAAAGGGATCGATATCGGCTAAAGCCGCAGATATTGCCAAAAGAACTTTGAACCATCAACTCAAACAATTACGGTTGGCCCGTGAATATGGCGTGCCGGTTGGACTGGGAACAGATTCAGGCAGTATCGGTGAAGATCATGGCAAGGCGGTCTGGCAGGAAATGCAACTATACCGTTCTGCCGGATTTGGCTTGGGTGAAACCGTTAAAAGTGCCTCTGCGGTCAATGCCAAGTTGTTGCAGGCAAACGATATCGGAACGTTGCGCACCGGCAAACAAGCAGCTTTTATTATTATTTCGGGAGGCCCTCGCGATATTTTAAATGACCCTCAACGCTCCAAAATCGTGGCCACAGATGGAGTGCTTTACCGGGATAATTCTAATATAATGAATGATTGTTAAAATTCGACTGCTAAGCGGCGGTTGGATGTTTAGGGTTGGCTTTTGTATCGCTGCTTTTCGAAATATTTTAGAAAAGGGCCGATGAATTTTCTTCCAGGTTTTTTCCTTTTGCGAAAGATTTCATTCAAAGAAAGATGAGGGTCGCTCACAGGGTTGCGTAAATAATAGCGAATCGCTTCCAACCGGCTGATTATTTCTTTCTCCACCTGTATTCGCAAAAATGCTTTTTTCTTCAAGATGGCATCTTTGATTTCAGGTAATTTATGGTTTCCATGATATTTTTTTTGTTTATAATCGATGCGCATGGAAACCAATTCCAACAATTCGCGTTCATAGTCAGGACCTAACCAGACTACTTCCGGAACCAAATCACCGAAATTGGTCACACCTAAAATATCTTTGTCTTTAGACCAATAACTGAGCAGGAATTCCAGCTCTAAATCTTTATAGTTTTGCAGGGGCATATACATGCGTCGCAAGTACAGTAGCACTTTTTCAGCTTTTTTCGTGTGTCCCCCAATAATAACCGAACCGCCGACCTCACCTTTTTTGACGCCCTTGGTCCAGGGGGCGCCGGTAATACCGAAATCGTTGTAAATCGGTATGTGTAAAATGGCCGATAGAGTGTTTAATGCCAGGGCATAACCGGCGGAAGGCCCGCCGACATTATAGGACGCCGACAGCAATTGGTGATGAATGGAGTATTTTTCTAAAAATTCTCCCAACATGCGGGCAACACTCACTTTAGAATAAAGTTCCTGGAGGTAATTTTTGACCATTGTGAAGGCTTCCTGCGCCGATTGCTGGGTCATCTGAACAGCCATTTCCAGCTCGGCAGCGGCCGGACTAGAAGAGGATACGGCACCGGTTACCAACACTTTGTCAGGCGATAAACTGTAAGTCAAACTTGTTGCGATGGGTAGCAAAATCCCACTGACGTCACTGGCGCCGACACCAATAACAAATCCAATTTGCGGTTCTTGGCTCAATTCCGCCTCAAGAAATTCATCTAATTGTACCTTGCCTTTTTTGGTGGGACTCTGGGATATTTCCTGGCGCGCGGTTTGAAGGTGCGATTTCATTAGAGGATAATCGCCATCGGTTTTGATTCGCTCGATCTGGTCGATTACTTCGTCATAATGCTGTATGAATTTTAAAGGATCGCCTTTAATTTTCGATCGAATTGATTTGGGTGAATCAAGGGCCTCCAAGACCCCAATCAACGTTTTAAAATTGAACTTAATGAAATATTCTTTGGCTTCGCGACTGGCGTGTAATTGATTGCGAAATTTGGATAGCACACGATACTCTGTGCCGCGCAACGCACGCGCTTTTTCGACAAAGGCGGAAAAATCAGCGGGTGTGTTGCAAACAGCTTTGGCAGATTCATATATCGCATCTACATTGATCGTTTCAGATAAAGGAACATTCTTTAAGGCTTGCTTTATGATTTTATAAATATCTTCTTTTCGTAAGTGTCCGGATATTTCCATGACCGCCAGTCGTTTAGAGCGAATCAAGGCCGGATCGAGGATATCTAAACGGTTGGTGGTTAGTGTGGTAAAAACACGATTAAGCTGAATTTCACCATCGATAATGTTTAAAAATTTATTGGTGATTTTATCCGAAGGAGCGCCCCCGGTCCCACTTCTTTTGGGTGCCAGAGCATCGCCTTCATCGAAAAAGACCACGGTTGGCGCAATCATTTTTGCGATATCATATATCTTTTCCAAATTGTCTACAGCACCATCAATTGGGTTAACGGGGTCCTGCAGGGCAGAGGGGCTGGCGGCAATATCGTGCACGTCTCTGTTTTCATTTAGCCAGGCGCGTACTAAAAAGGTTTTACCGCTGCCCGGCGGCCCATTGAGTACCACGCCTTTTTCCTCACTAACACCGTAAAAGAGACAATTGTTGGTCATTTCTGAGAAAGAATTTTTAACATCACCGACATATTCCTCCCAGCGGACCTTGCGGTCCATGCGATCAACTACTTTTTTGTAAAGATCACCGTATGAGTTTTGGGCCACCAACTCAAATGCTTCGCGCACCAGCAAGCCATCATCTAAATATTTAGCGGTGAATTCGCCTTTAATTTCAATAACAGAACTGATTAACTTGCGCACATAGGCCGGTGTAACCTTAAGTGAACGCTCATCAAAAATTTTGTATATCTTGTTAATCACACGGTCTAAACTTTCGAAGGATATGCAGGCAAATTGTTGATGGCACCGGGGGTCTAATGTGTCTTCTGTGCGGATGTCGCTGCGGCATAATTCCAAACGGACAATTTCTTTGAGATCATCGGGGTTTTTCCAAAAATCGGATAAATCGATAATTTTGCCTTTCTCAACAAAGCGACGATAAATGGCAGGATCGAACCGCTCCGGTTGGTCGCTAGTGGCAATCAGCAAACAATCACGCCTACCTGAAATGATTTCATCTAAAACAATATTGGACGTATCGATTAATGTTCTTTGTTGTCGCTCGGCGCCGGTACCACCACCATTAGATTTGCCAAAAGCGCTATGCGCTTCCTCGATGTGGCGAATGGCGGTTTTGCGGGGGTCGCCTAAAGCACGCTTAAAATAATTGCCAGGTTCACCCGCCAAGGCAGTCTGGTAATCATTAGGCGTCACCATGGAATAATCCACCGGCAGACGCTGATCCTCCAGTTGGGAAAGATGTTTTCCGATGGTGCCTTTGAACACCCAGCGAACAATTGGGATATTGGACATGGATTTATAAAATTTTAATTTGCGGCGCCGATTTATTTCCATGACCAACGTGGGATCAACCGTATCCAGAGTCTTCCAAAAGGGTTCGTTGGCCAGAAGCTCATCGCGTTTTTGTTGAAGATCTATTTCCGGCAACACAATATTGGCGAAAATGACTTTCTCAATGGCATGGGTAATGGTCATGGTTTTACCGCTGCCGGTAGGGCCGGTGAAAAGGATAAGCGGGGCTTTGGGAACCGAAGCATCGGAAAGGTATTCCTTGCGAATATGCGCGCGGTATATTTTTTCGAAAAGCGTCTCAAGGTCACGCGGCACGTGCACATCGTTGAGTTCGCGGTCTAATAGATGCAAAAGGTAGGAATAATCTTTGGAGGAGACTTCTTTTTCTAAAATTTTATTCCAGGATTCCTGGGGTTTGGTTTGACCGGAAATTTCAAAACGCTTTTGCCAATCAGTGAGAATTTCGGGATCTTTTAGAATTTCAAAATGCTTGTCAGGCGTGTCGATAAAAAATCCTAAAAAAGTGTCCAAAAGAGTGTTTAACCAATCCGAGGGAGGCTTATACTGATTTAAGCGGGCGCGCATAAATGATTTGGTTTCATAGGGCCATGCGGTTACCAAATCACTTATTTCCCGAATTCGCTTTTCGGGAAGTTTCACATACTTGGTTTCTTTGGTAAACTGTTTGGTCATTCGTTTCTCCCAGAATCGACAGGCTTTCCGTTCATCGTTGGCAGTGTTAAGGCCGGTGTCCCCTGGGTATTTTGAATTACCACCGTATTCTGGCCACCTTGGTTTTTTTCATAGGCCGAGGCCCATTTTTGTTGGGTTAAAAACTGCATCAAGGCAATGTCAGTGGAACCATCCGGTCGTCCCAGAGCTTTTTGCAAGCCTTGGATACTTTCTAAATAGGCGAAATATAATTTGCGGATGCGACTTGCTTCTTGATCGGCAGCATAGTTTTCAGCCTCAGCGATCAGTTCACGCCGTTTTTTTTCCTCGGTGGCTTCCACCAATTTATCACCAAAACGGGTTTCCTTGAGAACAAATGACACCACATTAATACCATATTTACTCTCTAATGTCGGGCCGCCTTCGTTGATTGGTCGTGATTTCAGGGCTTGGAAAATATTTTCTTTAATTTTTTCACGTTCACTCACAAGTTTATCGACCTCCTGGGCCTGAAGAATATCTTTGACGATGCCGTCAAAGTCGCCCTGCAAAAGGCTCATGGGATCAAGGTTTTCGATGGCCCATGTTTTTAAGTCGCGAATCCGATACGTCAATACACCTGAAGTCCATAAGGCAACGTTTTCCTTGGAGATGATGCGCATCGGTTCCGGCTGGCCACCCATAAAAAGGCGTTGATTCATTAACGACACTTCCTGCTCGATACGTGTAAAAAAAGGCAACCGCGCGTGCCAACCAACCTGTATGATAGCCTCGCGATTGCCGCCAAATCGTTCCAACACCACGGCATAATTCTTTTTTACTTTATAAATCGTTTTTGTGGCGTAAACGATCGCTATCAGGCTGTAGATAAACCCGGCTAAAATGGCCAGTGCAATAAATCTTCTTAATAGCGTTTTAACAAAGGTGCGTCTCAAGAATTTTTTGGGCAGCGCTTCTGGCATATTAAGCTCCTTACATTGGCATAAAAGTAATATTTCAGAGTTAATCACCGCTGCAGGCGATTATGCATGGGTGGCCCTCAGATGTGTGTTAAACCAAAAGGCGGCTTTTTTAACAAACGTCTTTTGATGTGCGGGGTCGCTCATGCGATGATCGCCCTGTGACTGAATTATCAGTTCTTTGGGAGCCGATGCTCTAGTATATAAAGTTTCTGCATGGGAGGGAGGGACGACATCGTCTGCCGACCCATGAAAAACGAGTATGTTTTTAAGACCTGCTAGCTGATTTGTTAGATCGAACAGAACATCATTTAAATTGATCTGGGGATCAATGGCGCCATCTTGCTGAAGGGCTTCAATGATCGGGCCGTTTTTTAAAGGTGCCGCAAAAGTTACCATTGCCGAGGCCTTAAGTTCTGAAAAAGCACAGATGCTGGCCGCACCACCCATACTGCTGCCAAAAAGACCAATATTGTTGGAAAATTTGTTCATTGCTAACATTGATTGCGCAGCACAGGCTAAATCGGTGCACCGGGCAGCGATAGAAATACCGGATTCAAAACTACCTTGGCTATCACCGCATCCCCGGTGATCGAAGCGGAAATATGCGATTCCCAGTTCATTACATTTACGGGCCAGATGAATCTGCTTGGGCGATTGACTACTACTGTAAAGACCGTGTGAGCCGATGACAATCGGAGGACGAGGTGCCGCTGGAAGATGAAGCGATCCGCTGAGGATGTGTCCATCGGCCGCAAATGTCACTTTTTCTGATCGTGGCATTGGCATTGATTTGACCATAATCAGCCTTTGATTTCAAACATTTTTTATAAACATTTACCATTGATTTTTACATGCCATTTTGTTTACCTGCGAGTGCTTCCCTAGCGCTTAATATGTAGTGTGATTAGGATAACTATAAAAGCTAATAAAAGATTTGATGAAAACGAAACGTGGCCAAATAATGGAGCTTGAAATCACCGGTTTGGCATTTGGTGGCAAAGGGTTGGCTAAAATCAATGGTTTCACCATTTTTGTGGACCAGGCGGTTCCCGGCGACCGCGTTTTGGCACAGGTTGTTAAGAAAAAGCGATCCTATGCGGAAACCAAAGTGGTGGAACTCATTGAGGCATCGCCCCACAGGCAGGCGGCGCCGTGTCCTTATAGCGGCTTCTGTGGCGGGTGTAAATGGCAATTTTTGAAATACAATCAGCAACTTGAGCACAAGCGACGATTTGTTGAGGAGGCGTTGGCCCATATCGGCCAGATTACTGGCGTGCCGGTGCATAACACTGTGGCTTCAAATCCTATCTTTGGTTACCGTAATAAAATGGAATTTACTTGTACGAATCGCAAATGGCTTTTGCCACATGAGTTGGGTCGGCCGGATATTGAAAAGGGTGTTGGAGTGGGATTACATGTGCCGGGTACTTTTTATAAGGTGTTTGATACCGAAGCCTGCCTGCTTCAACCGCAACGCGGCAATCAAATTCTGGCAGATATTCGGCAATATATCAAAAACTCTGATGATCCGGTTTACGGTCTTCACAGCCACCGGGGGTTTTGGCGATTTGTCATGTTGAGGCATTCGGTGGCCTATGATCATTGGATGGTAAACTTAATTACATCGGCAGAGAAACCAGAAGCGCTAAAACCGCTAGCTGATGCCCTTATGGCCCAATACAAGGAGATTGTTTCTGTGGTCAACAATGTTGCGACCCGTAAAGCGGGAGTCGCTATTGGTGATTATGAACGGCCGATTGCCGGGCATTCGGTTTTGAAAGACGCCATCGATCATTTTGAATTTGAAATATCGGCCAACTCCTTTTTTCAAACCAACACCCGCGGGGCTGCGAACCTATATGCGATCGTAAAACAGTATAGTCAACTTTCAGGGAAGGAAACGGTTTTAGATCTGTATTGCGGCACCGGTGCGATATCAATATATCTAGCGGCTCTTGCCAAAGAGGTGATCGGATTTGAAATTATGGCAAATGCCATAGTCGATGCTAAAAAAAACTGTGATTTAAATCAGATTGAAAATTGTCGATTTATTGTGGGCGATCTGCGGCAAGGTCTTTTACAGATGCAGGTACAGCCTGAAGTTGTTATTGTCGACCCACCTCGCGCAGGTATGCATAAAGATGTGGTCCAGCAGGTGCTGGCGATGGCGCCAGCCAGGATAGTATATGTCTCCTGCAATCCAGCGACTTTGGCCCGCGATCTGCAGATGATGAAGGACCATTATCATATTCTTGAAGTCCAACCAGTGGATATGTTTCCACATACCTATCACGTTGAATCAGTGGCACAGCTTCAGCGCCGCCACAGGATTTTGTCATGAGCCTTGTTTGCAAACCGGTTGGATAGGTGCATAGTGAGTATCGTTATTTCTGGCGACATTAACCCATTTTTGACATTATCCAGGCACTGGTAAATCGAGCCTCTTTTTTTGGGGCTTGCGTTGGATTGAAAATGTATGTCAGATCCATCTTCGCAGAATGACCTTCCAGAGCTTCCTGACGATTATTGGCAGAGATTGGAAGATCAGGATATCAACGCGCTTTGTCGACGGGCACTGGCAATACCTGTCGCGCCGCAAGCCTTAAGGCTTTCATCGCTTAATAACGATGTGCATATCGATTTGTATGCGCAAACGTTGCATATAAAGATAGGCGATCAATGGGAACCTGTTACCAGTGCGCTCATCCGTTTACTTGTTATGGTGTACTTGCTTCACGTCTCGGATAGCCCTTTATTGGGGGATCGAATCAGCGTCCACGACTTAAAGGATGCGCATTTTTTTCAAGGCCCGCATGAATTGCGGACCGAACCTGTTCGCCAATTACTTGATAATAGTTTAAATCAATTTGAGATCGCAGCAGCCAAAATTGGTGGTCAATCGATATCCTTGGCCGATGTATCATACCGGTTTTTGCCATTTCCCAAAATTCCGGTTTATTATCTTTTTTGGAGAGGTGATGTGGAGTTCAAGTCGCGGTTAACGGTACTATTTGATCGGTCCATTGAAAGTCATTT
Source organism: Desulfobacterales bacterium (assembly GCA_030066785.1). Taxonomy (GTDB): domain Bacteria; phylum Desulfobacterota; class Desulfobacteria; order Desulfobacterales; family JASJAZ01; genus JASJAZ01. The sequence continues at coordinate 585 of JASJAZ010000124.1, read as the reverse complement.
AACTGCCGATGCCATTTGGGGGCTTGTCCGCTATGTCTCCGATGCCATCATCGTCAATGCCTAACCCATCACGTCAAACATCCGCAACTCCACTGGAATTGTCCGACCAAACCATGTCGATATCCATGTATTTTTTAATTGAGAATGTAACTATGGGGATTTACCGGCAGGCCGTGCAGCAATATTTCATAGGAAACAGTGGACATCACGTTGCCATCGTTTGAAGCGGTTTTAGCAATGATGTCGCCCTTCTTAACGTGTTCTCCCCGTCTTTTTGATATGTTTTGGACGTGACCATAGCGCGTCACAATCCCATATCCATGGTCAATAACGATACAGGGACCCAGCGGGTATTTGTGGCCGGCGAATGCAATTGTGCCATCAGCAGTGGCAACCACCGGCGTATTTTTATGAACGGAAAAGAGCATGCCGGGGTAAAAATCTGTAATGCTTTTACCGCTGTTGTTTTGGGGGGCAAACGTCGCTGCAATTTGGCCGCGCACTGGTCGAAGTGATGGTGTGGAAGAAAGTAAATTCGTCTTAATGAGAGTTTCTGCTTCGCCATTCCAAAGATAACCCTCACCT
>JASJAZ010000129.1 GCA_030066785.1 Desulfobacterales bacterium | reverse complement strand
TAGATATGAATGCAAGAATCCGCAAAAGTTGGTATGGGGCAAGATAATATCCTTTTTCTGGGTATTTATTTACTTAATAAGAATCCATGTTAATTCAAAAAAAATACGATAAATCCAATCCTAAAAAGCTTTTAGCTGAGTATAAAAAATGCAATTAAGCTTCCTGTCCCATCCTTAGCGTCCAATTACGGCCTAGAAATTTCGTGATGGTGGTTTGCCGACGCCGCTCTTTTTTAATTTGTTAAATTGGTTTTTTTAACTCAGCTAAATACTTTTATTAAACTGGTTTAAATATTTACCCTTCGCCAACCTGATCATCCCCTGTGAGAACACAACGACCGTCGAGCTGTTCGATCCATTGTTCGGCAATAAGGCTATGGATTTGTAGACAAGAAATGGCCAGATTTATCGATCGAGTATAAGGAAAGCGAGAGCTAAAAGCAGAATGAAAAATTAATTTTGTGAAGTGATTCAAAATTACAATGGCGATAAAATCTATCGCCATTTTTTTTACTGGAAAGGTTTCAATCTTGAAGGAAGTTGATATAGAACGCCAAAAATATAAAAATCAGGGGCCAGGCATTTAATCAAACTTGGCCCCTTGTTTTTTAGGTGGGTATAAACTTGGAAGCTTTTATGTCCCCCCATGCCTATCTTCCTTGTTCACGGATAAAGGGCCCGAAAGTGAGGCCCTTTTGTTTTGATGGTGATCCCAGGGGGAATCGAACCCCCGTTTTCCCGCATGCAAAGCGGGACGTCCTATACCGCATAAAAAAAGAGCCTAAAAGTGAGGCCCTTTTGTTTTGATGGTGATCCCAGGGGGAATCGAACCCCCGTTTCCCCGCATGCAAAGCGGGACGTCCTAGACCGCATAAAAAAAGAGCCCAAAGGTGAGGCCCTTTTGTTTGATGGTGATCCCAGGGGGAATCGAACCCCCGTTTCCGGCGTGAGAGGCCGGCGTCCTAGACCGCTAGACGATGGGACCAGTAAACGGACAATGAATATAGAAGCCTGCTTTTTTTGTCAAATAATAATTTAATCAGGCGATTGACTGAGAGGTATGGAAGGCGACTATCAGTGAGGCGATGCATCACCCGGTTTTTTGCTCAGGCGGAAACCGATCAGGAAATAGGGAATGAATCCGATAAACGGGATGGAGGCAATGATGATCCAGAGGGCTTTGTGGCCCATGCTGGCAAACTCACGCTGGGCCGCGCTGACAATGGCCCAGATGGTTAATAAAAAAAACGGCACACTCAAAGCCAAAATAACGAGGGTTGTTCGCACGTAGGTTAACCTTCCAACATATCGGAGATTTTGAGGATGGTCTTAACATAAGGATCGCTGTGATTGTAGCGAAAAATGATTTCGTAGGCTTTTTCTCGATCGATTCCAGGTTTCCAGCCAAACCGTTTCAAATAACTGGCCACGCTGGCAATGGCGTCGGCATGTTCAAACAGATCGACGGTGCCGTCATTGTTGCCGTCCTTGGCATAGGCCAGCACGTTGCTGGGCATAAACTGAGGAATTCCCATGGCGCCGGCAAAAGAGCCAAACACACCCCACGGCAACACATTTTCGTTTTGGGCATATTCCAGAAAGGCCTTCAGTTCCGCATAGGCCCATTTAGATTTACGGATCGCTTTTTTCTCATATTTTTGGCGGGGAATGCGATCGGCCTTGGGAATTTTGGACCACAACCGTTGGCGAACATCGGGGTCGGATAGTGATGCCAAGGTCGAAAGGGTGTTTAGAACCGAACGTTTGCCCTTTAAAGATCCGAATTGTGATTCAACCAGGATTATGGCTGTGATGACTTCGCGCTTAACGCCGAATTTTTTTTCGGTGGCCTGAAAAGTGGCCGCATGTTTTTGGATGTATTTTCGAGCGCGGCGGATGGAGCGTTTGGTGGCGAATTGATCATAGTTTAGCCGCGACTCCTTGTGCTTGAAATAAATCGTGGCACTATCCACATCAAATTGAGTTTCGGCGTGACCGTAAATTTTATCAATCCAGGCTTGATCGAAGCCATCAATGATGAGCTGCTGTTTCAATGCATTAAAATAAATATCATTGGTATTTATGCTGGCACCGGCTGCCGGCAGGATAAACCAGGTAATGACCAATGTGAATATGACGCTTAACCATAACAAGGTGTGGCTGCGGTGTTGGGTTTTATTCATGTCCTCAGCATCTTTGCCTGTTGATCGTGAAATTTTCTGGGGATTAACATCAGAATACTTGTACCAACTATAATATCGGTAATCTTTTATGCAAAATTTAATGTGATTTCTATAATTTGGATAAAAACCGCAAATAGATGATGGCCGCATCGTTGGGTTGCCATTGATGGCAGAAACCGGGTTGGGGGCTTAGCCCCTGCCCGGTTTTTATTGACATACATCATCATAGCATGTCATTTTGCGGGTAGCAAGAGGCAGGGCAAAATATATAGAAATTTCAAACAAATAGGGCCGAATTGCGACAGTCGCAGCGCTCGAAATGAAGGCCGACAAACTGGTAAATCAGCGCATTTTAAAACCAGGCAGATACCATTGATGAGCAAGATAAGATGAGCAAGAAAAGTAAGATCCTGTTTACCTGTCAGTCATGTGGCTATCAGGCACCGAAATGGATGGGCAAATGCCCGGACTGCGGAAAATGGGACACCTTTGCCGAGGAAAGAATTGTGCGTGGACCCACCGCTTCAAGAAGTCGTGCCGCGGTGCAATCGGAACCGGTACCGATTGATGCCATCGCCTTGGACCAGGAAAACAGAAGCTTGACCGGAATTGCCGAATTTGACCGGGTGCTGGGCGGCGGGCTGGTACCCGGTACTCTGGTGCTGATTGGCGGGGATCCGGGAATCGGCAAGTCGACCCTCATGCTGCAGGCGCTGCATGGATTGTCGCGGCAGAACCAGAAAGTTCTTTATGTATCGGGTGAAGAGTCCATCCGCCAGCTGCGCATGCGCAGTCAGCGTTTATCGACGGCATCACATAATCTATTAGTGGTTTCGGAGATTGACGTGGATGCGATTCTATCGATGATGGAACGCCACAAACCGCAAACCATTGTCATTGATTCCATTCAGACGATGTTTAACAGCGAATTAACCTCAGCCCCCGGCAGCGTTACCCAGGTTCGCGAATCGACCCTGCGGCTGATGCTGGTTGCCAAGCAAACCGGTGTTCCGATTTTTCTGGTGGGCCATGTGACCAAGGATGGTGCCATTGCCGGTCCGCGCGTACTTGAACACATGGTCGATACGGTCTTATATTTTGAGGGCGATCGCAATCACGTTTTTCGCATACTGCGGGCAGTAAAAAACCGTTTCGGTTCAACCAACGAGATCGGTGTGTTTGAAATGAAAGACCGCGGGCTGGCGGAAGTCAGCAACCCTTCGGCGGTTTTTCTGTCTGAAAGACCGGACCAGGCACCTGGATCAATCGTGGCGGCCAGCATGGAAGGCACGCGCCCCATCTTGGTTGAGATTCAGGCGCTGGCGGCCAGCACCACGTTGGGAACCCCGCGCCGCACAATTCTGGGGCTGGATGCCAACCGTGTGGCCTTGCTGGTGGCGGTAATGGAGAAAAAGCTCGGCATGCATCTCATGGGTCATGATCTTTTTATGAATGTGGCTGGTGGTGTCAAAATAGATGAACCGGCAGTGGACATGGGGATTGTGGCCGCCGTGGCCTCCAGCTTTTTAGACAAACCCATATCAAACGGTTCCATTGTTTTAGGAGAGGTTGGTTTGACCGGCGAGGTGCGCGCCATCAGCCATGCCGACACCCGCGTGGCCGAGATGAAAAAAATGGGATTTATACGCTGCCTGCTGCCGGAAAGCAACATGAAGCGCATGAAGGACATTAAAGGGATCGAACTGATCGGTATCGACACCGTTGAAAACGCTGTTGAAACACTTTTTTAATAACCACAATGGTTCATAACTTGTTGACATAATTCAAATTACGTTATATGAAACGCAAATCTGCAAGACGCTCGAAATGGCAGGATCATTACACCCGCAAAGCTAAAAAGGAACAATATCCTGCCAGGTCGGTTTACAAGCTTCAGGAAATTCAGCGCAAATTTAAACTGATCAAAAAGGGCGATCGCGTTCTGGACCTGGGCTGCGCGCCGGGATCGTGGCTCAAGTATGCCGCAGAGCTGACGGGCAGTGCGGGATTGCTGGTGGGCATCGATTTGAAACCGGTCACCATCGCGCTGCCCCCCCATGTGTCGGCGGTCACCGGCGATATTTTCGCCGTTAACGGCCAACTGCAAGACAAGATCGGCGCCGGTTTTAATGTGGTCTTAAGTGATATGGCACCGGCCACCACCGGCAACAAAATGACCGATGCCGCCCGTTCATTGGAATTGTGCCAGGCAGCCCTGGCGGCGGCAGATAGCTTATTAGTTGCCGGGGGAACATTTGTCTGCAAGATTTTCCAGGGCGAAGACTTCAAGACCTTTTCCGATCAAGTTAAACGACGCTATCAGGTGTGTAAAATTTTTAAACCGCAAAGCAGCCGCAAGGCCAGCAAGGAAGTATTTGTGATCGGTTTGCAGAAGCGACAGGAGGTATAAATGTCAGGGCATAGCAAATGGTCGACGATTCGACATAAAAAAGGCGCCGCGGACGCCAAACGCGGCAAAATTTTCACCAAATTGATTAAGGAGTTGACGGTGGCCGCCCGCATGGGCGGAGGCGGCGATCCGGCATCCAATCCCCGTTTGCGATCGGCCATCGCCGCGGCCAAGGCGGAAAATATGCCCAAGGATAATATCGAGCGGGCTATCAAAAAAGGTACCGGCGAACTGGAAGGCGTCAATTATGAAGAAAACACCTATGAGGGCTATGGGCCGGGCGGTGCGGCCATACTGCTTGAATCATTGACAGACAATAAAAACCGTGCCGTGGCTGACATTCGTCATATTTTCAACAAAAACGGTGGAAATTTGGGGGAAAACGGCTGCGTGGCCTGGATGTTTGATAAAAAGGGCTATCTGGCCATAGAAAAAAGTGTCATTGATGAAGATTCGCTGATGGAAACAGCCTTAGAAGCGGGCGCCGAAGATGTGCGGGAAGATGAGAGTAATTTTGAGGTCATCGCCGCGCCAGAAGATTTTGAGGCCGTTAAAACCGCCATTGAAGCGGCCGCCATTCCAACCATTACCGCCGAAGTAACCATGCTGCCCCAAAATACCACCAATCTGCAGGGCAAGGAAGCCGAGCAGATGATCCGGCTGATGGAGGCACTGGAAGACTGTGATGACGTTCAAAAAGTCTATACCAATGCCGATATTCCTGAAGAACTGGTGGAAGCACAGTAGCAGCTTAAAAACATGTCAATCTTTGAGTCGTTGACATATTTAGAAAAAGATGAAGCCCCGCAAGTGCGGGGCTTTCTTTTTGGTTTGGTATCACATCACTTTTTCAATAGTCAGATGAAAGATCAAACTACTTTGATATCGACAAATCGACCATGCGCTGAACCGCCTGGATGGCTTTGCGGCGAATGTCTGCCGGCACCTTGACTTCACCTTCCATATTTTCAAGGCTGCGGATGATATCTTCCAAAGAGATTTTCTTCATATTCTTGCACGTCATTTTGGTGGAAGCCGGGTAAAACTCTTTCTCCGGGTTCTGCTGCTGCAGCGGATAGAGTAAACCGATTTCGGTTCCCACGATAAAGGCGCGGGCCTCGGCTTCGCGTGCGTATCGCAGCATACCCGAGGTGCTGCGGATCACATCGGCTATTTCAAGGATTTCAGGGCGACATTCAGGATGGGCCATAAAAACGGCGTCCGGATGTTCGGCTTTGGCCTTGGCAACATCTGCGGGCTTTAACCATTCATGGGTGGGGCAGTAGCCATCCCAAACATGAATTTTTTTGTTGGTTTGTGAAGCGGCATACATGGCCAGATTTCTGTCCGGGGCCAACAGCATTTCGGTTTCGTCCAGGCTGTTGACCACATCAACGACATTGGCCGATGTACAGCAAATGGTTGACAGTGCTTTAACCGCCGCCGTGGAATTGACATAGGTCACCACCGGCATGGGCGGCAGCTTGTCCAGCATGGCTTGAAGCGCTTCAGGCTCGATCATATCCGCCATCAGGCACCCGGCATCCAAGCGGGGCAGCAAAACGGTTTTGTGGGGAGAAAGAATCGAGGCGGTTTCGGCCATAAAATGCACGCCGCAAAACACAATAATATCCGCATCGGTTTGCGCCGCTTTGATGCTGAGCTCCAGGGAATCGCCGCATAAATCGGCCACATCTTGTATTTCCGGGGGTTGGTAGTTATGGGCCAGCAAGATGGCATTTTTATCTCGCAACAATTTTTTGATGGTGGCTTGCATGGGCCGTTCCTTTTTTATTGATCCATCTGCAGTACTTCGATGCCCTCGGGGATGGTGAAGTTAAACATGGCATTGTCCAGCACAAGGTTGAATTTCGGAAATTTTAGCGCGATGCGTGTTTCGTCGCCGTAAATGTTGACGGTCGTCACTTCAAGCACTTCAAAACTTGTTTTGGATACGGACAGAAATATAGCGGTCAGGTCAAACGTTTTTTCCCTGGGAACTAATTTAATCCGATGGGCATGCGGGTTTTCTTCCTGGTCCAGGGAAAAATGAAAGCTTTCGCGAATCACTTTCATATTGGATAGAAAGCTGGCGCCCTTACCGCCGGCAAAAAACTCCGGGGCGCGGCCCACCATGACCTGTCGATCTTCCGGGCGAAAGATCCACAATGTTTCGCCGTTGGACATAATGATCTGTTTTTCCGGGGTGTCATATTCCCACCGCATCATGTCAGGCGGCTTGATGAACAGTTTGCCGGTGGCCGTATCCGTAATTTCCATGGCTTTGAGTGTCGATACCTGATCAAAAAGGGCCGTAAAGCCGGATACATCGTAGCGGCGTTCCATCTGCGTCAGAACGTCCTCAATGCCCAGAGAGGGATTGTCAGCCGCATTGACATCAGAACTGACGCTTGGCGCGAGGACCAAACAAGCGCAAACTACGGTACGGGAAACCCAACGGAAAAAAACCTGCATTTGATTATCTCCCTTTCATCGGATGGCATGCGGCCCTTTGTTACTGTATTTCAATCAGATTGTAAACCGTAACCGGTTTATATTCAACGGGTTGTGGCACCCTTTACGTGAAGGTCTTGATGACCTGCGGTAAATTCTTGGCGTCAAGGCCCACATCAACATTGACGCGGTCAGACTGAAAATATTCCGTCCGGCCATAGACAGCCCTGCAAATACGATCGATCATGCGCATTTGTTGCCGCGCAGCTTGTTTGTCAATATACGCTGCCCGCACACCCTGTGACATCAATGTTTCCATGTTGCCTTGGGCCAGTCTTTTTTCAAAAGCGTCTGCCCGCTGCAAATGCGTCAACAAAAGTTCTTTTTTGGTGATCAAGGCCGTATACATGTTTTTGCCTGCGTAGCCTCCGGACAGAAAATCCAGCAGAAAATCGATCAATTCCAGTAAATTTTGATCGCACCCCATTTTTTCCAAAAAATGGGCAATGAATTCAATGTCGTTTCCGGAAAGGGCATGCGGCAAGTTTCGCAGTTTTACTTTGATGGTGGCTTGCAAAAGAGCGTCCGCAGACGGATCGGTTAATTCGGTTGAAGGTTTTTTTTCATTGGATGCGGCAACATACCGGCCAACGGCTTCTATTAATTGATGGTCCAGGCGTTTGCAGATGTTTAGTCGGTTTACAAATTGGGCCACAACCTCTTTCGTCAGCTTAAATGTAACCGGCGCGTGTCCTTGCGGAGGGAACACTTTAGTACTGGGTGCCTGGTGGTATAAGTATTTTTGAATATAATCTTGGTCTTGCAAATCATAGGCAGTTTTTTCAAGCAGATTCTCTAGTCGAATTTGCACAGATTCATCCGGAAAAAAGATCAGTTCAATCAGGGAAGCCCCTTCATCGCTGTCGGCATCATTTAATACCTCACCCAGTTGGCGCGATGCGGTTATCCCCAGGGTTGAATCTGCAAACTGCCATGTTTCCATACTTAATTTAAATCCTGAACGAAAAATGGCTAACAGCGCTTCTAGTAAAGGCCGACATTTGGTCGGCTGATGAGCGGAATTGGTTGCCATGGCGATATTGGATGGTTGAAACCGTGGATGGTTTACGAATCAAATATAGGGGGCCATTTTCATCATGATTTCATGTTTGGGAATGCCACCGGGCATGCTGTCTTTGAGGGCGCCATTGTCAAAAATGAAGAGAAAGGGCACACCCAAAACATTGTACCGGGATGCAATCATTGGACTGGTTTGAACATTTACCCGGCCAACGCGCACTTTGCCTTTGGCGTCGGCCGCAAATTGATCGATGATGGGGTTGGTCATCTGGCAAGAGGGGCAGCTGTTTGAAAAACAGTAAAGCAGCACGGGCAGAGGCGATTTCAGCACGGTATCTTCAAAGTTGCCGTCATTGACCATGACGGCGGCCGGGCTAAAAAGAACCTGGGTTTGCAAGGGTGTAGCGCATTTGCCGCATTTCGCGCCGGCATTTACTTTTTGCGAAGGGATGCGGTTTTTGGCCCGGCACTGGGTGCAGCGAAGCGTGTAGATGACGGCGGGTTCTGGGTCAGCGTTGGCAGCATCGGTCTGCAGTGCTTGGTGGCATTTGCCGCATTTGGCCTGCGATCCGATTTTGTCTGCCGGAATCCTGTTTTTGGCGCCGCAGTGGGTACAGGCTATCAGACGGGTTTCAGTTTCGATCATGACTCATCCATCGGCTATGTCAAACAATCTGTAATAAAGTGCTTGTTAAACGAGCATTTGGCTTTGTTTATACGTGGCATCAAATAGTTTCAAGGCATGGCACCGTAGCTTTTCAGCTTTTTATGCAAGGTTTTACGGGTGATGCCAAGCCGACGCGCCGCTTCACTTTTATTGCCCTTGGTATTTTCCAAGGTCTTTAAAATAGTGGCTTTTTCTACTTCGTCAAGCGACATGTTCCCAGCAAAATTCTCCAGGGATTGGGATGGTGTTTGTTGCCTTATCGCATCGGCCAAAAAAGGAAAATCGTTCATATCAAGAAAATCAGCACGTGCCAGAACAACGCCGCGTTCCACGGCGTTCATCAATTCACGGACATTGCCCGGCCAATGGTAATGGATCAAATGATCCATGGCCTGGGGAGTAAACCCTTTTATCTTTTTTTTATTTTTCTGCGCAAATTGTTTCAAAAAATGTTGCGCCAGTAGCGGGATATCTTCAGATCGTTTAACCAAGGGCGGCATATGCAGGGAAACCACATTGAGCCGGTAAAATAGATCCTCGCGAAACTCGCCCTTACCGATAAGCGCTACCAGGTCTTTATTGGTGGCTGCAATGACGCGGACATCGACCTTGATGGTTTCTTCGCCTCCCACGCGGGTGATTTCGCGCTCCTGTAAAACGCGCAGCAGTTTTACCTGCATGGATAGCGGCATTTCACTGACTTCATCCAGAAAAATACTGCCGCGGTCGGCTTGCAGAAAACGACCGTCTTTACGACGCACCGCTCCGGTGAATGCGCCCTTTTCATGACCGAACAGTTCTGATTCCAGCAAAGATTCGGTTATGGCGGCACAATTGATTTTAACAAACGGCCCGGATTTACGGGGGCTGTTAAAATGAAGGGCGCCGGCAATTAACTCTTTGCCGGTACCGGATTCACCGGAAATCATGACGGTGGCTTCCGAAGGCGCCACCTGCTCGATGGTTTCAAGCAGCTGGGTCATGGCCGGGCTTTGCCCGATGATATTGCACCGATCGAAATGTTTGCCCAGGCTTTGTTTTAGCAAACGATTTTCAGCCTTGAGCCGTGTGTGCTCCATAGCGCGTTCCATGGTTAGGCGCAGCTTATCGAAATCCAGCGGCTTGGTCAGGTAATCATAAGCGCCTTTTTTCAGGGCGTCTACAGCGGTTTCCACGGAGGAGAAGGCGGTCATAATGATCACGGGGATGGCGGGATTGTAGGCTTTGATTTGATCCAAGGCTTCCAGCCCGGACACTTTGAGCATGCGGATATCCATCAACACAAGATCGAAAGGGTTTTTCTTAACCGATTCGATGGCTACCGTACCGTCATCGGCTTCGCTGATTCGATAGCCCCAGCCCGAGAGCAGGGTGTGCAGCATGGTGCGATGGGCGTTGTCGTCATCAACGACCAGCACGTGTTGTTTGATTGTCATTGTCTTCTTTTGACACCTCGTTTGCGGGCAAGATGAGGGTTATCGTAGTACCTTTGCTTATATCACTGTCAGCTATAATTTTGCCGCCATGGGCTTGAACAATGTTATGCACAATGGCCAGCCCAAGCCCCGTTCCGGCGGCTTTGGTGGTGAAATAAGGATCAAAAATATTGCCAAGGTCTTTCGCCGCAATTCCGTGGCCGGTATCGGCAATTGCAATGGCCAGGTTATGCTCATTATGCGGTTTGACCGATACAGACAGCCGCCCGCCGCTGTCCATGGCCTCCATGGCGTTGATAAATAGATTCAAGAGCACCTGGCGCATGCGATCAGCATCCACCCGAATCGATCGGTTATTTGGGATGTACTCAGTTTGAATATCAATATCCTTTGCGCGCGCTTGCGCTTGAATCAAAGTCAGTGCGTCCTGAATGAGTGCCTGGGGCTTTGTTTTTTGTTTTACCAGCTGAATCGGCCGGGCAAATTCAAGCAGCTGACCAACGACCCGGTTCAGTCGATCCACCTCCTGGATCATAATATCGGCCGTCTGTTTGTCCTGCGGGTTGTTATGATACCGTTCCTTAAAGAAAGTGGCGAAACCTTTAATGGAGCTTAAAGGGTTGCGAATTTCGTGGGCGACGCCGGCGGCCAAACGACCCACCGTAGCCAGACGCTGAGTGCGCGCAATTTCTTTTTGAAGGATTTTGATTTCACTCAAATCTTTTAAAAGCAGCACATAACCGAGAAAGGCCCCCTCTTCATCGCGCAACATACTGGCGATAACGTCCAGAGGCATGATGTGATCCGCGGAAACGGCACATTCGATTTCACAGGAAATGGCGCGTGAGGCGATTTCGGGTGACGCCGTCAGATTCAAAAGGGCTTTTGGCAGCAAGTTGGCGGCATCTTTACCGACCACATGTTGCGGAGCAAGCTTTAAAATATTGCCGGCAACCTGATTCAGGCTCAGGATTTGATTGGCGGTATCCAGGGCGATCAGGCCGATGGGAGCGTTTTCAACCAAATTATCGGAAAGGGCTTGAACCTGAGATAGAGACGCTTTGGTTTCCCGATAGCGCTGGGAGAGAAACAGGAAAATGATGCCGGCAAATCCGATCAGCAACAATACCATACTCATGATGATCGTATGGCGGGTATCTGCTTGGCGGGCTTGCTCTACGGCATCCATGGTTAATCCGATAAAAATAATTTGATCGGATTCTTGGTCGGTTAAAAACGGATCGTGATGTCTTTGCAACGGGCGTGACCGCATCATGCGGCCCCTGGAATGCATACCCCCCGGCGGGCCAGGTGCGCTTGGCTCAAATTTTCTAAATATTTCAAACGCTTTAGCCTCTTTACTTAATTGAACTTCCCGCCAAGCTTCGGCCGTTGATTGGGCAATGCGGTCCAGATCCAGATTGATGCCGTATTTTGAACCGATTTCATCAGGATTGTTATGGGCCAGGATGGTGCCGGTGCGATCGGTTACCAACAGATAAGCGATATCGGGCTGCTGAGCCGTTTCGGTCAACAGCATCTGCAATCTGAAATTGCCCCGGTGCATCATACCCATCATTCCGGTGCGGGTGCCGGCCTCAAAAGCGCGGATCAAGGCGGCGCCTTTTTCAACCAGCAATTGGGTGCTGTATTCTTTTTCGCGGTTGATATTTTGTATGGTCAAAAACGCGAAAATTGGAAAAAGTATGGCGACGGCACCGATAATAATCCAAGGCGGGATGCCTGACCAGGCGCTCGGGATTTTTTTCTGACCATTGATTTTTGGCATTATATGTTGAAATAGCGGGTATTTTTTACCCAATTTAGTTAAGGTGCCCACAGATATGGATATAAAGTATCCATATTGGCATCGCTTGGCAAGGCCACAGCGGTCAAAAACCACGTTCTAAACGGGGTTCAGCCGATGATAATCTAAAGTCAACATTCCAGCTGCAGATGGATTAATGTTACACATACCCGAATCGCCAATTATTCCATCAACATGGTGGTCAATATTTTGATAGGTGTCGTGTGATACTTTTCGGCAAGCGCTTTTATTTTGTCGTCATCCTGGGCTGCGATATTGACCCTTGTTAACCGGTTATGGGTGGTCGCGGGGTCAAGTCCCAACTCCCTGATAATCTGGCCCACGGTCTTACGGCCTAAGCCGGTGCCGGCAAAAGTCTCTTCAATCGTATCGGGTGTCCAGGCGGTGCCGGAGATAATCGGCTCGGGTTTGGTCTCCAGTTTTTTGATCACGGCATAAACGCCCATACCCGAGGTGGATTGGCTTGCGGCAATTTGGGCCAGGGTTTCTGTGGGATTTTCGACTGTAAATCCGGCCTTTCTCAATTCCGCCATGGCCTGGTCCAGGGGAATACGCTGTTTTTTGCAAAACGTTTTGAGACTAACCAGTTCGGCATGGCCAAAAGGCGGTTCCAGATCAGGAGAAGTAACCCAAGAGTTTTTGATGGTTTCCCCCCAATCGCTGACATAGACAAGCGGCGGCAAGGCCCAAACACCGCTGACCACAATCCAGATGAATATGATACTGCTAATCACCAGTTCGCGTTTATAGCGCAGGGCCGTTTCGACTTTGCCGCTTAGATACTTCAGCAGCGGTTTCCAATTGTAATAGAGATGAAACCCGCCGGACACGAGAAACAACAGACCGGAATAAATGTGGACGTTGCCCCACTGGTCCTTTTCCAGGCTCAAGAAACTCCATTTGGTCCAGTAAGCGACCCGGCCATGCGGTTCGATGTAAAGAATGATGCCTGTGACACACAGCAAGATAAAACTCACCAGTGAACACAGTGAGGTGAATGCGCGACCGCTCCAGTTTTGGTTGCCCATTTTTATGACACTCCTTTCAATAACAAATGATGAGAATGCTCTGCTTAGCTGATGTCGTATTGAGCAATTGATGTGCCAGCTATAATAATCACTGCCAGTCACTATGATCTTGGACTGGATAAGGTGTAACCAACTGAAAATAAACATATTATTAATTTAGGGCGTCCTCATTAAGCATGAATTAGCCTCAACTAAAATATCATGGCTAGGCTGTCTGGATACTTTTTACCCATATGCTTCCATATTAGTCACTACGATGGGTAATTGGTAGTCAGATGACAATCGATTTAAATGACCTTCTACGAGTATCATGAAAGTTTTTTAAATATTATTTGTGTTATAAATTCAATTAGTTAACTGGTCTAAGGATTGTGTATTTGTATTTGGCATGGCGGTTGCTTTTATATTGGACAGAAATCAAAAAATGATTTTTTAATTACATCACAAATAGGAGGAATTGTATGAGTACCAGAAAAGTTTTATCAGTATTAATTGTTGTGGCGATTGTTGGTTTGGGTGCATATGCTTTTGCCGGATGGGGCCCAGGCTACGGACGCGGTGGAGGATGTCCTCGTTGGGGAGCGGGAGGATATGGTCCTGGGTATGGCGCCCAACAGAATCTGCCCCCTGAAGCGCAAACCAAACTATATGAAGCACGCTCGAAATACATGCAGGACACGAATGAGCTACGCCAGGATCTCTATCAGAAAGAGCTGGAAATGCGTAGCGAACTGGCCAAGGAAACCCCTGATAAAAAGAAATTAGCTGGGATTCAAAAAGATTTATCCAAACTTCAAGCACAGATGGATCAGAAGCGTATCGACTATATGTTGGAAATGAAAAAGGTTGGTCCGAATGCCGGCAGTGGTTATGGATCCGGATTTCGCGGTCGTGGTCGCATGGGCGGCTACGGTAAAGGATACGGTGGTTGCCCAGGTGGCGGGGGCTGCTGGTAGGAACGGTTAACGAGTTTGTATGTAGAGAGGGCCCCTTCGGGGGCCCTTTTTTATTTGGGGTAAAAGGTTTATAGGATCCACTGGAACTATTACAATTTTTCTGAATGTTTGGACAGATAGTCGGCCACACCACCAGAAGTGGCCGTCATCCCTTCATCACCTTTGAGCCAACCAGCGGGACAAACTTCACCGTGTTCTTCAAAATACTGCAGGGCGTCGACCATTCGAAGCATTTCATCGATATTGCGACCCAGGGGAAGATTGTTAACCACCTGATGTTGAACCATACCGTCCTTGTCAATGAGGAAAGATGCCCGCATTGCTACGCCCTCGGCGGGATGCTCGATTCCGTAGGCTTGTGTAATCGTATGTTTGATATCGGCGACTAGCGGATACTGCACAGGACCGATGCCACCCTCCTTTACGGGCGTATTGCGATAAGCAAAATGTGAAAATTGCGAATCAATCGAAACCCCAATAATTTCCACGTTGCGTTCTTTGTATTGTTCAATGCGATGATCAAACGCAACGATTTCGGTGGGGCACACAAAGGTAAAATCAAGAGGATAGAAAAAAAGAACCACATATTTACCGCGAAAGTCTGACAGTCGGAAGTTTTCTTCAATGGTCCCATTGGGCATGACGGCCGGGGCCGTGAAATCCGGGGCTGGTTTTGCAACGAGAACGCTCATCATTTGCTCCTTTCAAACATTTAAAGTGTGAATAGGTTTGTACTAAAATTTGATTTGAAAAAGTTATTAAGATTGACTCATAAGCTAATTGGGCGCTGCGCTTAATGGTTTTGATCAAATCTGACGCTGTGAATTGTGATCCAAAACGTTATACCGCCAAATTTTTTGTCAAGCGCTGAGAACGGAAAAACTTCCTTAAAAAAAGAACGGGCGGGAGGCGTCCGAAAGCGCTAATTTTGAAGGGGCAAATTGTTAGGCATGCCAAACAAACATATTTATATTAAAAAAAGTTTGATGCAAAAACTAAGTTGAGAGTTGACAGTTAAGTTTGCAAATGTTAACAATCGGCCCAATCTAAAAAAGGAAGGACTTCAACGTGATACATAGCAATACAAGTCTATCGGAAAATTTAGAGGATTACCTTGAGACGATATTCCATCTTGAAAAGGTCAACAAAGTAGCGCGTGTGAAAGATATTGCTGATAAGCTGGGCGTACTGCGGGGATCAGTGACCGGTGCATTAAAAAGCTTGGCCGAAAAAGAGCTAATCAATTATGAGCCTTACAGCTTTATTACACTGACCCGCAAGGGCACTACCATTGCACGGGAAATTTCACGGCGACACGCGATCATCAAATCTTTTCTAAAGGATGTTTTACAGCTGGACGGCGAAAGAGCTGAAACCAATGCCTGTCGGATGGAACATGCCATGGATAAAGCGGCCATTGATCGCCTGGTTCAGTTTATCGATTATATCCACACGTGCCCGCGAACAGGCGCTGACTGGATTACAGCATTTGTAGACTATTATTCCAAAAAAACACCGGCGCGGGAAAAGTGTGACCAATGCATGGATGCCTGCATGACGCGTCATCTTGAAAGTCAACCGACGTAGATAGGCAAAATTGAATCCGTAGAGGTGCCATGCATCGATTACCAAAAGCTCTGGCTTTTGGTTTCTTTTTTAACAAGGTTCATTGCCCAAGATTAATTTATAGGGGCAGGGAGACATCAAGAATGCATCTAAGTGAGGTCAAGGAAGGTAAAACCGTGCGAATCGTCAAGGTGGGGGGCAACAGTATTTTGCGACGGCGTATTTTGGAAATGGGGGTCATTAAAGGAACGGATGTCTACGTTGAAAAATATGCGCCACTGAAGGACCCGCTGGAACTGATTGTTAAGGGTTATCATGTGTCCATGCGTGTGGAAGAGGCCGCGCACATTACGGTTGAAGAAATAAAATAGTCCTAAATCAGGTATGCTAAATGACAACAATGAAACAGTTAACCATTGCATTATCCGGCAATCCGAATGCCGGCAAAACCACCATTTTTAACAATCTTACCGGCACCCATCAA
Source organism: Desulfobacterales bacterium (assembly GCA_030066785.1). Lineage (GTDB taxonomy): Bacteria > Desulfobacterota > Desulfobacteria > Desulfobacterales > JASJAZ01 > JASJAZ01. The sequence goes on along the minus strand of JASJAZ010000129.1, from coordinate 1,574 downwards.
AAGGTGGGCAACTGGCCGGGTGTTACGGTGGAGAAAAAGGAAGGCCGTATTTCCAAGAACGGCTATGATCTGAAAATTGTTGATCTTCCCGGCACCTATAGCCTGACACCTTTTTCCATTGAAGAAATTATTGCCCGGGATTTTATCCTGGACAGTCATCCCGACGTGGTTGTCGATATCATCGATGCTTCCAATTTAGAGCGCAGTCTTTACTTGGCCACCCAAATCAGAGAGTTGGACTGTAAAGTGATATTTGCCCTCAATATGGCTGACCTGGCGCGTTCCCGGGGTACCAGTATAGATGCGGACAAGCTTAATGAACTACTTAGCGTTCCGGTCGTATTTACGGTGGGCAACAAGAATAAGGGTGTGGACACATTGCTGGAAACCGCCATCGAGCTGGCCGAGTCAGGTGCGGCAGTTCCTGAAAGTCGGCGGGTGAAATATAGCAACGATATTGAACAGGCCATCCAACGGTTGCAGCAATTGATAGAAGATAAAACGGGTGGGACGCTGGGCTACAATCCCCGCTGGACAGCTATAAAATTGCTTGAAGATGATAAAATTATCAAAGAGCGAATTGTCCAAAAGGCCAGTGATAGTAGCGGCATCATTTTACAAGCAACTCAAATACAGCGCCAGCATCTGTCAGATCTTTTTGATGAAGACCCCCAAATTGTGATGACCGACGAGCGCTACGGCTTTATTGCTGGTATCGTCAAAGAAGTACAGCGTACGACCACGCGCCAGCGGGTGGATATTTCCCGCAACATCGATTTGGTGCTTACCAATCGATTCATCGGTTTTCCGCTTTTTATCCTGTTTATTTGGGCGATGTTTCAGCTGACTTTTACATTGGGCGAATACCCCATGGAATGGATTGATGCCGGGGTCGGCTTAGCGTCCACAGTGCTGGCACGGGCCCTGCCAGACAATATGCTGAAAGATTTGCTGGTAAACGGTATTGTCGCGGGTGTTGGCAGTGTCATCGTTTTTTTACCCAACATTTTGATTTTATTTTTCTGCATCGCCATTTTTGAGGATACCGGCTATATGAGCCGGGCTGCCTTTTTGATGGACAAAATTATGCATTTGATCGGACTGCACGGCAAATCCTTTATTCCTATGCTGATGGGATTTGGCTGCAATGTGCCAGCGATCATGTCGGCCCGAACCCTTGAAAGTGAAAAAGATCGGATTTTAACGATTTTAATAACACCGTTTATGTCTTGTTCAGCCAAGTTGCCGGTTTACATTGTATTGGCCGGAACGTTTTTTGGTCCGCGGGCCGGCACGGTTATTTTTGGCGTCTACTTGTTGGGAATTTTGCTGTCGGTTCTCAGTGGGCGTCTGTTTCGTTCTACATTGCTGCGCGGTGCCGATGCGCCGTTTGTTATGGAATTGCCTCCGTACCGTATGCCCATGTTAAAAAGCCTGATGATTCACATGTGGGATCGCAGCAAGATTTTTCTCAAAAAAATGACCGGCATTATTTTGGCTGGATCCATCGTCATCTGGGCGCTGTCGTCTTTTCCACGTGATATTCAATATTCAAGGGATTACGATGCGGAAAT
>JASJAZ010000128.1 GCA_030066785.1 Desulfobacterales bacterium | reverse complement strand
GGGTCAATGATGCTTGCACAAACTAAATTAATTAGAGGCTACTTAAACTAGCACGACCGGTCGGTTCCGTCAATAGACGCAATTGGGGTAGGTTTCATACTATCCTTCCAATTGTAGAATTGTATGGTGGTAAGATGCGAATTGGTTATTGCGGGAGAATTACAAAGCAGAAAGGGCAACGCCAAGTGGTGTTGCCCCTCGCTATTAAAAGGTGATTTAGGTGGAACAGCAGGAAGTGTCGGTAGCACAGCTCTTGCAGGTGTCTTCAAATTTAATGGCACAATCAAGCTTAAAGCCGGTGACCAGGAAATCTACCTTGATGGGCTGCGCTTTTTCTAAAAACTGTTTGTTAATCAGAAATTGGAATCCGTTATCTTCAATGATCTCATCTGCATCCTGTGGCTCATCCAGAGCCATGGCAAGTCCAGGCCCGCCTCAGCCGCCTTCGTTTAAAAATATCCGAATCGGTTTAACTTCTTTACCATTGAAATACTCAGCGATCTGATCATGCGCTGACTGGGTAACTTCGAGCATGTAGTCCTCCTTAAATTGTCGTTTCTGAAGCAAACGATATCTAAATTTTCAACGTGTGCAAAATAGTCATGCCGAGACTGTTTGTCAAATTCCGCAAAAAGAAAAGGCTGGGAGGACTACTGAAATGGGGTGGACAATGACTCAGACGATATCATGGTGAAATTTTATATAATAATATCATATACTTTTTAGAGAAATCCGGTTCAAGTAGCGTTCATAAACAAGGTAATCGTTGGTGGAATAGAGCACGAAAATAATCTTTTTGATGTCATCATATTTCGATAAATGGGCACAGGCGGATTCGACCGCTATTTTGCAAGCGGCATCGATAGGATAGCCATAAACCCCGCAGCTGATGGCTGGAAAGGCAATGGAAGCAATCTGGTATTGGTGCGCCAGCAGAAGGCAATTTTGATAGCAATTGGTTAATAATCGACTATCTTGAGGCTTGCCACCATAGACGGGTCCGACGGTGTGGATAACGTAGCGCGCCGGAAGATGATATCCCTTGGTTATCCTGGCCTCACCGGTGGGGCAACCGCCAATGGACCGGCATTCAGTCAACAAATCGGGACCGGCGGCACGGTGAATCGCACCGTCGACCCCTCCGCCGCCCAGCAACGAAGAGTTGGCGGCATTGACGATGGCGTCTACCTTGAGGCGGGTAATGTCACCCTGCTGTATCACAATGCGATCAAAAAGGATTTTATCCATTAATGATGCCCATCGGGTACCAGTGTTTAAAGGTCATACAGGGTTTCATCCCGTTGAGGTGCTGGCCGTTTGCCGCTAATCGAATGCCCTTTTTTTTCAGGCAGAATGAAGGGATCTTCTTCTTCAAGCAGATCACCCATCTCGGCCTCGATTTGATCCGGATCCTCGCCCTTTTCCATTCGGCGTAATGCCTCCTGCATGCCAGAGCCCAACTGCATCCCGGTCACATCCGTTAATTTGCGCATGAGATTAGCGGCCTGGCGCGGGTCATCTTCGTTGATGCCATCAGCCTCAGTGGCCATCATCTGCATGGCTTTTTCCATTTTGGACTCATCAAAGGGCAAATCATCCATATCACCATCTTCCGTGGCACGACCGGTGAAGGCGAAAGCCGACATCTGGCGTTCAAGCGTTTTTTGTTTACATTTTGGGCATTTGGGTTTTTTGCGCGTGTTGATGGTTTTGGAAAAGAAATTGAAAATCGTGTTGCAGTCCTTGCAGTAAAATTCGTAAATTGGCATGATCACTCCATCATATTTTTTTGATATTTTACCGAAATAATAAAAAGGAGATTTTTTTTTGTCAACTCACCAATGTTGTCAATGAGTTGACCCCAATGGTTGGTCCTATTTACTGTCGCCATTGGCGTCAACAAACTGTAGTTCGCTCCAAAGACCGGCTTACGGGAGATACCGCATCTCCGCCTTTATTGACTTGAGGATTGCCATCTGCTATGCAGCGGCCACTTTATTAAAAGAAAGGAATTTTTTATGGAGCAAACACTTTCAATCATCAAACCGGATGGCGTTGGGCGAGCGCTTATCGGTGAGGTCATCAAAAGATTTGAGGCCAATGACATTAAAATAGTGGCTATGAAAATGGTGCATATGAGCAAACAGCAGGCGGAAGGTTTCTACGCTGTTCACCGTGAACGACCGTTTTTCAATAGCCTTACCGATTTTATGTGCTCGGGGCCTGCCGTGGTAATGGTCCTGGAGGGAGAAAACGTGATTGCCCGCAATCGTGATCTGATGGGTGCCACCAATTATGAAGAAGCAGCGGCGGGCACCATCCGTAAAGATTTTGCCACCAGTATTGAACGCAATATCGTGCATGGATCGGATGCACCGGAAACAGCTGCTTTTGAGATTGGTTATTTTTTTAATGCCTTTGAAATCATGAGCTGATGCTTCACAAAATCAGGCGCGATAATATTGGAATCGTTTTGCAACAGCCCCTCTATCCGGAAAATATTGGGGCAACGGCCCGCGCCATGCAAAATATGGGATTCAAACGGCTGATGGTCGTAAATCCGGCGGATTTTAATCCTTCTAGAATTCGTATGATGGCAACCCCGGGTGCGGCTGAAGTGGTTGAGGCGATTACGATTCATTCCTCTCTGAAAGAGGTGTTGGGCGCTTTTAACTATGTGGTTGGTACCACTGCCCGCCTTGGCGGGCAACGGCAAGTAATCAGTACGCCTGAAAGACTGACGGAAAAAATTCTGACAGTTTCTCATAACAATCAAGTCGCCATTGTCTTTGGACCCGAAGATCGTGGACTTACCAATGAAGATTTGCGTTTGTGTCATCATTTGGTAACCATTCCCACTGCAGAATTTGCTTCATTCAATCTGGCCCAAGCCGTGCTGCTGATTTGCTATGAACTTTTCAAATATGGGCGGGAGAAAGTACCGGAATTTACTCCGCGCCTGGCCAATCGATTTGAACTGGATGGCATGTATGCCCAATTGAAAGATATCTTAGTCCGAATCAGCTATATTAACCCTGAAAATCCGGATTATTGGATCGGAAAAATGCGCCATTTTTTTACGCGCATGCAATTGCGGGCTAAGGAAGTCGCCATCATTCGGGGGATATGCCGCCAAATCAATTGGTACGGTAAAAAGTGTTATCAGGATGGCTGGCAGGCTGGTCGAAAAAATCAAGCCGCCGTTGAATTACCGCCCGAAGAACGCGAGAAATTTTAAAGACACAATTGGTCACAGCTGGCAAATAGCTTTGTTCGGCTAAAAATTATCTAAAGCGGCCACCAATTTTTGATTATCGGATGGCTGGAACAATTTTATGAGTAAGGTGCATGCGACTGATCCGCTTTGGCGATAGAGGCCACGAACGGCCGGGATTATGGAGCGATGATGGCGTCATCGATTTAAAAGCTATTTTCCCGCAGATACCTGATATTGGGGAAAGCTTTTTTAGAGATAACTGGCTAACAAAAGTTCAATCCGTCAAAGAAACTCCTGTGCCGCTTGATGTGCGCTTGGGCTGCCCCCTGCATCAGCCCTCTAAAATAATTTGCCTGGGAATCAATTACGCTGCTCACGGCCAGGAAGGAAAGTTTGAAAAACCCCCGCGGCCGCTTCTTTTTACCAAAACCCCCAATGCCTTAAACGGCCCTTTTGATCCAATACGACTGCCGGGCAGCAGCCAACAAGTGGATTGGGAAGTGGAACTCGCCGTGGTGATTGGCCGCGAGGGCCGGGGCATCAACAAAGCCGAGGCCTTTGATTACGTGGCTGGGTTTACCGTTATGAATGATGTTTCTGCCCGGGATGTGCAGTTTAGCGAATCGCAGTGGTATCGCGGTAAATCGTTTGATACATTTGCGCCTTTGGGACCGGCCATCGTTACACTGGATGAAATTGGCGAGATTAAAAAACTTCAAAATTTGCGTTTGACCACCAAGGTTAACGGGCAACTGATGCAAGATGGCAATACAAGTGATATGGTTTTTAATGTATCTGAAATTATTGAAGATATCAGCCACGACATTACCCTCGTGCCCGGCGATGTTATTTCCACCGGAACACCGGCAGGCGTGGGCATTTTTAGAGATCCCCCAGTTTTTTTAAACCCAGGTGATGAGGTTGCGTGTCAAATTGAACGCATTGGCACCATTTGTAATCAGGTTGTCGCGGCGCAACCTGTAAACGCAAGCCGCTGATAAATTTAAAATCGGTTAGATCACTTAAGGGTTCGTTAATTTCCAATCATTACCCTTAAGCGGTTAGCGATACTTTTTGTCAGCGTATTCAATCCACCCGCCGGCTTCAACTAATTGACGATCAAAATCTTCCAGCTTAAATTCAACGCGTTCGCTTAGCCCACCGGTACTGAACTCAAAGCAGTTTTGAGACAGATCGGTTTTCACGGTGGTGTTTTGGGTCGCATATTGCTTGAATATGTGGTCAAGTGTGGTAGGCGGCAATTCAATTGCCATCAAACCGCAGGCAAACATGTTTTGGCGAAAGATGCGGGCAAAGCTTTCGGCAATCACCAGATGAATTCCGTTGACCTCCAGCGCCCAGGGAGCATGTTCTCGGGAAGAGCCGCAACCAAAATTGGCACGACTGACAATTACATGTTTGTCGCTTAATGAATCTTGGGCCTGAAAACCTGATAATTTTAAATCTTCCAGCAAATGAGGTTTAAGGGCGTCCTTATCGTTTTCGGTCAGGTACTTGGCTGGAATAATTTCATCTGTGTTGATATCGTCGCGGTTTAGAAAAAGAACATTACCGTTGAACTTTTCCATTTATTCTCCTTTCTGATACAAATCAGAATTACAAATATGCCCCGCCACGGCGGTCGCGGCGGCTGTAGCCGGGCTCATCAAATGAACCATGCCGCCCCGGCCCATGCGGCCATAGAAATTACGATTGGTTGTGGATGCACAGACCTCGCCTTTGGCCAGAACGCCGTTACTCATTCCCAGACAGGCTCCGCAGGTGGGATTGGTGACACAAAAACCGGCATCCATAAAGGTTTGAATAATGCCTTCCTGCAGCGCTTGGCGGTAGATTTGGGGTGTCGCTGGTGATACGATTCCCCGCACGTTTGCGGCGACGGCACGCCCATTTAACGCTTTGGCCGCCACGCGCAGGTCATCTATGCGCCCATTGGTACATGAGCCGATGTATACCTGATCCACAGGGGTTCCCGCCATTTCAGCCACGGCCTTAACATTTTCCGGCTTATAGTCAAACGTGACTTGCGGTTCAAGATCGCTAACATCATGGGTGACGATGTCCGCGTAAGTTGCATCCGTATCGGAAATCCAGCGGCTATAGTCCTTTAGCGCGCTATCTTTAGATTCATATTCATTTTGAACAAAGGGCCATAAATATTCGACGGTTTGACGATCCGGGTAACAGATACCGCTGGTGGCTCCGGCCTCTACGGCCATATTACACATCGTCATGCGGGCATCCATCGGCATTGTATCTACCACTGGTCCCGTGAATTCTATGACTTTGTTGGTGGCGCCATTGACCCCAATACGACCGATGATGGAAAGAATCACATCCTTGGCATATACCCCTGCCGGCAATCGGCCGGTGATGTCTATTTTAATGGTTTGTGGATATTGAAACGCGCATACACCTTTTAAAATCCCTACCTCCAGGGCAGTGGTTCCCACGCCGGCGGCAAATGCACCAAATGCCCCCAGGGTACATGTGTGCGAGTCGCCCATGATAACAGTGTAGCCCGGACGCACGAATCCCTTTTCGGGAAAAAGGGCATGACAGATACCGTTGCGTCCAATATCGAAAAAATCCTTGATGTCATGCCGTCGCGCCCATTCTCGTAATATTTTGCCCTGCATGGCAGTTTTGGAATCTTTGGCCGGGGTTACGTGGTCAATGACCGCCTTAATTTTGGATGGATCGAACACGTGGTCCTTGCCTCGTTTGACCAAATCGTTGATGGCGATCGGGGTCGTTATTTCGTGGCATAAAACCGCATCCAGCCGGATAACCTGGATATCATTTGATGGTGTATCCACCAAGTGGCTATCAAATATTTTTTCGGCGATGGTTTTGGCCATGTTGCCTCCTTTATCTTATTTGCCGTTCAATACTGGCTTGAATTTTCCGGGCAGAATTGCCTTGCCGTTGCCGACGAGCAATCTTGTCGTATTTATTATTAGTCAGTGTCAGTTTTAAGAACAGATAAAAATGCTGATTGGGGAATCATAACCTTGCCCACCATTTTCATCCTTTTTTTGCCTTTCTTTTGTTTTTCCAATAGCTTGCGCTTCCGTGTGATGTCACCACCATAGCATTTGGCAGTCACATCTTTGCGAAATGCAGATACGGTTTTACGGGCGATAATGTTGCCACCGATGGCGCCCTGGATGGCAATTTTAAACATCTGACGGGGAATTTCATCCCGCAGTTTTTCACAGGCATGGCGCGCGCGTTCCACGGCGCGATCTCTATGAACCAGCTGCGAGAGCGCATCCACTCTTTCACCATTTATCAAGATGTCCAATTTAACCAGATCGGTAGCCCGATAATCAATGATGTCATAGTCAAACGACCCGTACCCCTGGGTGACCGATTTCAGTTTATCGTAAAAATCGAAGATGATTTCGGCCAGGGGTAGCTCAAAATGCATCTCCATGCGGTTGTTGGTCAGATACTGGTAATTGGTATTGGTGCCCCGACGCTCCAGGCACAGTTTCATCACAGCTCCCATGTAACGGTCTGGAACGATTATGGCGGCACGGATAAACGGTTCTTCAGTCTGTTCAATCAGCGTGGGGTCGGGATATAGTGCGGGATTGTCGATGACAACGATCGTTCCATCCTGCATGATGAGCTTATAGCGCACCGACGGGGCTGTTAAAATCAGCGAGAGATTGTACTCGCGTTCCAGTCGCTCCTGAATGACTTCCAAATGAAGCAAGCCCAAAAATCCGCATCGAAAACCGAATCCCAGTGCAACGGATTGGTCTTTTTCATAAATCAGCGATGCATCATTGAGTTTCAGTTTATCTAGGGCGGCGGCTAATTCAGGATAACCGTCAGAAGCCACAGGATAGATCGAGGAAAAAACCACCGGTTTGGCTTCTTTAAATCCCGGCAAAGGCTCCGGGCACGGCTGTTTCTGGTTGGTGACGGTGTCCCCGCAGCGGGTGTCGCGCACGGTTTTAATACCGGCAATGGCATATCCCACTTGACCGGCTACCAGTTTTTTTTGGGGAATGCGATTGAGCTGAAAGATGCCGACTTCTTCGACTTTGTAGACGGCTCGGTTTGACATGAATTGGATCATATCGCCTGACATCAGATATCCATCAAAAATACGAAAATGAACCACGGTGCCGCGGAAAGCATCATAGTGCGAGTCGAAAATTAGGGCTTTGAGCGGCTCAATTTCATTCCCGCCGGGTGGCGGCAGTAGATTGACGACAGCCTCGAGCACATCCTCAATACCAATGCCCTCCTTGGCCGAAACCAAAATGGCCGATTCGGCTTCCAACCCGAGATCCTCCTCGATTTGCTTTTTGACCCGGTCCACGTCGGCCGATGGTAAGTCAATTTTGTTGATAACCGGAATGATTTCCAAATCATGTTCCATTGCCAGGTAAAGATTGGCCAAGGTCTGGGCCTCCACTCCTTGACTGGCATCCACCAGCAGCAGGGCACCTTCACAGGATGCCAGAGCCCGTGACACCTCATAAGTAAAATCCACATGTCCCGGTGTATCGATAAGATTCAGATAATAGGTTTGCCCATCACGGGCACAATAGGGTAGGCAAATGGTTTGGCTTTTAATCGTAATCCCGCGTTCCCGCTCGATATCCATATTATCTAAGATTTGATCCGTTAACTCACGTTCGGATACGATTTCGGTGGCCTCAATTAAGCGGTCCGACAGGGTTGATTTGCCGTGGTCGATATGGGCAATAATACTGAAATTTCGAATATTTTTCATGCTGATCGCTTAGAATTTAATTAGTTGAGCTTGCCATCATCGGCGACTAAAAGAAATTTGACAGCCGAATCAATTCATTTTATGCTTATTTTTTAGATAGATGCTGCCGGTCTGACATCAAACAACATCCTAATATTACAAAACGGTAACCGCAGACTATACCTTAGAAAGGCGAATCGAACAATCAAAAATGGATGCTCAGATCCTTATTGTTGAAGATAACGAGGACTTAAAAGATTCCATGCAGGAATTTTTTGGGATACTCGGTTTTCGCACCTTCAGTGTTGCGCAAGCAGAGGAAGCCTTAGGTATTTTGAAAGCCAATGCCATAGATGTCGTTATTACCGATATTAAGTTGCCGGGAATCGATGGTCTTGAATTAACCGATCAGATTAAAAAAGAACACGATGCAGCGGTTATCGTCATGACCGGTTATAGTGACGATTATTCATATGAAGAGGCGGTTAGTCGTGGCGCCAGTGATTTCATTCTTAAACCGGTGCGCTTCAATGAACTGCTGCTCAGGCTCAAGCGTGTTTTGAACGAACGCACCCTTACCCGCGAGCGGATTCAACTGTTGGAGGAACTGAAAAAGCAGGCCATCACCGATGGACTCACCAAGCTTTATAATTCCCGGCATTTTTTTGAACAGCTGGAAATCGAAATTGCACGGTTTAACCGCTACGGGCATCCATTGTCTTTACTGTTATTAGACATTGATTATTTTAAAAAATATAATGATAGCTACGGTCACCTGGAGGGCGATCAAGCCCTGGTGCGCATTGGTCAGATTATTCAGGATTGCCTGCGTAAAATGGATTTGGCCTTTCGCTATGGTGGCGAGGAATTTGCCGTTATCTTGCCTGAAACCTCGCTGCAAAATACCGAAGTTGTCGCCGAGCGGCTGCGCAAAGCGGTAGCGGCGGAGACCTTTACGCCCCAAGATGGACGCACCGTTACCCTAACAATCAGTGTGGGCGCAGCTCAATATGTTCGCGATGAGGAATTGACCAGTTTCGTCAAACGCGCGGATAATGCTCTGTTTGCATCCAAAGAAAGCGGGCGCAATCAAATAACGGCGATCGCAGCCGGCAGTCCTGCATAATGGCCGTGATATGCCCCGTTTTACCTTTCTTCAACATCCCTCTCTAAAACAAATTGAACAGATAACCACGCTTTATCGCCTGGAAGGGTGGTGGACCGATGTGCAGGATGACCCTGATTTGGTAAAACGCATCATCGCTGGCAGCCATGCTTTTTTGGTAGCCACCGAAGGCGACGATATCATCGGTATGGGGCGCGTTATCAGCGACCGGGCCAGTGACGCCTATATTCAAGATTTGACTGTCAAACAAAAATTTCGAGGAAGCGGCATCGGTTCACAGATCGTTAATCGATTGGTTGCGCGTTTAAAAGCGGATGGATTGAGCTGGATCGGCGTCGTGGCCGAAAAAAATTCTGCTGATTTTTATGCGAAGCTGGGTTTTGGTCCAATGCCAGCCGCCACGGCGATGCTGAAAGACGAATCATGAGCTTCAGGCCCATCGTCCCTAAAGATTATCCCACCTTAAAGCCCTTTTTTAAAAATCAACGCTACCGGCTTTGTGCCTATTCGCTACCCTCTGTTTTGGCCTGGCGTAACAATGCCTATCAACCTTACGGTAAACAGATGGGCGAAACCTTGCTGGTCAGCGCCGAGTTTCCTCAAAAGCCGGAAAACCGTCATTTGATTTTACCGGTCAGCCCCACAAGTGAATATCCACCGGAAGCATTGCAGGATTTAGCCATTGATCATGGATTTGAAGCCTATTGGTGGGTTTCGGAAGAGTATTTGGATCGTTACGGCCGCAGCACCGTAAGCAATTATTTTGAGATTGAAGAACAGGCGCAATATGCCGACTATATTTATTTAACCGAGGATTTGGCGACGCTTAAAGGAAATCGATATTCCAAAAAAAGAAATTTGATCAATCAATTTCAGCGGGAATATGTGGCCCCTAAGCGTGTAGCGATTGAAGCCATCCATCGCGGCGCGGTGGTCGAGTGTGTCGGCTTTTTGGAAAAATGGTGTGCCGCCCATGATTGCGATGCAACACCGGGCGATGATTTGGATTGTGAAAAACAGGCCGCCATCAATACCTTTGAGCATTTTGACATTCTGGGCGTCAATGGCATTTTGGCCCGAATCGATGGAGAGGTTTGTGCCTTTGGGGTTGCGTCTCACCTGACAGACGATATGGGGGTTTTGCATTTTGAAAAAGCAGAGGCTTCCATCAAAGGACTATACCAATTTTTTGATAACCAATGCGCCAAACGCCTCTTCAAAGGATACCGATACATCAATAAAGAAAGCGACATGAGCCTTCCGGGACTTGCCAAAGCAAAAAAATCCTATCATCCGGTAATGAAAATCCGTTGTTATAAACTGATTGTTCGCTAGCCCCATCGATTTTCATCTGTAAAGCGTATCAACATTTCTTCAACCTTAAGTTGTGCGAACTGGGTTTTTAAGAAATGAGTGTGGTCGGCGTGCATTTAAGTTTGAATCGCTACTTTGAGGAAAAGGTCGCCAGATCGCCCGACTGGCATTTTTTTGCCCAGACCCTTGAGCCGCAGCCGGCTGCCCTCCTGCGTATTGGCGGGAATTGAAACGCGAAAAAGACGTTTTTGAAACCCCCATGGAATATTCACCAGTTTGCGGGTGCCCAAAATGGCTTCATGGCGGGTAATGTAAATAGTACCGTAAAGATTGGGATCAGCACCGCTTCCCGTGGGGCGAATGACCTGCAAACGATAGGAATGGCGTTTGGCAGTTAGGGGCCGGACTTTGCGTGAAACACCGGTGGTGGGTAATTTCAAAAATAACTTTAAAAGGATTATGCCAAAGACGAATCCACCGATGTGAGCCCACCAGGCAATGCCGCTTGCGGCCCCATGGCTGCCGGCTGCGCTGAGAAACTGCATGACAAACCAGATTCCCAAAAAGAAGTAGGCGGGAATTTCAATGAAAAGCGGTATAAAAAGTATTGGAATTAATGTTAAAATTTTTGAAGTGGGGTGCAATATGAAGTAGGCTCCCATAACGCCCGCGATGGCGCCACTGGCGCCTATGGTGGGCACGTTGGATTGCCAATTGAAAAAAAGATGGGTCAAACCCGATAACCAGCCGCACCCCAGATAAAAAAGCAAATAGCGCAAGGGGCCCAAGCGGTCTTCGACATTGTCTCCGAAAATGTAAAGCGACCACATATTGCCCAACAGATGCCAGAAGCCGCCGTGTAGAAACATAAACGTAAATAGTGATAAAAGTTGTTGGCCGCTGCTGAAATAAGCGGCGATTTCTGGCATGGAAAAGCGGGCCGGTACCAAACCGTAAATATAGATAAAACGGTCCAGATCAGCGCCCTGGGATAGTTGAACTAGAAAGAAAACAATATTGATACCGATAAGCGAGTTGTTAATGAAGGGCACATTGGCAGAAGGGGTTGTATCGCGAATGGGTATCATCAGCTATATTTTCAGAGATCAGCAATTGGTGTTGGTTTGCCATCGCTGCTGATGCAAGCGTCAGTCGGCGGTAATCTGCATGCTCATATCGACACTGCACGCCGAATGGGTTAAAGCGCCAATAGAAAGCATGTCGACACCTGTTTGAGCAAGAGCGACCAGCTGGTCTTTGCGAATGCCGCCGGAAACCTCCACAAGCGCTCGGCCTGCGATTTTTGCCATGGCCGCTTTAATCTGCTCAAAATTCATGTTGTCCAACATAATCACATCCGCCCCGGCATCCAGAGCCTGCTGCACCTGGTCAAGATCACTGGTTTCCACTTCGATTTTTACAAGATGCGATACGGCCTTACGTGCGGTCCTGACAGCGACAGCAATGCCGCCACAGGCGGCAATGTGGTTATCCTTGATAAGCACGCCATCATAAAGTCCCATGCGATGGTTGGCCGCACCTCCGATACGCACGGCATATTTTTCCAGTACGCGCCAACCGGGCGTGGTTTTGCGGGTATCCACAAGTTGAATGTTATGCATGGCGACTACTTGGACATATTCGCGTACCATCGTGGCAATGCCCGATAAGCGCTGCAAAAAATTGAGTGCGGTACGCTCACCGGTCAGCAACGTCTGCATGCCGCCGGTTACCTCGACAATCGTGGCAGCCGCAGCAATTTCATCACCATCACTTGCAAGCGGGATAAATTGGATATTCGGATTCAAAGATTTAAAAACCCTGCGGGCGATATCAAGGCCTGCCAGAACCAATGGTTCTTTGGCAATGATGTGAGCTTGTCCCTGTTGGTCAGGCTTGATCAGATGAGCCGTTGTGATGTCACCGGGACCGATGTCTTCTTCCAGTGCCAATTCGATGAGTTTTTCTACCGCAAACATTATCTGGCCTCGGTTTCTGGTGAGATGCTTTGAACCTTGTTGAGATGCCTTCTGCGAGCCATCAACCCTTCAGTATGTATTAAATGCTGATCCCAGGTCTCGATTTTATTGGCAACACGGCCTTTCCAAAATTTGATGACACCCTTCAAAAAAGTACCCACAATGCCGGCAATCGCTTTAATTAGCTCTTCAGCGCCTCTATTTTTTTCAGATGCAATTCCAGCGCGGTCTGCTTTTCGGAAAGCTGGGCATGCTTGGCGCGCACTTTGGCTACCACGTTGTTGGGCGCTTTTTCAAGGAAATTAGCGTTGTTCAATTTCCGATTAACACCGTCTAATTCTTTGGCCAATTTTTGCAGCTCTTTGTTAAGGCGCAACGCTTCTTTTTCAAAGTCAATCACACCTTCCAAAGAAACATATATTGTTGCTCCGGTTACAAGCGCGGTAGCAGCGGCGTCCGGCCGTTCGCCCGGTTCCTCGATCAGAAGTGATTTAATCCGACCCAGGTGCTGAATCAAATCTTGATGCGTCTCGACGGTTTTGCGGGCAGCGGTGCCATTTACCTGGACGGTGACATCCAGCGCAAGTGACGGCGGCAGGTTCATTTCGCCGCGAATATTGCGAACGCCGGTAACGATGGCAATGATTTGAATCATATCGGCTTCGGCTCCCGGATTGTGAAAATGATCACTGGTATCCTTGCCATCAGTCGGATACACGGCTTGCATGATCGAAGCCTCGGTCCCCGGCAGCCGATGCCACAGTTCTTCGGTGATAAACGGCATAAACGGATGCAGCAGGATAAGCGTGTCACCCAATACGCGTAGCAGTACAGCCTTGGTTGCCATTTGCCGGTCTTGGTTGTCTTGCGCATATAAAGTTAGTTTAATGGCTTCCAAGTACCAGTCACAAAATTCATGCCACACAAATTGGTACGCAGCGCTGGCGGCATCGTTAAAACGGTAGGTATCAATCGCTTCTGCCACCGTGATTGCTACCTGGTTCATGCGGGACAGAATCCATTTATCCGGCAGGCTGAATTGGTCCGCATCTAACCGCGAAGCATTATTCTCGACATGCATCAGAGCAAAACGCGCTGCATTCCAGAGCTTGTTGACAAAATGACGGTAACCTTCAATTCTCTTTTCAGAAAGGCGTACGTCACGTCCCTGTGCGGCAAAAGCCGCCAGGGTAAAGCGAAAAGCATCGGTGCCATATTTATCAATCACCACCAGCGGATCAATGACGTTGCCTTTGGACTTGCTCATTTTCTGACCGTCTTCGTCGCGAACCAATGCATGCACATAGACATCTGTAAAAGGCACATCGTCCATAAAATGGATCCCCATCATCATCATGCGCGCGACCCAGAAAAACAGAATATCAAATCCGGTTACGAGCACCGAAGTGGGATAAAACGTACCCAGCAGCTCATTATGATCCGGCCAGCCCATGGTCGAAAACGGCCACAGGGCTGAGCTAAACCAGGTGTCCAGCACATCGGTTTCTTGTACCAAATCTTGGCCGCCACAGTCGGAGCAGCGCTTGGGCGTTTCCATGGCAACGATGATATGGCTGCAACCTTGACAGGTCCAGGCGGGAATCTGGTGGCCCCACCAGATCTGCCGGGAAATGCACCAATCGCGGATATTGTGCATCCAATCATAATAGGTGTTGGTCCACATTGTCGGCACGATTTTGGTTTGGCCTTCTTCAACCGCTGTAATAGCCTTGGCTGCCAGGGGCTTAACCTTTACAAACCATTGCTTGGACAAATTAGGCTCGATGATTGTTTTGCAGCGATAGCAGTGGCCCACACCGTGCTTGTATGGTTCCACATTACTCAATAGGTTTTCTTCTTTAAGGGCATCAAGCACCGCTTTGCGGCATTCAAATCGGTCTAATCCCTCGAAGCGCCCGGCCTCAGTCGTCATTTTGCCATCGTCACCGATTACTTTTACACTGGGCAGTGAATGGCGCAGACCGATCTCGTAATCGTTAGGGTCATGGGCCGGCGTAACCTTCAACCCCCCGGTGCCAAAGCTCATGTCAACATATGAATCCCGTATAATGGGAATGGGCCGGTTCATCAAAGGCAAGATCACATCTTCGGCTTTACAGTTGTGATAACGTTCATCATCTGGATGCACCGCTAAAGCTGTGTCGCCCAGCATGGTTTCAGGGCGCGTAGTGGCCACGACAATGCCGTCATCACTATTGGGAAATGGATAGCAGATATGATACAGGTGACCGTCTAAGTCTTCATGTTCAACCTCTAAATCGGCCAGGGCGGTGTGGCAGCGTGGACACCAATTGATAATATAATCATCGCGGTAGATTAGCCCCTGGTGGTATAAATCAACAAAGACTTTACGAACCGCACGCGACAGTCCCTCATCCATGGTGAAACGCTCACGCTCCCAGTCACAGGAAGCACCCAGGCGTTTTAATTGGTTGATAATGGCACCGCCATATTGCTTACGCCATTGCCACACAGCATCGATAAATTTTTCGCGCCCTACCTGGTGGCGATCAGTGCCCTCTTCTGCCAGTTTGCGCTCCACCACGTTCTGGGTGGCAATCCCGGCATGATCAGTTCCGGGCATCCACAAGACATTGTCGCCACGCAGGCGGCGGTAACGGCAAAGAATATCCTGTAAGGTGTTGTTTAAAGCATGGCCCATATGCAAAACACCGGTCACATTCGGCGGCGGGATCACGATTGAATAACCGGGCTTTTCGCTGGTTTCGGCGGCTCTAAACAAACCCTGTGACTCCCAATACTGATACCAGTGTTTTTCAACTTTTTGGGGTTCATACCCTTTATCTAATTGATCCGAACTCATACTACGCATCTCCCAGGAATTTAGAAAAACCTAAGTATATTAGTGATCTCCTGCAATTACGGTCTTTTTCCCTGTTAAAATTGAAAAAGGGGATTAAACTGTAATCCCCGATAAAGTGGTTGGGGTCTTTAAGCGGCAACCCCTTGGTATGGTATATGTTTGCTATTCGTCTTCGGTATCTTCAAGCAGGAGATCTTTTAACTTATCAATTTCGCCTGCTACGGTTTTCTGGGTCACTTCCAATAAAACGCGTTCAATTTTGTCGGCATATAATTTTTTGATAACACGCTCAATGGCTTCTTCAACCTGTTCCGGTGCTATTGAAAAAGATTCCGGCACGAAATCAAAAGCCTTCTTTTTCAAATCTTCTTTAACAAGTTCCGCTGCTGCCGCCGCATCGCGATTCAGTTTCTCTTTGACCACTTCAGCGGCAATTTCCGACACATCGGTCTGATCAATTTCTGCTGGTGGCGTAGGGGTTTCTTCAGCCGACGACATTGTTTCGTCTAAGGCAGCGGTTTCAATGCCAATCGATTCAATTTCTTCGGTCGCTGGTTCTGTTATGTCGATGTTATCAGCTACAGGCTCCGCGATTTCGGTTTCCGGTTTTTCTTCCTCAAGCAAACTCGTATCAATGCCGATGGGTTCATCGGTTTCCATGGCATCTGGTTCTTCCGGTATGGCTTCCAGCAGTTCCTCGGTTGTGGGTTCCGGTGCGGGCGGTTCTTCGGCTTCAACCGCCGCTGTTTCCTCCGCCGTTGCTTCCAACGGCACTGTCTCTTGCGGGGCAGGTGTCTTTTCCGCAATTGCTTCGGCCGCTACAGTTTCGGAGGTGTCGGTTACTTCGGTTTCAATATCTTCAACTAATTGGCTGATATCCTCTGATGGTTCCTCAATCGCAGTTTCCGCGGTACCAGTTTCAGCAAGTGTTTGTTCAATTTCCTGGGGAATTCTGATTTCGGCCGAGTCTACCGATGTTTCTTGTACCAGATCGTTTAGATCGGGGACTTCTTCCGCATCTTGACTTTCATCCAGAGCGGAAGGTCCCTCTGTGGCTTCAAGCGGATCGATTAAATCCTCAACCGCCTCATCAGTTTCCGTCATTTCGATAATATCATTGGCTCCCAGTTCATCAACTATCGGTTCAGGCTCATCGGCCAATGCTTTTTCAGAAGCAGGTTTTGCCTCGGATTCGGCGGTATCCGTTTCGGTGGCCACCGCCTCGGAAAGGTCGATGGCATCTTCCATCAGTGGTGATTCCGTTTCAGCTGGCGAAATGGTGTCTGCGGGCTGGGCAATATCGGTAAGCTCGATAATATCATCGATACCAAGATCTTCAGCTTCCATATCCAATGCTGATTCCGCCGTATCTACAGGGCTATCGGATTTTTCAGATTTATCAACAACATCGGTCAGTTCGATAATCTCTTCGGCCTCGCCTTCTGCGCTTGAGACCATCTCAGTCAGTTCAATAATGTCATCTGCTTTTTTCTTGTCATCCGACTGTTTTTGATCGGCCATCAAATTCCCCCGACGGTTAAAAATCTTTATTATTCTGGTATCTTAATAAACTTTGCCAAGCTAACATATGGTACTGTGGGTGTCAAGCCGTAGCGCGCCGATCGGTTGGCCATGACCGTCTCTTTATGCCAAGCTTCACGCAAAATTGCCATTTTATGTTTTACTTGTTATGAGGGTTTTAGCCTTTGCTAAGATATGAAACACATAGTGGAAACCATGCACCGCTTTTACATCGATAAAACCAACATTTGCGAAACGAGCACCACCATCAGCGGAACCGATGCCAATCATATCCACAAGGTGCTGCGCTTGCAGCCAGGCGACCAAATCGGTCTTTTTGACGGCACCGGCAGGGAGTATACGGCCCGTATTGCCGTCGTCGCCGCAGAGGGCATTCAGATTAAAATTGAACATCATTTTTTATCAACCACCGAATCTCCCATAAAGATAACGGTGGCCCAGGCGTTTATCAAAGAGCGCAAGATGGACCGTGTCATCCGACAGCTTACCGAGTTGGGTATATCCCACTGGTTGCCATTTTTTTCCGAACGTTCGGTGCCACGACCCAATCCAAAGCGTTTAGAAAACCGACGGCAACGTTGGGAAAAAATTGTAATCGAGGCCATGAAGCAATGCCATCGTGCGGTTTTGCCAAAGGTAGCCGCCGCGGTATCTTTTGATGAAATGCTGCGGCAGGTGGCTGATGAGGATTTAAAATTAGCGTTTTGGGAAACTGAATCCAACCCCATGGATATCCAACAGTTGGTCGGCAACCGCCGATCTCCCAAGACCATTTGTTTTATGATTGGACCGGAAGGCGGGTTTACTTTACCGGAAGTTGAAAAGGCTAAAGATGCGGGCTTTGTAACGGTATCGCTTGGACCGCGCATTTTACGGGCAGAAACAGCCACAATTGCGGCCGGTGCTCTAATACAATTT
>JASJAZ010000127.1 GCA_030066785.1 Desulfobacterales bacterium | reverse complement strand
GCTGCTTGGTCATTCATTGCCATTCCAAGAACTGGATTTCGCTATTGTAAAGAAACAGAAATAAAGTGAAAGGTTCGGGTCGAATTTGGCATCCGCTCAATTCTGCTCTGGCATAATCAGGGCAAAAAAATATCCGTGTTTATAAAATTTCTCCACGAATACATCAAAAACGTCCATATTGTTGCGTCGGAATCTGGATATTAGCTAATTATTATTGGATTGCCCGGAAACCGCTGTCACCTCTAATCCCTCATCCTTGCCCACTAATGACCTCGAAAAGATGTTCGCTTCACCTGGTATGTACCAAACATAATATTATTTAATTTTTCTAACCTGATGCCGATAAATATTATGTTAGATATTAATAAGTTTCATCTGAAACCGAGGTGTCGCATTAACAATTCAAGAATGTCGTTCAATTGAATGTATGATGGTTCTGCTTAAAAATTTATTGCATAAAGCAGATATACCAGCCCGTCGCTATCATCTGTTTATTGTTCTGCAATATTCAGCACTTCTGGCGCTTTTGGCACATGTTGCGTTTATTTTTATTTTCAAATTCATCAATGTGCCGTTCATGTTTTGCTTTAACTTCGGCAGCTGTCTTCTATTCATTATATGTTTTGTTCTGGTTCGCAGAGGTTTATTAAATACAGCCCTGATTCTTGCCACCTTGGAAGTGTTGACGCATGCTTTTCTCGCCGTCGTATTCATCGGATGGGACAGCGGATTTCATATTTACATTGTTTGCATCCTGCCCATGTTGTTTTACCATCCCACATGGCAGTTGGCGATCAAACTTGCTCTTTCTCTGGTATTGTGCGGCATTTATATTTGGCTCAATATTGTAACGCCCTCGGCCGGTTTGATTTGGGTTAATCCCGAAACCCTGACAGCAATCCGTTATTGTAACTTTTTTTCATTTTTTGTTATTATTTCAGGCTTCTCTTTCTATTACAGTTTGGCAGCACGGCACTCTGAAAATAAGCTGCGGGCGCAAAATTTGGAATTGGAACGCGCGCACGCAGTTATAAAACAGGAAATCGATGAACGTAAACGCGCACTGGAGGCGCACGCCAAAATCGAAGCCCAGCTTTTACGGGCTCGTAAAATGGAGGCTATCGGAACATTAGCGGGCGGCGTCGCGCATGATTTAAACAATATTCTATCGGGCATCGTCAGCTACCCTGAACTGCTGCTGATGGATTTGCCGGAAGACAGCCGGCTGCGTCATCCCATCCAGACAATCAAAGAGTCCGGTGAAAAAGCCGCAACCATCGTTCAAGATCTGCTAACACTGGCACGCCGAGGTGTGGCTGTAACCGAAGTGCTAGATTTAAACCGCATTATCACCGATTATCTTAAAAGCCCCGTCTTTGAAAAACTTAAACTATTTCATCCGCTTGTGGAAATAGAAACCCAACTTGATGCAAAGATTTTAAATCTTATCGGTTCGCCGGTACACCTCTCTAAAACCGTTATGAATTTGGTATCCAATGCCGCGGAGGCCATGCCAGAGGGAGGGCGCATTACGATTTCCACACAGAATCGCTATGTGGACAAATCACTGTTGCGCTACGATGATATCAATGAGGGTGATTATGTCATTCTGAGAGTATCCGATAGCGGTGTCGGCATATCGGCTGAAGACCAGGATCGTATATTTGAACCGTTCTATACTAAAAAAGTTATGGGACGCAGCGGGACCGGTTTGGGAATGGCCGTGGTTTGGGGAGCGGTAAAAGACCATGATGGCTATATCGATGTTCAAAGCTCCGAAGGCCAGGGAACCACATTTACCCTTTACTTTCCGGCTAGCCGACAGAATCTCACCGAAGAGATATCCGGGATTCCGCTTGACGCGATCAAGGGACGGGGTGAGTCTATACTAGTGGTGGACGACGTTAAGGAACAACGTGAGATTGGTTCGCAAATGCTGGGCAAGCTTGGCTATATGGTCAACACGGCGGTCAGCGGCGAAGAGGCCATTGACTACCTCAAGGCAAGCAGTGTGGATTTGGTGGTTCTAGATATGATCATGGATCCGGGAATTGATGGATTGGAAACCTATAAACGCATTATTCAAATACATCCTGATCAAAAGGTCATTATTGCCAGCGGGTTTTCCGAAACAAAACGGGTTAAAGCAGCACAGGATCGCGGTGCGGGTGAGTATGTAAAAAAACCGTATACGTTGGCAAAGATTGGTGCGGCAGTTAGAGCGGAATTGGACGCTTAAGTTTAACAGATCCGAACGTGGGGTTGCTGGCTGATAACTGACAGCTGGTAAATTTTTTTTGTTTCTTCGATACCGGTTTGGGGTTACCGATTCATGACGTAACATCTTCAATGTCGGGGGGACTAAAGTTCAAGTACAAATTTCTGTTCTGTGACGGTTGTTCCCCACTGGGTGCCGTCATGTTCCTCATCCAATTGGAAGCCGATTTTTTCGTAGAGGTGCCGGGCCGCGGCCAGGCCTTCGAAGGTCCACAGATAAACGCTTGGATAACCTCTGTTTTTACAGAACTGAATGGCGGTCTCAATCAATTGGTTGCCGAAACCCCGCCCTCGCAATATTGAAGAAGTGATAAACCACCGCAAATGGGCACCCTGATCACTTGCCTGAATCCCGTCAATTGCAATCGATCCTTCGACACGTTTTTCCCGGCACACCGTCCAGAAACCGTCTTGCTTTTCTTCAAATCGATTCAGGAATTGCGAAAGCTCGGTGGCAACTTTGGCTTCAAAATATTTTCCAAAGCGCCAATGGCGATGATAATAAATCGCGTGCATTTCAGCAATCCGCCCAATCGCTCCGGGGATATAACCTTTGAGTTCGAAATCTTGCATTGGTATTTATAAAGATCTGGAAATTAGAGACGTTAATCTGTATTTTGGCGATGAATCTAGTCCAGTCTTTTGCATGTGTCCGGTGCATGTAAAAAGATAAGATCCAGTTAACCTTTTTTTCGAAAAACCCGGCAAATACCAAAAGCAATCACAGCACTTATCGTCCCCTGCAGCATGTTCGGAAAAAGTTCGGCGATGGCCGCCTTGGGATCCGTGACGGCGAAAAATGGAATTATTCGAGCCAAAAAAGGATAGATGATGGCTTCAAATAGATAATAACCGCCGACCAAAACAGCTATGCCTAACATCAAGGCTACAACTTTTTTTGTGTCCCTGCGTTTGCCGGTGCCACCGACTAGGCCAACGATGCCGCCCTCGCAAAATTTAACCACCGCAGTTGCCAGGATGAATTGCGGAAATCCGACCGCATCAGCGGCGGCGGGTCCGATCATGCCAACCAGAGCACCCACCAACGGGCCATATAAAAGCGCCGCCACCATGACGAACGTGTCACCCAGATTAAAATAGCCCCCGGTGGCCGGTATGGGGATTCGGATGATCAAGGTGCCGATAAATGCCAAGGTTGCAAAGGCAGCAATTATGCCGACTTTAATCAGTAGTTTCGTTTCCGAATTCGGCAACATGCAACCGTACTCCTTTGTAATGCAATTTAAATCCTAGGATCAAAATAATGTCAGATTAGTTTCTGTTATTTGTCAGTCTTGCGGGTCGGCAGCCGGGCAATTTCCATTGCCCATAGCGGTATATATTGCAATGCTTCGCAAATACTCTCAAGGCATATGTGGGTCATATATTTGACCAATGCGCCACTGGCATGCATGGTATGTCCGGCTCTGGCGGTCAATGCTAAATCATTTGAAATGTTTTTGGTGCCTTTCCATTGAGTATAGGCGTGTTCTTCACGGGTGACTTCCAGCACATTGGGTATAACATAAAAGACAATATGATTAAACACGCGCAACGCCATTAACAGGGCTTTTTCAGTGCGGGATATGCCCGCCTTTGATGACAGAAGCCGCGGTTCAAATGAATGAAACGGAATAATCGTCACCATGGATAAAGCTAAGGGGATTACCGTCAGCATGGTGACGGATAATTTAGCGTAGTGGGCACTGTATAGCGTCTGACTGTTCGGAAGGCTATTATTGGCAAGGTAGAGTAAATAGGAAATGCTGCCGCCGCAAAAAACGACAATAAACGTAATGGGTGCGGCAATTGAAATAATGATGGCTAAACGCCGGGGGCCTACCAGCCACATAAGGCATATACTGGTAATGATCCAATAAAAAACCAATGCGTATCCCACACCCTTTATAATTTCGGCATCAAAGCGGCTCAGCGGATAACCGGTGAAGGCCGGGATGCCGACCATCAGCAATATCAGTAGCTTCAATTTCCAATGCATGGACTTTTCAATTGATCCTTTTACACTGGATAGAAAAGCGGCAACCGTCGTGGTGATGATCTGCGGGCAAGTGTTTGCTGACTTGCAACACAGATTGGCTAAGCGATTGCCACCAGGGTTTATGGGAAATAAGAATGACCGCAACGCCCAATGAATGGGCGTGCTCGATAACGCTTGTGACATATGCACCGGCGGCGGTTCTGGTCAGCCCCCAATCAGGCTCGTCCAGAATAATGGCGGCTGGTTGCGAGCACAGTCTGATGGCCATAAGCATAATCTTGACAGCCAGCAGCGAGTCGGTCTCAATTTGGCCCTGAGTCCCGCTACCGGTTAGATTGGCTTGAACACGGTTCGATATGGATTCAAATAGTTCGGCAATTTTCAGATCGTGAGAACATGTTTGGCTTTGGGACAACATCTCAAACGACCGCAGCAATGTCTGATTAATAACATCTTGAAACAACAGTCGCACACCTTCGCCTTGCTTGACACTCTTCACAGCGGCCTGACCCTGAAAAGGGATGGCATTGGCCAGACATTTGGCCAGCAGACTCTTGCCTTGGCCGTTACCTCCGATCAGTAAACATGGTGATAAAAGGTTTTCCTCGCAATCATCAATAAGCGCGTATTCTTGTTCGGCATCAATGGCGCTGATAGCAGGACGCAACGGGATTTTGACACTTTTAAAAGCGAAGTTTGCAATCAGGTTCACCGGTTTTTTTGCCTGCAGCATATCGGCTGGGAATTCATCAAGGACATCTTCACCCTCCAGGGCTAACAACTTAACGGTTTGTCTGCGATTGAGATAGTAATTTGTTGTTTGCAGAAATAATTTACGATTGGTCTGGGACAGCCAACAGAATGGGCTTGCGATGGTGAGGGTACTGCAATAGGCAGATGCCGCCCAAGATTTGGCCAGCGCCAATTTGACGGTCTCTCCCCCTGAAAGGGTTCGAATCGGTTGATCTAGTAAATCGTCGATTTCAAATTTTGCGGCCAGGGATTCAACTGTTAAGAAATCTGTACGATTTTGGGAATGAGTATCCATCAGCGCGGCCGTCAATACCTGCCTGGCAGAACCATAGGTAAGGCAATCGCGGGGATTTCCTGTTATATAGGCAATTGACAGTTTGGGGGTCTCAGATAATCCACCTCGAATAATCATGCTGAAATCATTCCAGAAGCGGCGGGGGCCTGCATAACGGCATGGAATCAGATGCCCGACTTGATGGTTAAATGCTTCTTCGCGCGCTTCATAGCTCTGATAATAAGTAATATCCGGTTGTATCTGGTTCATTATTAAAAGCGGATGGACATACATGTGAGGCCGCCATCCATTTTACGCACTTCACTGATGTCAAGTTCGATGACGGGCATTGATAGTTTGTTTAGTTTGGCTTTTACCGTTGGAAATCCAGCCGGCATGATCAGCCGGCCATTGATCCACAGTGTGTTGGCCGCATAGGCTTCCGCCGGTTTTAAAACAATTTTTGTGAAGTCATTAAAAACCGGATTAAGTGCGAAATCATCGGTTGCCAACAAGGTGTGGTCGCCAATATAGTTCACGCTTGACTTCAAATGCAAACCAGCCGCCACTTCAACAGATGACCATGTGTAGCCGTACCGCTCCAAAATGGCCCCTAATTGTTGGGCACCCTGGTGATTGGTTCGATCAGAGGTGCCGATAAAAAAATGGGTGTCAACCATCAGAACATCACCACCATCAAGGGTTGCCGGGGAGGTGATGCGCTCGATGGGGCGATGTGATGCCAGGAAAGGCTCGATGTAGACCGCTTCACCTTGGCGGGCGTCCGCACCAGGGCGGGCAATGACTGCGACCTTGGGTGTCACCACAGCTGTATCCTCTACAAAGTATGCATCGGGATAAGCCTTTAAAGGCGCCAAAACTTCAACAACCAGACCAAGGGATTTCAGTACATGTATATATTCGTTATGCTGGTGGCATATTTTGTTAAAGTTCGGCGGCCCTAAGTTGGCCGTCGTGATGCCGTTATCAAAATTTATTGCAGGTCGGCGGGCAATTGCATATGTAAACATGATAAAGCTTTTCCTAATACTATAGCTGTCACTGCCATTAACCCAATATGCTCTTGATCGATGGTGGCGGCATTATTTCATTGTTTGTTTATTATGGCAATCATTGGAAATGAATGGATATATCGTTTTCATCCTTTACCGTCAAACGCTTTGGATTTCATGGCAATGAATGTTTGACTTGTTTGACGCGTGATTTTGCATTCAACATATCGTCTATCATTCTAATGATCGCCATTGGACATATCTGAATCCGATGCTGTTAATTAATAAGTATGTTTGAGATTTATCATCCATATACGGGAGGGAATGCGATATGGCCTCACTGTATGAACAGACAAACATAAACGGTCTGCGTTTGCCAAACCGATTTGTCCGCTCGGCAACGTGGGATGGGCTCGCTGATGATTACGGGTGCGTCACACCTCGGATGATTGATCTGACAACCCGTTTAGCTGATGGTGGGGTCGGATTAATTATTACCGGACACGCCTATGTGCATCAAACCGGTCAGCATTCACCTTGGCAACTGGGCATTGACCGCGATGACGTGATGCCTGGCCTGGCGAAATTAACTCACTCTGTGCATTTGCGGGGCGGCAAGATCGTGGTGCAACTTGGTTTTGGGGGTGCTTATCTTTCCAAGGCGCGTTTGCGATCGCTAACGGTCGAGGATATCAAAAGGCTTGTGTCTTGGTTCGGCGGCGCTGCCCGGCGTGCTCAAGCAGCCGGTTTTGACGGTGTCCAAATATTTGCCGCGCATGGATTTTTGCTGAGTCAATTTTTATCACCGCGATATAATCCACGAACCGATGAATACGGAGGCACCATTGAAAATCGTGGAAGAATATTGAAAGAAGTCTTCCAAAGCGTGCGCCAAATGGTCGGGCCCTCATTTCCGATTTTGGTCAAACTGAATACGCAAGATTTTGTTGAAAATGGACTTACACTGCAGGAATCTATTTTCGTCGCCAAGATGCTGGAAGAACAAGGCCTCGATGCGCTTGAATTGAGCGGTGGCCTGCTAAACCTACCCAATTTATTAGCCGATACAATCAATTCCGAGGAAGATGAAGTTTATTTTTTAAACGAAGCCCGGGCCTTTAAAAACGACCTAACGATTCCATTGATTATAGTAGGCGGTATTCGATCTTACAGTGTTGCCAATCAATTGGTCAGAGATGGGGTGGCTGATTATATTTCCATGTGCCGGCCGTTTATATGTGAACCTGATTTGGTCAATCGCTGGGAAGCAGGGGATAGGTCCACGGCTGCCTGTAAATCCTGTAATAACTGTATTGAAGAGGTAAAAAAAGGTCGCGGTCTTGGCTGCGTGCCTCTGGAGCCGGAAACGCAAGATACTTTTTTCCCGCAAATATCTGCAACAGTCGCTGCCAGCCCGCCGCATCCAACCGGATCGGTTTATCAGATTTCAATCGGCCTGGAACAACACCGGGCGGCTTTCACACCGGTAATTAAAATTCAAATGGTTTGCAACGACAACATTTGTGACCAGAGCCCGTTTTTTTCCTTAGAATCTGATGATTATGCGAACGTGCATCAGGCTATCAATGAGCTTGTGGAACAACATCGCAAACAGTTTTCTGCAGATTAATGCGACATTCACGCAGAATACTTGATTTGCTGTCGTTGGCTTTCAAGTCTTAGGCTATCGGCTACTTTTGAAATAGCGCCGGTTTTTAGCCAAACCATCAGCTTTGAAAAGTGAATTAGTTCAATACATGCCGCACTTTGCGGGCCAAATCCTGCATGCTGAGTGGCTTCATGACTAGTTCACGCAATCCCAGTGCCTGGGCCTTGGCCCCGGAGATGCGATCACTGTAACCGGTGCAGATCACAACCGGAATATCAGACCGAATTTCAAGCAACTTTTGGGCAAACTGATCACCAGTCATTTTCGGCATGGTCATGTCCGTAATGACCATATCAAACTGGTTGGGCTGTGATTGAAACAACTGCAGCGCTTCAATGCTACTTGTACTGGTGGTTACGGTATAGCCAAGCTTTTCTAACATTTGCTTGCCGATATCCGTTATGGCCTTTTCATCATCTACAAAAAGAATATGTTCGTGACCAGTGGGAAGGTTCTCTTTAGGTGCAAGGCTTGGCCGAATTTGTTTTTCAACGCGTGGCAGATAGACATTGAATACCGAACCTTGGCCCTTTAAGCTTTGGACCGAGATCGCCCCGCCATGGCCTTTGACGATACCGTGAACAACCGCCAATCCCATACCGGTGCCGAGATCTTTATTCTTGGTGGTGAAGTAAGGTTCAAATATTCGTTCCAAAAGATCAGAATCGATACCATGTCCGCTATCCCGAACACTTAATTTTATATATTTGCCTGGTGCTATATCAGGCGTTTCATCAAAGTTTAAATCGGATTCTTCGACACGATTTAAATGGACCGCCAGTATACCTCCGGTATCACTCATGGCATGCCAGGCGTTTGTGCAAAGGTTCATTAGGACTTGATGAATCTGAGTGGCGTCGGCATGCACCACACCCGCCTGAGGATCAATATCCTGGTGAATATCGATGGTGCTGGGTAAAGTGGCTCGCAGCATTTTTACAGCTTCTTTGACAATGGGGACGACTTCAATCGGCAGTCGTTCTTGTTCGTTTTGACGGCTAAATGCCAGAATCTGTTTCACCATATCCTTGGCCCGCAGACTGGCCTTATGAATTTCGTTCAATCGGTCTTGATTTACCGTGTCATGCTGTAAATCCAGCAATGTCAATTCCGTATATCCCATAATGGCGGATAGAACGTTATTAAAATCATGGGCAATGCCGCCGGCCAATGTACCGATAGCTTCCATTTTTTGAGCTTGGCGAAGCTGGTTCTCCAGATTCTCACGGTCTTTTTCATCTGCTAAACGATTGGTCACGTCGCGAATAACACCTCGAAAACCGGTCGGTTTGCCGTTCTCCTGGCGAATCAAAGAGGCCGACAATTCAACTGAAATTGGTTGGGCATTTTTGCCCTTGACTTCAAATGTTGCCATTTTAACGGGATTGCCGGTCAGATAAACTTGGTTAAAAATTTTGTACATTTTTTTGGCGGTATCAGAATCGGCATAAGCGCGATTATTGAGGCTGAGTAATTCTCTGCGCGAGTAGCCGGTTATACGACACATGGCGTTATTAACAAATGTAAATTTTCCAGTACGATCAACCTCAAAGTAGCCTTCTTCGATACTTTCCAGGCTTTGTCGGTACCTACGTTCACTGGCATGCAACTTTTGATAAGATTGAGCATTAATAATACAGACCGCCATTTGCGAGGCGATGCCTTTTAACAAATTTAAGTCGCTTTCCGTAAAAGGGTTTTTCGATTCTACGTTATCCACCGCCAGGATGCCCAGGGATGTTTTTTTATACACGATAGGAACACAAATCATAGATTGGACTTCCAATTCTTCAACCAATTGGCGACTTTTAGCGGAAAAAGCTTTGGCCATTTTGGGAACATTGTCAGACAGAATCGGGCGCTGGTCCTGGTAAGTTCGTGTGAAAAGGCCTTTGGAGTCAGATTTGAGGATGTTAAATGAAATTTGCTGTAATTTTTGCTTCTGTTCCGGGGTATAGCCGTAACCGGCCGAATAGATGAGGCGGGTTTGATCGGGGCTAGCCAACATAATGAGTCCACGATCGTAGTTCATCCGTTTGCGCATGAGCCAGGCCATGCGATACATGAGCGCGTCAATATCGAAAATAGAGGAGGTCGCCAAACCGATTTCTTGTACTAACAAAGCGTTATTATATCGAATATTAGATTCATCCAGTTGCTGTCGGGCGTTTTCGCCATGCATTTTCAAAGATTGCGCCAATTCACTCCGAGCTGTTCGCTCAGCTTTATAGGCCAATAATAGTGCTACAAAAAACCAACCAGTCAGGGACCAAGCGCCCAAAGGATGGGGCAAGAAGAATGAGATCGGTAATATCATGGCGATACCCGACCATGTGAGAATACGACAAAACTTACGCCAGTTATGTGACGGCGGATTATCCCATGTAATAATGTATCGGCAGTGTGCCGCGCCTCTATGGTAACATTCCGGGTGCTCAACGTTGGCAAATTTATTGGTAAAAAATTGCGCCAGCGCCTCAAAAGATCCAATTCGGTTTTCACACTGGTAGCTTTTTTCATCAACGCCCGGCGCGGGCGTTGCAATGATTTCTGTTCGGCGCGGACCGAGTTTTCTAGTTCGAACCAAAGCACCCCGCGTTAATAAAGGATAGACCTTGTTCGTCAGCAGAAAAACGGATTCTAAGCTAATTAAGCCTAAAACCATTTGTTTTACCGGGCCGAAATTACGGGTAGACATGATATGTTGGCCCGCTTCGCGGGCAATATTATGATTTCCGGTGGCAGCAACGATTTGGACATGAAAAAGGTCCACTTGTATCTGGTTGAACCAGTGGGCCGCGTCTTCGACTTCATGTTGAGCCATACCAGCCGCACTTAAAACAGCGTGGATATCCGCATCCGGATATTTCAACTGAAGGAAGTCAATGTAGGTTTTAATGATGCGGCTGTTATAAAGTGGGGCTTGATTCATCATCTAATATCCGAGCAATTCTGATTGTCGCTGCTATTATTTCGTTAAAACGAATACCTTGTCTCAATTTGACAACAGATTCAGATAGTTAGCCTGTATATTAAAATTTATATTTGCCCGCCGAAGGGTTTGAGCATCCCGGCTATGGACTAAGTACAGACGAATATCAATTATGTTATCGGTAGGTTGGCCTGATTATTTAGGCAAAGGGGGTATTAATGAGTTATTTTCTGATTGTGAAGCGTAATGCATGGCCTGCTCACAAAACTATGCAAAGCCGGTAAAATCATTTAAGTGCGGTACTTTTATCTCGGTTTGCACTCGTATGGTCGTTTTAGGTAGGTCGGAAAAATGGGGATCTGGCTATCTTGTAGGTTAATGTTCTGTTTGGATTGTAAGCTTAATTTTCGACAAAAAGTCCAACAGTTTCACCACTTTTAAGATCCACCAAGCCTTCTTCACAAATTCGCAGAAAAGGAATGGCCGCACCTGTTAGTGTGATGATAGACAACAGCGGATCCGGAAATTTGACGCCCAAATCAGCAACCGCAGAACGAATAGCACCCATCTTACTAATCAAATTGTTAATCGGTTCATCAGACATGAGCCCAAAAACCGGGAGGGACAGTTCCGCTTTAATCTCACCTGCCTGACAAACAACCACACCACCCTGTAGCTTTCTAATGCGGTTAACGGCCAACGCCATATCGTTATCATCGGCACCCACGACAACAATATCGGAAGTATCCCAAGCGGCGCTCGAGGCCAAAGCGCCTGCCTGCAGCCCGAATCCGCGTATAAAGCCCACAAACATGCGCCCCGGGTGATTGGAGCGATCAATTGCGGCCACCTTTAAGATATCGCGGTCGACGTTGGACGCGAGTGTACCAGCGCTTACCAGCATTTCAGCCGAACCTTCACCTGTCACAAGATCGGTAACCATTTCGATGGTTCGAACCACGGGATTCTGTTTTGGGTTTGGGGCTGTCACTTGAAAATCATTGCCGGTCAGGTCCTGTTTCAAGCGCACCGTGTTGAGACTGTTCGATGAAAATTGATGTTCACGGGGAGATAGGGTAAGCTTTTTATTTCTAGCAATTACGCAACCGTTGCTAATGACCATATCAGGTTGGATTGTGTTGATGTCCGGTATAATCAGCATATCCGCATAGCGTCCGGGCGCGATGCCGCCGATTAAATGATCCAAGTGAAAATGTTCGGCCACATTCAAGGTTGCCATCTGGATGGCAGAAACAGGGTTGAAACCACAGTTAATTGCTTTTTGAACCACATATTCCATATACCCTTTTTCAATCAGTTCCTGCGGCGCCACCCCATCGGTGACCAGCAGAAGACGACGCAAGTCCGCACCCGCGTCTTTGATTTTAGCGATTTCTTCCAAATCCCGTCTGATGCTGCCTTCTCGTACCATGACATGGATGCCAAGTCGCAAACGATCCAGAACCTCGGAAGCTTTAATGGGTTCATGGCAGGAGGTAATACCAGGAGCAAGGTAGGCCTGCAGTTTTTTTTCGCTAGCCCCGGCCGTGTGGCCCTCCAGAATTTTTCCAGCACGAATGGTTTGTTCAAAAAGGGGCAGGAATCTTTCCGGTTCCTGCAATAGCGCCTGCCAGTAGGTTTCACCTAGTCCGATAATATCGTTACGATCCAGAAGAAGCTGCAAATCGGTGGCCGAAATCCCCCGGGCTGAGCGACTGATGGAAACCATCGGTGGTGCAGTGGCCCAGATTTTTATCGGTTGCTGTGCGAGGGCTTCCAAAAAATCGATGACGCCTGCAATCCCTGCCACCGGATATGGCTCCAGCGTTTCGGTGATGATGGTAGTCGTGCCGCCGGGAATCACCTGGGTTAGGAACTCAGAAATATTATAGAGCCAGGCAATATGCGTATGGCCGTCAATTAGTCCGGGGATGACAGTTTTATCGTGGGCGTCCACAATGGTGGTTTGCGGGCCGATGCTTTCTTGGGGATTTGATCCGACATAAGCAATCCACTGATTTTTTACACAGATGGATTGTTTTTTTAAAACTTCGCCGGTGTAGACATTGAGAAGGGTTGCATTTACGATCGCCAGATCCGCCTTGGATTTTCCCAAGGCAACTTGCATGAGTTCTTTGGTATCTTTGCTATAAATGTTCGTTCTATATGCCATCATTGTCTCCCTGACCATCGCGGTTGCACTGGTTTTCACTTAAATGCCATTGGTCGCTAATTTTCACTTTGCGTTGGATAAAGTCCAAAATACGGGCCGCGCATGTTTCCGGCTTTTCCATGGGCAGAAAATGTCCGGCATCTGGTATGGTTTCCCATTCATAGTCTTTGATTTTATCCTCCAATTGTGTGGCCATTTCGGCTGCAAACGTATCTGAATGTTGTCCACGTAATGCCAAAACCGGGCATGTGATGCGAGGTGCGTACCGCCATATATTTAGGGGTACTGATTCGTAGATTTGGGCTTCAATTTCCGGGTCGCATTTCAATATCGCGGTTTCAGTGTCCTTTTCAAGCAAACCACACTCCAGATAGGCTTCGATAAAATCTTTTGACCACGTTTTGAAAATACCGCGCCCGGTGGCAAACAATTCAAGGGCGTAGCGTTTGCTCTTGAACTGTTTGCGTCGTCGCCGAGTGAGTTTTGCCAAAGGAATGGAGCCGCTTAATCCTATCAGTCTAAGAAACGCTAAGGAAGCCAATTTTATCCGGGGCAAAATGACAGGGTCAATGAGAATTATTCCCGCAAATAGTTGAGGATACAAGGCGGCCGCAATATAAGTGGATACAGCACCAAGGGAATGGCCCAAACCAATGACTGGCACGGTCATCACAGAATCAATGACCTGTCGCAAATCATCAACAAAAATCCGCCAATTCCTTATGCGTCGTATGTCAGGTTTAGTTGAATCACCGTGACCGCGCATATCACTGGCAATTACGTGGAGATGATCCTTTAGAAATTGAACAAAAGGCGAATAGGTGCCGGCACAAAATCCGCTGGCATGATAGAAATGGGCGGGCAAGCCACCGCCGCCCCAGTCAAGATAGTGGAGCCTGCCCTGCGCCATTTCAATAAATCCTTCCTTGGGCTCAACCCCAGCAGACAGTCGCATATGAAGGTAAGTTTCTCGTCGGTGGTTTTCATGGCTAAGGCCAGGAGTAACCGGACGGTCTTATAATGGTAAACTTTGCAGTCACTTTTGCTTTTTCAGAGCAGGATAGATAAAGCGGTTGTGGATTGTCAAGCAGCAAAGCGGGAAAGCCGATTGGCATTCCCGCTTCGTTTTTATTTTGAATGAAGAAAAAGTGGGCTTGCTTAGACCTAATTGCCTAACAAGCCTTTAACTTTGCCCTTGACCGATTCGAGACCTTTCTGTGCCTCCTTACTGGAAACTCCCAATTGTTCGGTTACCTTGCCAACGGCTTCAGTTGAAACGCCTTCCAAAGACTTTAAACTCTTGTTCAAAGCGGCCGTAACATCGGGAGAAGTGATTTTGCCATAGAGCTGGGCAAGTATTTCAGCAAACACTTTGGCTGCGGAAGCCCCACCTTGTTTTTCCCCGATATTTTTTAAATGGATTTCTGGTAAATCTGTACTGATCGTACGTTGTCCTAGCATGGCCATGGTTAAATTGACCTTGCCGCCGGTCAATGCAAAGTCTTTGATGATAATTTTTTTACCGCCCCCTGAGTCTGATGCACTTTTGTCAGATGATTTTGTGCTCCTCTCTGATCCTTGCACATTTTTCAGAATGGTCTTGAAATTATCTGTACCTTTCTTCTTTTCATACGTTATTTCGGGTTTCACAACTCTGATTTTTTCAATCACAATTGTATCTTGGGTAATTGATTTTTCGTCTACATTAACATAAATGGATCCCACGCTCATGGCTTTGGGAGAATTAAATCCCTTTGGATTACCCAGAAGGAAGTCCGTTAGTTTGGCCTCGCCAGAGAAGAGCGAAAGCCCCACGTCACCCAAGCTTAATTCTGTTTTCGTTATTTTTGGGCCATAGGTGTTAACCGCTGTTTTGATAATGGGGCCAAGGTTGGAAATACCAACCGCAATAACGATAACAATAACAACAACAATGCCCAAACCTCCGAAAATAAACCACTTTTTCATGATCCGCCCTCCTTCGCCGGCTATCATTCCTACCTAAGATTCTTTCATTTCTACACTTTAAACAATTTAACTGAGTGAACATAAGTAACAAAAAATGCTTGGTCAATGAAGTCAGCCGCAAAATACGGATTTTTATTTAAAACAGTCCACCTAGAGGTTTTCGGGCATACGATGGGTAATTTCTGGTTTAGCATTAGTTGAAAAGAATAAAATTTATCCTTCACATTTAATATTTTCGCAGTGAAATAGCGTTCAATATCATTCCCTTTGCAAACTCATTTTAATATGGTTTCGCATTGTTGCAGAAAAATGTTTTGCAAGGGTCGACCGATTGACAGTCAAGGTGCAATTTGCGATGTTTAAAAGATAACCGAATTGAATTAATGTTAAGCCCCGATGCGTGTGAATAAAGTATAATCTAATTATTGCGGTGTAAGCCAACTAAAATTTCTTATTTGGAAAACTCCGTACCGGAGGTTATACCAATGATCAGCGAGTCGATGAATAAATGGGTGCTTTTGGTGATTGTGTTCTTTATCACCGCACTCTTTTTGGCCATGATCCGTCAGTTTTTGATGGCGTTGCTCATGGCCGGAATCTTTTCCGCCCTTGCCCGTCCCGTCTATTGGCGGTTCGTTAGGTGGTATCGGGGCCGACGCGCCCTGGCATCAATAACCACCTTAGTTCTTATCCTGTGTTTAATACTACTGCCTTTAATTGGCTTGCTGGGCATTGTGGCCGCCCAAGCCATTGATGTAGGCCAAGCAGTGACGCCATGGGTTAAGCATCAACTGAGCACACCTTCTTCTTTGGCTAACTTAACCCAGCACATACCGTTTTATCATTTAATTGAACCGTATCATGAAACGATTCTCAGTAAGGCGGGAGAATTAGTGGGTACGGTCAGTCGCTTTTTGTATACTAGTTTGTCAAAGGCTACGCTGGGCACCGTCAATTTTCTTTTCATGCTGTTTATTTTACTGTACTGCATGTTTTTTTTCTTGATGGATGGCGAAAAGCTGTTAAACCGTATCCTCTACTATTTGCCGTTGGAGGATCAACCTGAACAGAAGTTACTGGCTAAATTTACGTCGGTTACCCGCGCCACCCTGAAAGGTACGGCCGTAATCGGTATCTTACAGGGCGGATTGGCTGGCATTGCTTTTGCTGTTGTGGGTATTAACAGCGCTGTTTTTTGGGGCACGGTTATGGCGGTGCTTTCCATTATTCCTAGTATCGGTACCGGCCTTGTGTGGATTCCTGCGACCATTATTTTGGCGGTTAGTGGCCACTACGTTAAAGCCGCAGGGTTGGGTCTCTTCTGCGGATTGGTCGTAGGCAGCATTGATAATCTACTTAGACCCAAACTAGTGGGCAAGGATACGGAGATGCATGATTTGCTAATTCTCCTTTCTACCCTTGGCGGCATTGCCATGTTTGGTGTGCTGGGCATCATTATTGGACCGGTTATTGCCGCCCTTTTTGTAACAGTTTGGGAAGTCTACGGACTTACTTTTAGCAGCGTGCTTCCTCGGGTACGTTACGATACAAATGGATCAGGCTCGAAAGATTCGCAAGAACATCTGGCAAACCGCCCACCACAAAATAAAGGTCATGATACTCCTCGTAATTCACCCTGAGGCAGCTTTTGGGTCTGCTCCGTATCGCAAGAAATTTTAGCTTTAGCCTGTGCTAGTAAAGGAACAAACAAATGGAATGGTTAACCGATCCACAAATTTGGATGGCGCTGATTACCTTGACAGCCTTGGAGATTGTTCTTGGAATCGATAATATTATTTTTATTGCCATTCTGGCCGCTAAATTGCCGGTCCATCAACAGGCTAAAGCACGATCGATCGGATTGGGGCTGGCCATGATTACCCGAATCCTACTGCTGTTTTCGCTCACATTCATAATGAAACTAACCGCGCCGCTTTTTACGCTGTTAAGCAACCAAATATCGGGAAGAGATATTATACTTGTTCTAGGCGGACTTTTTCTGCTTGCTAAAAGCACATTGGAGATTCATGGCAGTTTGGAAGGGCCGGAGGCGCATGGTTCAAAAAAGGGTACCGGTAAATCAGCCACTTTTTTCAGTGTGATTGCGCAGATAATGGTGCTGGACATCGTCTTTTCGCTTGACTCTGTTATTACCGCAATTGGTTTGGTACAACAAGTGGGCATAATGGTTGCGGCCATCGTCATTGCCATGATCATTATGATACTGCTGGCGGGAAAGATCAACGATTTTGTAGAAAGCCATCCGACCATTAAAATATTGGCGCTAAGCTTCTTGCTATTGGTAGGAATAGCCCTGATCGGAGAGGGCTTCGATCTCCACATTCCAAAAGGCTATATTTACTTTGCGATGGCATTCTCGGTATTGGTTGAATTGCTTAACCTTCGCATGCGCAAAATGCATCGCGAACCATTAAAACTCCGCCAACCACGAGCCAACAAGATGGTTTAATTGCTGTTGCAAATGACATCAATAACATTGCTATTCAAAAAGTTCAGTTCAATCATTCAGCCCTCCAGTTTGTATGATCGAGTTTCCCAAAATTTGATTCTAGTTATTGACAATTCTCGTGGTCCTTTATGACGCATTTTGTCATTATGACTATCTCACCGCACATTAAAAC
>JASJAZ010000126.1 GCA_030066785.1 Desulfobacterales bacterium | reverse complement strand
CGACCTGAGCGACCTGCCCGCGGCCGGCAGCGCGCCGGAGTGGATGAGCGAAAAGGCCATTGCCATCGGCCAGTACGTGGTCACCTCAGGTGTCTACACGATTTTTGGCGGCACCTTACCGGTAACCGGGGCACCCGAGTTCGCCAAGTATCTGTTCGAAAACATTGCCGACCTCTACGGCGGCAAATGGGCGTTCTGTGAGGACCCCGTGGAGATGGCCCACAAAATGATCGAGCAGATCGACGCCAAACGCAAAGAATTGGGTATCGACAAGGCCCGTGAGCGCGTGCTCATGGATATGGCTGACCGTCAGAAATTGGAAGCCTCGGCTTAAGGCGTATATTTTGCCTGGGCTCAGGACATAACGGTGTATTACTAAAAAACCAGACTCTCCAAAAAGGAGGAAAGTATGTCTAGACTAGTTGCATTTGCCGCCATTCAAGGTGGCTACAATATTGTCTCCAAAGCGGAAGGCGAGTATAAAAAAGCTCTGGAAACCTACGATGCCAGTACCAAGGTCGGATTTCCCAACACCGCCTACTACCTGCCGGTGATCTACTCGCTGCTCGGCATGAAGGTGGAAACCCTGGAAGATATGCAAAAACCGTTGGAATTTACCCGGGGATTGCTGCCACCACATGTCAAGGGCTCCAATCACTTACCCTATCTCGGGCCCTTACTGGATGCCGGTATGGCCGCACTCTTTGCCTTTGAGATCAGGGAAGCAATTCGTTATTTAAACGATCCTGATTTCTACTTTCATTCGGAAGACTGTGATTTGGATAACGGCAAGATTTGGCTGGGCGCCGCCGATGACACTGTCTTTCGTAAACGCGGCGTTGAGTTTGTGGACGGTTCCGCTCCGGGTTTTGCGGCCATCGTGGGCGCAGCGCCGGATCCAGAAACTGCCAAGATGATTGTGGAAGAGTATCAGAAACGCAGCTTGTACATTTTCTGTGCTGCCAATCAGAACGGCACCACCGTATGTGAACAACTGGTCGAAGCCGGGGTTCAGATCGGCTGGAACACGCGTATCGTGCCGTTTGGTCCGGATATCTCCAGCGCGATTTTTGCATTGGGATTTGCCAACCGTGCCGCCATGGCCTTTGGCGGTGTGGAACCGGGCGATTACAAACGCATGCTGCTCTACAACAAAAACCGCATCTTTGCGTTTGTCAATGCATTGGGAGATGTGAATGCAGAATGGGCCGCGGCTGCCGCCGGTTGCGTTAACTGGGGCTTCCCGACCTTGGCCGATACCGATATTCCCGAGATACTGCCCACCGGCGTCTGTACCTATGAGCACGTGGTCGCCAACGTGGCCCACGACCAGATGGTGCAAAAATCGGTGGAAGTGCGGGGGCTCAAAACCCAGGTGTCGACCATCGAAATACCGTGTTCGTTTGGTCCGGCTTATGAAGGTGAGCGCGTACGCGGTGCCGATCTGTTTGCCCAGACCGGTGGTGGCAAATCTCAGTGTACCGAACTTTGCAAAATGGCCGAGATGAATGACATCGAAGACGGCAAAGTCGAAGTTGTCGGCAAAGACGTGGGCGACCTCAAAGAGGGCGATACCTTTCCGCTGGGAATTTACGTGCAGGTTGCCGGACGGGAATTCCAGACGGACTTTGAGCCGATTCTGGAGCGCCAGATCCATCATCTCATCAACTACATCCAAGGCGTGATGCATATCGGGCAACGCGATATTGCCTGGGTACGCATCAGCAAAGCGGCCATCGATAAGGGCTTTACCCTAAAAGACATCGGGGTAGTACTGCACGCCAAGTTTCACCAGGATTTCCAGAAGATCGTGGACAAAGTGCAGGTAACGCTTATCACCAAAAAAGCCGATGTTGATAAACTGACCAAACGTGCTCGCGGTGAATATAAAAAACGCGACGAGCGGGTGGAAAAGATGACCGACGAGGATGTGGAAATTTATTACTCCTGCACCCTGTGTCAGTCGTTTGCTCCCAGCCATGTGTGCACGGTTAGTCCGGAGCGTACGGGATTGTGTGGTGCTTACAACTGGATGGACTGCAAGGCCTCCTTTGAAATCAACCCCACAGGTCCAAACCAGCCAATTGAAAAAGGCGAGTGTCTGGACGACATACTCGGCCAGTGGAAAGGCGTCAACGAGTTCATTCAAAAAGCCTCCCGCGGGGCCATCGATCATTACAATTTCTACTCGATGGTAATTGATCCGATGACTACCTGCGGATGCTGCGAGTGTATTGCCGCCATGCTGCCATCTTGCAATGGCGTGATGACGGTTAACCGCGAATATGCCGGTGAGACACCTTGTGGGATGAAGTTTACCACCCTGGCCGGTGTGATGGGTGGTGGGGCTTCTTCGCCCGGATTTGTAGGCCACTCCAAGTTCAATATTACCCAGAAAAAGTTCATCAAGGGCGACGGTGGTCTGCTGCGCATGGTGTGGATGCCCAAGCAGCTGAAAGAAGAGATCAAGGAACGAATCGATAAGCGCGGTGAAGAGCTGGGCTATCCGGATCTTTACAATATGATTGCCGATGAGACCGTGGGTATCACCGAGGAAGAAATTTTACCCTTCCTTGAGGAAAAAGGACATCCGGCGCTGTCCATGGATCCACTGATCGGCTAACAGGACTATAGGAAGGTACGCAGTGCTCGTATCGAGCACTGCGTACCTTCCCTTTGCTGAGATTAATTAGCGGACAGTGATTACATGAAGCGAACCGGCTGATAACCATCACAGCAGATTAAACAAATGCGCACTGGATGCGCCCGACGATATGGAGACTAATAATACAAGGAGACGAAAATGGGATTAACCGGAATTCAGATTTTTAAACTCCTGCCCAAAACCAACTGCAAAGAATGCGGTGTGCCTACCTGCTTGGCTTTTGCGATGAACCTGGCATCGGGCAAAGCAGAGCTTGACAGCTGCCCGTACGTATCGGATGAGGCAAGGGAACAGCTGGCGGAGGCCTCGGCGCCACCGATTCGACCCATTGCCATCGGCAAAGGGACGCGGGCCATGACCACGGGTGGGGAGACGGTACTTTATCGGCATGAAAAGACCTTTTATAACAAACCGGGCCTTGCGGCCCTGGTTGGATCGGATACGCCCAAGGCAGATTTGGAAGCCAAATTGAAAGTCTGGAACGCGTTTCAATTTGAACGGGTGGGCCTAAACCTGTGCCCAGAATTAATTGCGGTCAAAGATGCCAATGGCGATAAACAATCATTTGCCAGCGTTGCCGAAACCGTGGCCAACACTTCAGAATTCAATGTTGTTCTAATGAGCGAGGACTTAGAGGTTATGAAAGCGGGTGTTGAGGCGTGCAAAGCTAAACGCCCATTGATGTATGCCGCGACCGAAGCCAATGCAGATGATTTTGGCCAACTGGCGCAAGCCAATGATTTGCCTCTGGCTGTCAAGGCGGATTCGGTAGAAGCCCTGGTTCCTCTGACAGAAAAACTTACTGAAATGGGTTTGAAAGACTTGGTAATCGATCCCGGATCACGCGAGATCAAACAGGCCCTGACCGATCAGGTTATTATTCGGCGTGCGGCCCTGAAATCGGGTAATCGGGCGCTTGGATTTCCGACCATCACTTTTCCGTGCGAAATGGCCTCCAATTTAGATATGGAAACACTGATTGCCAGTATGTTTGTTGCCAAGTACGGCGGTATCACCGTGATGTCCGATTTTACTGGTGAAAGCCTTTTCCCACTGCTGCTCGAGCGGTTAAATATTTATACCGATCCGCAACGGCCCATGACGGTCACCGAGGGTATTTTTGAAATCAATAATCCGGGTGAGAATTCACCGGTGTTGGTAACCACCAACTTTGCGCTGACGTACTTTATCGTATCCGGTGAAATTGAAGCCAGCCGCGTACCCGCCTGGCTGTTGGTGAAGGATTCGGAAGGACTGTCGGTGCTAACGGCGTGGGCTGCCGGTAAATTTGCGGGAGATGACGTTGGCATGTTTGTAAAGAAATGCGGCATTATGGACAAGGTCAAGCACACCGAGTTGGTCATTCCGGGTTACGCGGCCGCCATCGCCGGTGATGTGGAAGAAGAACTTCCCGGTTGGACCATTACTGTGGGACCGCGCGAAGCGGCGCACATTCCCGCCTTTCTCAAATCAAAATAACGCAAACAGATGGGGTGGCTGATAACAGTCGCTCCATCTGTAATTATGTTTTGCTTTTTAGCAAAAATTAATCTACATCAAATGTGAATGGCGGTTAGGACATGCCTAAGAGAACATCACCGATTTGCTGATCAAAAAGGAGGTCCTATGTTATTAATTGGTGAAAGCTTAAACGTTATATCAACGAAAATCGGCAGGGCATTCAAAGAGCGCGATCCCAAGCCGATTCAGGAAGAGGCCCTTTTCCAACGTGAAAAGGGAATGGATTACATCGACATCAATCTCGGTCCCGCCAAAAAAGAAGGTGCCGAATTAATGCCATGGGTGGTGCAAACCGTTCAGGAAGTTGTCGATGATGTTCCCCTGGCGCTGGATACTTCCAATATCGATGCAATTGCGGCTGCGCTTAAAGTTTACAAAGATACACCCCAGCCCCCACTTATCAATTCCATCATGGTGCGTCCGGAGCGCTATGAGCCGATGGTGCCCATGGCGGTGGAACATAATGCCGATTTCATCGCGTTGATGTGGGGACCGGAAGGGTTGCCGCGCGATGAAAACGAACGTGCGGCTTTGTGGGCGGAATTGATGTATTTTGCCAATGAAGCTGGAATTCCCAACGAAAAGATGTGGGTGGACGGCATCGTAACCCCCGTCAATATCCAGCAACCCCAATTGATCAGTTTGATGGAATTCCAGAAAATGATACCGGATATGTCACCTGGCGCAAAAAGCACTTGTGGTCTTTCCAATGTATCCAATGGGCCACCGTCTCATTTGCGGCCGATTCTGAATCAAACCTATATGGTCATGCTGCAAAAATGCGGCATGCATTCCGTAATTTCCGATCCATTGGATGACACATTGACAGATATCGCCAAGGGCAAACGCCAGGATATTGTGGATTTGATTTACGGTATCCTGGACGGCGAGCAACCCGATATGGCTAGCCTCTCCAAAGAGATGCAGGATTATGCCAAAACGGTTAATGTCATTCTGGGCAACACCCTGTATTCGGATTCATGGCTGGAAATATAATCGTTATGCTTCCTGTTTAAACAATTAGCAGTTGGCAGTAAAACTGCAAAAATAAAGAAAAGCCTCTTTCTCGGAAAGGGGCTTTTTTTTGTGAAAGATAACATGCAAACATGAATGATTCCTTCGGCACATTTCCGGTCATATAATATCGCCTCAACCTGTTGCTGATCTTGACGTTGGTTTTTTTTTAACCTAATCATTATTTCATCTTACCATAGCACTGCGCTGCTTCTAATCCAAGTGGCATCGTCTATTCCCGGGACAATTTCGCATCTCTTCCTTTCTTTCAGGAATCTAGATTATTTTTTGGTACCATCGTATTTCCATGGTTTTTGTATAGGTATCAAAGAGTTATGTCACGATTATCCTGCTGGAATTCCCTTGAAATCCATATGACCCTTTGTTACCCTAAAAGATATGGTGTTACTTTGACTTAATATTTTTGATTGTGGCGGGAATCGCCGCTAATTTGTAACCACCTAGCAAAGTTAAGTTCAATGATCCAATCCAAAGCGCTTGAAATTAACCTTGCCCGCTATCATGTCGATGTCACCATCGATCCACGCTATGCTGTCCTGCAGGATATCATGTCCAAATATTACGGATTGATGGATGGATTTAATGCCTTCTTAACGGAATTGTCACACCCTTATCGCAACTGGCAGTTTATTGTCAGAGAAACCCGCGGCTACTCGCTGGATTATTTTCATCTCTTAAAAAACC
This sequence comes from Desulfobacterales bacterium, assembly GCA_030066785.1. Lineage (GTDB taxonomy): Bacteria > Desulfobacterota > Desulfobacteria > Desulfobacterales > JASJAZ01 > JASJAZ01. The sequence goes on along the minus strand of JASJAZ010000126.1, from coordinate 11,807 downwards.
ATCCCCAGGGCAGCCATGCGGCCCAGCTATATGTGGAAATTTATTTGGAAGCACTCTTGGCCGCCGGTGATAAGGATGTCAAGCGCGATGCTATGGATAACCTGCTTTTGTACTTACAAAAGATTATCAAGGAAGCCGGTTCTCAGCTGGAAATGTTTCGGCCGGTGTTAGATGAATGTTTCAATCGATTTTGCGAAATGGAGGACCGTTACTTTTTCCTGCTGGTAACCAGTTATTACCAGCCAGCTCGCTTGGCCGAAAGCCTTCTCAATCAAGACCTGTCTGATGATAATCGTTTAGAAGCCTTGAACCGTCTATTGATCAAGTATTATGCGTATAATTATGACCTTTGGCTTAAAGAAGAAGATGCACTTGATTGGTTTACGATTGAAGCAGAGGATCTAAGCGAGCAAGATGATGTGCTAACGCTGCTGGAACCCATTTCACATCGTTGCATTCAGCAGTTGCATGCCAAACTGCATCAAATTGCCCGCAAATTCCCCCCTGCTTCCGGAGCCTGTTTGCAGCACCTGTTAAAACTTACCACGTTTAATCAAATTGTTGATGAATATCGACACCTACCGCGCAAACTTTTTAACGCGGGTCACAGTACTCTGCAAAAGAACCGCTGGAAGCTGATCTTTCTATTTCATATCATGCACCTTTCCGGATTAACACGTATTCATGAGGAAACATTGCGCGAAATCAACCGAACGCTAAGCTGGTTGATCCGGAATGAAAAACAGCGAAATGTGCGCGACCTTATCTTAAAAACGTTTTCCATATTGAAAGATCGCACCCAAAAATATCCCACAACTGCATTGGCGTGCGTGCTGAACATGGGGCGGGGAATTTATCAGACCGATGACAGTGATCTGGTCAATGCTTTTATTGATGCGGTAATTGATCTGGGCTTCCAATCACCCATGATTGCCGGCGTTAGCGATGATTGGCAGATCAAAGTCAACAATGCGCATATTCAAAACATTCGTACCTGGCTGGAGCTGATTGAACTGAATCCAAAATGGTCGACGCGGCTACTGTCGGCCTTAATTATTCATTTATCCATTGGTGGTGTGTTTATTAAGGATACGGATCTTTTCCCACGGGATATTACCCAGCTTCTCAATAGTAACATCAGTTCGGTTTATAATTTGATCAAACAGCTTGCACGGCTGTTTCCAGTCTATTTCAATGATATTGGGGCCGAAGGTAAGCTGAGAGACATTTCCACCGAAATTGATGAAATAACCGGTCGTAAGGATGTATTAATCCATTTTCTGCGCAAACAAAGCCATGTTGAAAGCAGCAACCGCATTATTGGATTTATCGAAGCAACACTCAATTTCTGGAAGACCCGTGACAAAAAGGTTATCCAGGCCTATGTACCCCCTAATATTTTTGAACAGATTCACACCGGTGGCCGATTTGTTGACGGAATGCACCGCATATTGACCCGTTTGGAGCAAGATGGGATGACCGTGCCCCAAGATATCCGTCTGCTGGAAACAAATCAATTAACATCAGCAGTAAATCAGATCCGAGGGATTTCTTCTGATGATCGGCAGCGATTCATTTTGGCAGCCAAATTATACAAATTGATTTTCCAGAAGTATTCGTTAGATTTTGTGGAAATCGATCACTATTTTGCGCAGCTTAAACTGGAAGCCTTTCCTGACTTGGATCAGTTGAAAGAGGCCATTAAAGAACCGGAAATCAAGCTGAAGTTATTTCGACTCCTGACGTATCTTGAGCGGATTAAGGAGTTGACCTTAGATTCCAAAACCTATGAGGTTCGCGAGGATATCTATAAAAAACGGCATTTTGCCGTGGATATACCGTCGATGTACGGCAGTTACCATGAAATGAAATTCAATGCGCTGGGTTTAGCATTTCGCATTGAATCGATGATCAATGTCTTATTTGAACAGAGTGTCGAAAAAATCAATTTAGATTTAATTACCCGGGCAACATTTTTCCAAATATACGATCTCCTGACGCTTTTTTATAAGGCATTGAAAATTGAAGGGATCTCATCGGTTGAATTGGAGCGTCAATTGGATCTGCTGGCCTTGGCATTGGAAATCAGGGGCTTCACCTTTACCCAATATCGCGATATTTTTAAAGGCTTTGCCCAGGCTGTTAAAAACATTATCCATGACTACTTTCATAATCTGCACGAACAAAACCTGAATCAAATAATCGCTCAAATTCCGGTTGAGCACCTTTTGCCCAAATATTTACCGAAGGATCCGGCCGCGGCGGGGGAAAAACTGCAGCATCGGATTTCTGAGATATTTTATCGTGATCAGATTGCACTATCGCTCGGTCTCCAGCAGTTAGATGTGCTGTTAAGCCGAATTTTGAATACGTTGTTTCATCAAGCGGACCAATTACCCAAAGACCGGCTGCGTTTGCTTCTTAATTATGATCCTAAACGAGCCATGACCACCATCGACCAGATCAATGAACGCCTGTCTGGTATTATTTATTTGGGTAATAAAGGGTTGAATCTGGTTCGACTGCAAAAGTTCGGTTTGCCGATCCCCACCGGTTTTATCATTACGACCGAAATTTTCCGGGCGCGTGATCTAATCGAGCATTATCGCCAAGCCCAGGAAGATTTTAAGGAGCAGGTTTTAAAGAACATCGCTATTCTTGAACATAAAACCGGTAAAATTTTTGGCGATCATCAAAATTCCTTGTTGCTGTCTATTCGCAGCGGTTCTTCTGTCTCACAACCTGGAATGATGGATACATTTTTAAATGTCGGCATGAATGAGAAAATCGCCGCGGGCATTGGTGCTCAAACTGATAACGCTTGGTTTGCCTGGGATAATTATCGACGTTTTTTACAATGTTACGGTATGGCTTTTGGACTGGAACGCGATGACTTTGATGCCATTATCAATGAATTGAAACGTCGGGCGGGCATTGCCTTCAAACGGCACTTCACGGGCCCCCAGATGCGTAAAGTGGCCATGACGTATAAGGGCCTTATCAAAGATTCCGGATTCGAGATTCCCGAAGATCCCTATGATCAACTCTTTTTGATCATTAAGATGGTCTTTGATTCATGGGAGTCGCCACGTGCCTGCGCGTACCGCCACATCATGGGAATATCGGATGACTGGGGTACGGCCGTTACGGTTCAGGAGATGGTGTATGGCAATACGTCCCGGAAATCTGGCACCGGTGTCTTCTTTACTCATAATCCTAAGTGGCCGGGAGACAGCCTGCGCCTGTGGGGCGATTTTTCAATTGGCAACCAGGGTGAAGACGTGGTGTCTGGTTTGGTCAATACGTTGCCGATTTCCGTCATCCAGCAGGATATAGAAATGCGGGAAACTGATATTACCCTTGAAACCCACTTTCCTGAAATCTATGCGACCATGGAAAAATGGGCCAACGATTTGATATATGAAAAGGGCTGGAGTCCGCAGGAAATGGAATTTACATTTGAAAGCCCGCAGCCAACCGACCTCTATCTCTTGCAAACCCGTGATATGGCCATTCGTGAGCACAAGCAAGTATTGGCGTTTGACTTAACCGAACAAAATGGTGAGCAGCTGTTAGGGCACGGAATTGGCGTCAGTGGAGGCGCTATGTCGGGCAGAGTGGTTTTCAGCTTAGAGGAAATCGAACAATGGCGCCACACGGAACCCGAGACCGCCTTGATCTTGGTAAGAGGAGACACGGTTCCAGACGATATTCGTGAAATATATGCTGCCGACGGACTCTTGACTGCCCGTGGCGGGGTGACCTCGCATGCGGCAGTGGTGGCGCATCGGCTGGGAAAAACCGGTGTGGTTGGTTGCGGCGATCTGATTTGCAATGAAAAAGATCGAACTTTTGAAATCAAGCAAATGCTGATCAAATCTGGCGAGCATATCAGTATTGACGGTCATAGCGGTGCCGTCTATCTGGGCCTCAAAAAGGTAAAAGAAGGGTAAGCAGACTTACACCGTTTAAACCGAGCATTTGCAATCAAGAGCCATTACTGCCATCGGTTGATTGACACCTGTACTGTCAGGGGCAAAGGCCATGGTGCGACCAGGCAAACGATTTCAACGGAGACAATACGATGAAATTAGGCATTAACGGTTTTGGCCGTATCGGCAAACTCACTCTCTGGCACCATATTGGGCGAAAACATTTCAAGTCACTAGTGGTGAATATTGGGCGCCAGGCTGGGACATCTTTGACTGATATTGCCCATTATGCTGAACGCGATTCTACTTATGGTTACCTTAGCGGTTTTCTTCGCGGCTTTCAGGCGAAACCAGTGATTTTTGACTTAGATGAAACTCATGGCAGCATGGTGGTTGATGGTATCAAGGTCCAGTTTTTGCGGGAGCAGCGCCAGCCGGAGAACATAAATTGGCGCGCTCAGGGGGTCAGATTGGTTGTGGATACGACCGGTCAGTTTCTCGATCCCACCGAAGCGCCAAGTAGAGACATAGGCACGCTTCGCGGACATTTAGAGGCGGGCGCAGAGAAGGTGATCGTGTCTGCGCCATTTAAAATCAAAGACAAAGGTCGGTCAATGCCTGAAGATGCCGTAACAACGGTGATGGGCATTAATGATAACGATTATGATCCGCGCTGGCATAAACTGATTTCCAATGCATCCTGCACCACCACTTGTTTGGCTCACATGATAAAACCACTCATTAATTATTATGGTGCCAAAAAAATTTTATCAGCCTCCATGGCCACTGTGCATGCTGCAACCGGTTCACAAGAAGTGCTTGATCGACTGCCTAAATCGGGTAAAACGGATCTGCGCAAATGCCGCAGTGTTCTAAATAACATCATTTTAACGACAACCGGTGCTGCCAAGGCCCTGTCGCTGGTTATTCCTGAAATGAAACAAATTGGCTTTATTGCCGAATCAGTCAGAATTCCAACATCCTCCGGTTCTTTGATTATCCTCGTAATGAACCTCCAAGAAGAACCCAATGGTGAATTCATTCGTCGCGATTCTATCAACACCATTTATCGACAGTCTGCTGCTGATAATCCCAATGGCTATTTGGTTTATACGGAGCAACAAAATGTCTCTTGTGATATTATCGGGATGCCACGTGCAGCGGCAGTCATCGAAGGGCACGAGACACATACCCGCACGGCCGAGGTGACGATTGATCTTGAGCAGGTGCCGGGTATCAATCGCGAGTTGCTGTCATCCCTGGATAAGAGTCTCATAAGGGTTCCCGTGACACAGGCCGTTATTTATGGTTGGTATGATAATGAAATGGCCAGCTATGTCAACATACTGGGGGATCGGACCGTATCGGTGGCCGAGAGCATTTAGGCAAAACGGCCTTATGCAAGCTGTGGAAACCTGCTCTATCAAAAGGCCAGCCGATTCGCTCCGTTTCTAAATCCCGGCAGAGAAGTGTCGTTTATCAAGACAAGGAAACGTGTACCATTGGCGTCTAATAATTTAAAAGTCAACCCCCAGCGACTCATGGCTTGAAAGAATACTTGCGTTTTTTATCGCTCCCGTTGATCAGCTCTTTTCCTGATACAATCGGTTGCTTAATGCCACAAATTCACTTACCGTAAGCGTTTCAGCACGTCGCCCCGGATCAACTTTCGTTTCATTGAGGACCTGCTCTAAGGTCGCGCTATCGAATCGTAATTGACTGCTTGCGAGGGAATTTCTAATCGTTTTACGACGGTGCTGAAAAGCCGCCTTAATAACAGCAAATAGGAAGCCTTCATCCCGTGCTTGCTGGTCTGGTTGCGATTTAAACTGGATCGAGAGAACTTCGGAGTCCACCTTCGGGCGGGGGTAAAATTGATTGGCTTGCACTTCAAGCAATCTCTGGGGTTTGGCGCAGTACTGCAGCATGACGGATAATCGGCCGAAGGTTTTACTGCCGGGACTGGCGGTAAGCCTTGCGGCCAATTCTTTTTGAAACATCAGTATCGCGCGACGCACAGTTGCACGTGCATGTATTAATTGCACCACTACTTGTGAAGATATATTGTAGGGCAAATTACCCAAGACTAAAATGCCGTGGCGATCAGTTTCTTTCAGCGCCGCAATATCTAGTTTAAGAATATCTTGGTCAAGAACCGTCACATTATCAAGACCATTTAGAAGAATTTCATTTTTGAGGAGCTGAACAATCTGATGGTCTTTTTCTACGGCAATTACGCGCGCGGCAGCCTGGGCAGCAAGTATTGTTAAAGCGCCCAAGCCGGCACCAATCTCCAAGACGGTATCATCAGGCCTGATGCCGGCGTGTGCAACGATTGATTTGGCGACATTTTGATCACTCAAAAAATTTTGCCCGAGGGCTTTCCTGGGCTTGATTAGATTGGCTTTGAGGATCGTTCGTGGTGATGTCATGATTAAAATTTTAACCAGTATGTCATTATTTCAAGGATTGTTCGGGAGTCGCAAGATGCCTAATGTGACGATGCGCATACCGTTAAAATCCAGAGGTGATAGCAGTTAAGCCAATTTACGGGGAAGTTTCCCCATCAGGATGCTTGTGGTTATCGTGTCTAAAAGACAAATCGATTTGTTCTATTTTAATAGTTCAGATACATATCTGGCCTCGGACCGATCCGTAGGCCAATTTATATGCAACCCTGTGCAGGTTGCCTATCAATACATTGATGGTCTGAAAAGTATCGCAGCTGACCTATAATGTCAAAAAAAGAAAAGATTGACCATTGATACGGCCCTATTTGGACTGGTGTTGGGGGAATTGCGATCATTTTAAGGTTGCGAAATTAGTTTGATGATAGTTAATCCTCAACAAACTGCAGCCGCTTTCATACTACAACTATTTCGCGATCTTGACTTTTGTTGGGCCATTAATTACGTTTGCAAAATGATTACAAATGTTTAGTATTGTTACCGATAGGGATTTGGCGGTCAACTTTGATCTAAGGGGGACATTATGACGAGAAGAAAAGGTAAATCAGTTAGTTTTGATGCCATGGTTAAATTCTTCATGCAACAATACAATATCCCTACCCGCAAGGATGTCGATAAAATGATTGTGCGCTTGGATCGTATTGAGCGATTGATTAGAGAATACGGCTCCCGGTCCGTGAGGCCTACGTCTACCCAAAGAGCTGCCGGCGACCAAACTGTCATTACTGCTGCCCCCACCGCATCAGATACGGTATTAAATGTTATCAAGCGCTTTAAACAGGGAATCGGTTTCGCGCAAATTCAGGCCAGAACAACCTATGATGAAAAAAAATTGCGCAACATCATTTTCCGACTTCATAAGCTGGGAAAAATTACACGAAAAAGTCGTGGAATATATACCGCCACCTAATTTTTGACAATAAAAGGCGGCCTCAGCAAGGCCGGGCGGCAATTGCGAATAGGATAGGCACTACATACCCATTAGACTTACAACTGTTTAAATAAACAATGACTGCTAATTATGGAAAAAAAGACGATGCAAACTAACTCAGATGAACGGAATCCGGGCCTCGCCGAAGGTCTCGAGATTGAAGGCTACCAAATTAAGCGGATCGTCGAATTAAAGACAATCCGCTCTTTTTTTTATGAATTGGAGCACCTTGCCACCGGAGCTCAGCATGTTCATATCAGCAATAAAGATAAAGAGAATACCTTTGCAGTGGCCTTTAAGACGGTGCCGGCCGATTCAACCGGCGTGGCGCATATTTTAGAGCATACCGTGCTGTGCGGTTCTGACAAGTTTCCGGTCCGCGATCCATTTTTTGCCATGTTGAAACGCAGCCTGAGCACCTTTATGAATGCCTTCACGGCTTCGGACTGGACCATGTATCCATTTTCGACGCAGAATCGAAAAGATTACTATAATTTGATGGATGTTTACCTGGATGCCGTTTTCTTTCCTCAACTGCATGCGCTTAGCTTCAAACAAGAAGGCCATCGTTTAGAATTTGATAATGCATCCAACGATTCCGGCCATTTGTCACTGGTGTATAAGGGGGTCGTTTATAATGAAATGAAAGGCGCCATGTCATCGCCCGACCAGGTGATGGTTCGCTCCTTGTTAAATGCACTTTATCCAGATACAACCTATCGCTACAATTCGGGGGGTGATCCTGCATTGATACCAACGCTAACCCATGAGCAGCTAAAACAATTTCACGCCCAGCACTATCACCCTAGCAATGCGTTTTTTTTTACTTACGGTGATATTGCTTTACAAGATCATCTGGCATTTATTGAGTCCAAAATTTTGGATCAGTACGATCGCATCGATCCGGGCACAACGGTCCCAAATCAGCCGCGCTGGGATGCCCCCCAAACCGTTACCTATACGTATCCTTTGTCCAAGGACCAGGATCCTGCCAAGAAATGCCAAGCATGCCTGGCATGGCTGGTGGCTGATATCAAAGATACGTTTGAAGTGCTGGTGCTGGTGCTGCTTGAACAGATTCTGCTCGGCAATTCAGCCTCTCCCCTGCGCAAAGCCCTGATCGATTCCGGGCTGGGATCGGCACTCAGTGATGGGTCCGGCTTTGATGCGGATAATCGCGACACGCTCTTTGCTTGCGGCTTGAAAGATGTCGTCAAGGATTCTTTAGAACAGATTGAAACAATTGTTTTCGATACCTTGAATCAACTGGTAACCGATGGCATTGATTCCCGGTTAATCGAGGCCGCTATTCACCAGATTGAATTTCACCGCAAAGAGATTACCAATACGCCCTATCCATTCGGCATCAAGCTCCTGGTCTCTTTTGCGGGCAGTTGGTTTCATGGCGGCGATCCGGTTAAAATCTTTCAATTTGATGAGGATATCCGCCGGATTCAAACTGAAGCGGCGGCGGGACCTTTTTTTGAAAGGTATATCCGCAAATATTTACTTGATAATCCACATCGCGTGCGCTTCACCCTGATGCCCGATCAGGAGATGGAAACACGAAAACAGGCCCAATTGGAACAGTCTTTAGCCACAATACAAGCGCAACTGTCGGCCGACGAAACGGAGCGGATCAAACAGGATGCCGCCGCGTTGCAAAAATTGCAGGATTCGAAAGAAGATCTATCCGTATTACCAACCCTGTCGCTAAGCGAGATTCCCCCCAGTGTTACAAAAATTCAGCCGTCGTCCACTGATCGCATTGCCAACACAACCATTTACGAGCAGCCCGTATTCGATATTGTCTATTTTTCAGCGGCGATCGGTACGGGTCTGTTGAACGCCCAGCAAATCGACTTGGTCCCTTTTTTCTGCCATGTCGCCACGAAAATCGGTACCCGCCGACATGACTATGTTGAGACGGCCCGCCGCATAGACGCTTATACCGGTGGGATCGGCTTAGCTGCCAGTGCACACACACGATTTGACGGGGATGGCCGCTGCCTGTCATTTGTCAATTTCAATGGCAAGGCCCTGCAGCGCAACCAAGATAAAATGTTTGAGATTCTCACAGAACTAATGACCGAATACGATTTCTCCGATCTGACGCGCTTAAAAACACTTCTGCTTGAATACCGCGCGGGTCTTGAATCGATGATCGTGCACAACGGCCACCGGCTGGCCATTTCGTTATCGGCCCGCAATTTTTCCAGCGCTAGCCTTTTAAATGAGCATTGGCATGGCGTTCACCAAATAAAATTTATTAAGGCCTTGACCGCTAAACTCGACGAGAAATCCCTGCAACGATTATCTGATGATTTAAAGATTTTAGCTCGCCGATTGTTTGCAAGCGCCAATATGCAAATGGCCCTTTTTGGAGAAAAAGAGGCGTTATCTGCGGCCCAAATACCCTTTGCGTCATTGCGGGAACGGCTGGCGGCTGGTGACCAGGATGGATTTCAGGCTCCGCCGTTATCTCCGGAGACTCTTATGCCGCGGGAAGGTTGGCAAACTTCAACAGCAGTCTCTTTTGTGGCTCAAACCTTTGAGACCGTTCCCATGGCGCATTCCGATTCTCCAGCGCTGGCAATTATCGGTAAAATGCTGCGCTCGCTCTATCTGCATCGGGAAATCCGCGAAAAGGGCGGAGCGTACGGCGGCTTTGCCATTTACAATCCCGAAAACGGTTTGTTCTGCTTAGCCTCCTACCGCGATCCGCATATCGTATCATCATTAAATGTATTTAATACGGTAGGCCATTTCATACGCTCCGGTGAATATGGCGATGAGGATATCAATGAGGCCATCTTGCAAATCTGTTCGGAAATTGACAAACCCGATCCACCCGGTCCGGCTGCTCGTAAAGCCTATTTCCGCCGAATAATTGGTCTGTCCGATGAAGCCCGGGAGCAGTTTAAGCAGCGTTTGCTAAAGATGACGCGCAAGGATATTCTAGAAACGGCGGAAAAATATTTCGATCAGCCTGAACGTCCGCATGCCGTGGCAGTTATTTCGGGTTCCACTCAACTAGAAGATGCAAATACCAAACTTGGCCTGAACCCACTCAAATTGAAGCAGATATAGGTTCACATTGGATGGCATCGATTTAAACTGTTATCTTATATGCTTTAAATCAGTCATTTGGGCAGCTTTTCAGGCACTGTTTTGCTTGTGCATTTTCCATCCGCTCTATTTATGCATAGCACTATAGTGATTGGATCGACCGACAGTGTTGGCCACTGAATAATTAGGTTGACTTCTGGTTGGCGGTTAGGCTAAATACGCTAAATTTTACCAAATACTTATTTTAATAAATGGTTAGGGGGCGTGGGTAATTCGGTCTAAGCCGGAATCGCACCAAAGCCCCTGTTTCTTTTTAGTCCTTTGTTTTCAATAGCTCTGAGCAAGGGAACCTTTGGCCATGATACAACTGATTCGAGGATTCAAGGACATTTTGCCAGGTGAGTCAGAACTTTGGCAAAAGATTGAAAATACCGCCCGGGATCTATTAGAAAACTTCGGTTTTAAAGAAATCCGTATTCCCATCATGGAACGGACGGAGCTTTTCGCCCGCAGTATTGGCGAAGATACGGATATCGTGGAAAAGGAAATGTACACCTTCCCGGATCACAAGGGCAGCCTGATCACCCTGCGGCCGGAGGCCACGGCATCCATGGTGCGATCCTATGTGCAGCATAAACTATATGCTCAAGATCCAGAACAAAAGCTTTTTACCATTGGGCCCATGTTTCGACGGGAAAGGCCTCAAAAAGGCCGTTATCGGCAATTTTATCAAATTGATGCTGAAGTTTTCGGGGTGGCCTCACCCTTGATTGATGTCCAATTAATTTTTATTCTGACAACTTTGTTCGCACAGTTGCAGGTTGCGGACGTAAAAGCGCATATCAATTCGCTGGGGTGTCCCGAATGCCGTCCGAATTTTCGCAAGGCGTTACGCGAAATGTTGGTTACCGTCAGCGATCATTTATGTGCTGATTGCGTTCGACGACGGGATCGAAATCCGCTCAGGGTATTGGATTGCAAAGTGCCGACGTGTCGCGAAGTATTAGCCGAGGCGCCCTCTATTCTCGATTATTTGTGTGATGATTGCAAAAAAGACTTCAATGTTGTGGAAGAGCACCTCACCGGACTGCGTATTCCTTATGAGGTCGACAAACGTCTGGTTCGGGGTCTTGATTACTACACCCGCACCACATTTGAAATCCAAACCGGTTCCCTCGGTGCGCAAAGCGCCGTGGCGGGAGGTGGCCGCTATGATGGTCTGGTAAAATTGGTTGGTGGGCCGGATATCCCCGCCACGGGTTTTGCGATTGGCTTTGATCGGCTGGCGGAAATCGTTGGTTTGCAGAATAACGATTATATCCGCACACCTGATGTTTTTTTGGCAACTCTAGGAACAGAAAGCCAATCATTGGCTTTCAATTGGGCGTGTAGGTTAGGAAAAGACGG